>NZ_JBWKKH010000035.1:93830-110535 GCF_056431645.1 Saccharopolyspora sp. NPDC045839
GAAAAAAACCACGCGATTCCCGCTGTCCTGGGGGTGGTGTGCGTGGAAACAACCACCGGTGGGCAAACCCCGGAGGGTGGGTTCCCCCCGTCCTCCCCCCCCCCCCCCCCCACGCCGGCTCGTGGTGACCGGTGGGCCGAGGACAACGTTGTCGCCCTGATCATCACCGCCGGATCGGCGCGCGGCCGCGCCGTCGTTCAGCCGGATGTTTCGAGGTCGACCAGCACCGCGTTGGTATCCCGCCAGAACCCGCCGTGCTCCGGCGGCGTTGACCGGGGCATGAACTTCGGCGCGCGCTGAACGCTCTCGAGTTCAGCGCTGCCGTCGACGGGTCGCCAGCAGCGATCCCGCAGCTCGTACTCCCACGACACCAGCCACACCGCCGTGACCCGTCCGCCGGTCAGCAGGTCGTCGGGCGGCCGGGCGGAGTGGTGGTCTTCGTGCAGCACTCCGGTGAGCGTGATCTCCGCAGGCAGTGGCTCCGGCACCGATACGAACACGCTGACACCACCGGCTCTCGCCACCGCGGGCACGGTGCTCCCGGTCGTTCTCGCTCTTGGGCCTTCCGGCACCGGGCGGCGTTCCAGCCCTGCCCGGAGCGCCATGCCGGTCGGGATCGCCGATGCGGACCACTGACTCCACTCCAGCCGCCAGGACACTTCATCGCCGACCGCGGGAGGCGTTCCGCAGCACTCGATCTGCCAGCCGTCCAGTAGGACGGGCACGGTCAGCCGGTGCCGCGCTTCGGCGGCGCTCACCGCGCCGAGGTGAATCCGATCTTCAACATGCCCCGATCGTACCGCCGGCCGCGACCGGTCGGCTGCGGGTGACGATCCCGCGGCGGCGGGCTCGGCGGTCGATCCACCACGTGTAGACCACGGTCAGGGCCATGGTCGGCAGGACGTCCCACACCGAGTAGCTGCCGCTCTGGTCGAGGCTGGGCACGCCCTGGGTACCGGCGAACACGGCGAAGGCGGCGTTGTTCACCACGTGCAGCGCGATCGCCGCCTCCAGGCCGCCGGTGCGGATGGTCAGCCAGCACATGGCCATCGCGAAGACGAAGAGGTCGGCGACCACCAGCGGCTCGGTGTAGTCGTGCAACGCCACGAACAGCACCGAGGTGGCCACCGCCCCCGGCCACGGGGTGCGGGTCCAGGAGGCGAAGGTCTGCACCAGCCACCCGCGGCACAGGTACTCCTCGGCGGCGGCCTGCAACGGCACGAGGGTCACGGCGATCGCGAACACGGCCAGGAACGTCGGCCAGCCCGGCCACGTCGCGACGTCCACGCCCTGGCCCCGGGCGAGATCGACGACGGCGATGAGGACGAAGCCCAGCACCGCCCATCCCCCGCAGTCCAGCAGCCACCGCCAGCGCAGCCGTCCCTCCACACTGGACACCGTGCCGACCGGGCGGCGCTGCGCCCACCGCGCCGTCAGCAGGACGGCGGGCAGGAGGACGGCGATGCTGGCGAAGGCGAACGCGAATTCCCACAGCGGGGCGGAGAAGCCCAGTTCGGCGTCCAGCCCGATGCCCACCAGCACCGCCAGGCCCATGCCGGCGGCGCTGATCACCAGCAGGAACACCACCGCGAGCGCGACCAGCAGCAGGATCCCGACCAACGGCCGCCACCAGCGGTGCGCCGGCGTGCGCGCGAGCAGGTGGTACGGCGTGCCTGGGGCATCGACGGCCGATTCCCGCTGAAGACTCATGTTCGTCCCTTCCAGGTGATTCGTCGCGTTGGAGCCTAGGGAGCCGGCCGCCGCCGAAGCGCGTGCCACCCGTCCAGACCTCGTGGCCGATCGGCCATGATCTGCGGACCGGTCGGCACTGTCCGGCGGGCCGGGAGCTGACCGACAATGGATCGGTCGGCGACCGATCGTCCGAGGTGAGGGATTCGCGGGTGTCTCCGCTGGTTGAAAAGGCGCGGGCAGCCGCCGCCCAAGAAGCGCGAGCCGTGCGCGCGGCGCCACGTCAGGTGGTGGCCGGCGAGCTGGCGGCCTTCCTCGTGGTGCTGGGCATCGGGTTCGTGCCGAGCCCGGCTTCGCTGCTGCCGTCGAGCCACTTCGCCGTCACCGCCGCGACGGCGTGCTGGGCGGCGCTGCTGGTTCCGGCCCGAAGGCGATGGCCGGTCGCGACGCTGCTGGCCACGGCTCCGGTGTTCGCCAGCGACAACATCTGGGCGGCGGCGACGCTGCCCTTCGTCACGTTCTCGGTGGCGCGGCGCATCACGCCCGCCCGGCGCCTGTGGCCGGCGGTGCTGGCGACCGCCGTCGTGGACCTCCTGCTCGCGGTCGTCCGCGAGTGGAACGCCCCGGGCGGCCTCGGCGAGACCCTCGCCGGCTACGCGCTGACGGTCGCGTTCCTGCTGCTGCTCCCGGCGCTGTCCGGCGGCGTCCTCGGCCGGCGTCAGCCGCTCGTCCGGCTTCTCCGGGAACGCAACCAGTACCTGGAGCGGGCGCAGGAACTCACCGCCGAGAAGGCTCGCCTGAAGGAACGCGCGCACATCGCCACCGAGATGCACGACATGCTCGGGCACCGGCTCAGCCTGATCTCGATGCACGCCGGGGCGCTGGAGATCACCGCGGCCAAGGACGCGCCCCGCTTCAGCGGTCAGGCCGAGCTCCTGCGCACCACGGCCGCGACGGCGATGGCCGAACTGCGCGAGATCCTGGGAGTCCTCAACGACGCCCAGGGCGCGCCGCCCGGAACCGTCGGCGAGCACAGCGGAACCCGTGCCGACATCACCGATCTCGTGGCCGAATCCCGCCGCGCCGGCATCGCGGTGGAGCTGGTGTGGTCCGGGGCGGACGTCGACGACGCCGATGCGCGGGCCCGCCACGCCGTGCACCGCGTGGTGCGGGAGGGGCTGACCAACGTGCACAAGCACTCCCCCACCGCGCCGCCCAACGCCTGCACATGGGCACGGGGACGGCGAAGGCGCACATCAGCCGGATCCTCACCAAGCTCGACTGCGCGAACCGGGTCCAGGCCGCCATCCTGGCCCACGACGCCGGTCTCCAGCCCGGCTGACACCGGGAGATTTGACCCTCCACCGACTGGAGACCCTACGGTCCCGGACCATGAAGATCGTTGTTCATGACACGGCGTCCGCCATGCTCGACCTCCTCCGGCGACCGCCGGCGGAGCGGCCCGACGCCCTGCGGGAGATGCTCAGCCCGCTGGAGCCGGCGATGTCCGTGATGGGGGATGTGGACCTGGTCCAGATGTTCCAGATGGGCGGTAGTGGTTTCCGGCTCGACCGCGACGACCAGCGATATGTGCCCGCACTGCGCCGGATGCAGGAAGCCGAGGTGTGGAACCGCGTCGAAGACTCCCTCGCCGCCGCGTGGGCGCGGATCAGCGGCGCGGTGCCCGGGATCGGGCACGCCGACACCGTGCACGTCGTCTTGGCTCTCGGCAACCCCGATGACGAGCAGCTGATGGCGCGCAGTGCCGGGTACTTCGGCCTGGGCGGGTTCCCGGGCGCGATCCAGCTCTACATGTGGCCCACCGAGACGAGCCTGGCGAAGATCGACCACGCCGCCGCGCACGAGCTGCACCACAACGTGCGCTACGCGAACGTCGTCTGGGACCCCGCTGCCATCACGGTCGGGGAACAGGTCGTCGCGGAGGGCCTGGCCGAGGCGTTCGTGCGCGAGCTGTCCGGCGAGCAGGCCATGGGCCCGTGGTCCCAAGGGCTGACCGGGACGGAACTGGACTCGGCGTACGGGAAGATCGCGGCCGGGATCGACGTGACCGGGATGCCGAACCTGCCCCCGTACGTCTTCGGCGACGCCACGGCCCAGCGCATGGGACTGCAACCGGTGGGGCTACCGGACTTCGCGGGCTACGCGGCTGGCCTGCGCATCGTCGACGCGCACCTGACGGCCTCCGGCCTCACGGCGGCCGGGAGCACGGCCCTCCCGGCCCGCGAGATCCTCACCAACGCGGGCATCCCAACCAACGCCTGACCACGAGGGCTCCGCCTACGGCCCGTGAGTACTTTGTGCTGCTACAGCGGCTCTTCAGCGGCACGAAGTACACACGGGCCGCTACCGCAGGTTTTCCAGGCGGGGCACCAGGTCTGCCGGGGCGGGCATGGCCTGCATCTCCTCGCGGACCTCGGCTGCCGCCTTCTTCATGGCTCCGTCGGTGATCAGGCGGGTCAGGTCCGCCGCCGTGATCCGCTTCGCCGGTACCGCGAGACCCGCTACACGCTCCGCCACCCGCTCCGCGTTGAACTTCCGGTCGCCCGAGCCCGGCGTGACCAGTTGCGGAAGGCCCGCCGCGAAGGCCCCGAAGACGCTGCCCGCGCCGCCGTGGTGCACCACCGCCGCGCACGTCGGCAGGATCGCGTTGATCGGAACCCAGTCGACCGTGCGGACGTTCTTCGGCATGTCCCGGCTCGCGGTTTTGGCGTCTGGGCGCACCAGCACGATCTCCGCGTCAACTTCGGAGGCGGCGGCGACGACTGCTGGCATCGGGCTCGCTCCCGGTCCGTTCACCGTGCTGCGGCTGACCAGGATTCGGGGCCGCTCGGGGGTTTCCGCCAGCCAATCCGGCACCTCCCCCTCGCCGCTGAACGGCTCGCACCGCATCGGCAGGCCGTCGCGGGCGCCGACGACGCTCGGCGGCGCGATGGTCAAGGTCACCGCGGCAGGCGGTAGCGCCGCCACACCATGGCGGGCCAACGGCGCGGCCATCCTGGTGGCGCCGAACACTTCCGGCCCGTCGAACAGTGCATTCTCGTGCAGCACCGCCGGAATTCCCCGGCGCGCCGCAGCCAACGCCCCGGCGGCGGCGAGGGGTTCGTGGATGACGAGATCCGGCTTCCACCGGTCGGCGAGCGCCACCACCCCGTCCGCGATCTGGTCGTTCGCCGCGCCGAAGAGCCGGGACACGGTGCGGAGCCCGCCGTCCCCGGCGAGTTCGGCGCGGGCCAGCAGCGGGTGCCGCAGCATGATCCGCCGGGCGATCCGGCCGAACTCGAAGCCCGGCGCGACATCCTCGATCTCGATCCCGCTGTTCCGGGCGTTGAGGCCGTCTTCGGCGGACGCGGCCAGCACGTCGTGCCCGGCATCGCGCAGGGCCTGCGCCAACGGGAACAGCGGCAACAGATGCCCGAGCAAAGGGGCCGAAACCACGAGGATCCGCATACCGGGACCGTACTGGGCCCGTGAGTACTTTCTGCTGCGATAGCGACACAAAGTACGCACGGGCCTTCCAGCCAGGCCGGATCGGTTCGGCCGCATTTTCGGGTGCTCCTGACCACCCGAAGTGCTGACCGGTGTATCTGTGCCAGCGACCCGCTCCTCTATGAGGATGTGCCCATTCACATCCGACAGACCGACCAAGCCGACTGGCAGTCACTGAGCCGCGGGCAGCACGCCGTCTTCACGTGCAAGCAGCTGCGGAAGTTCGGCGTCAGCTATGCCACGATCCGGGCGAACATTGCGGCCCGGCGCTGGCAACGCGTCCATCGCGGGGTGATCGCCTTGTTCAGCGGTCCGCTTCCCCGCGAAGCCCGGCTCGCCGCCGCCCTCCTCTACGCCGAGGCCCCGGCCGCAGAGGTGCCGGAGGTGCTTTGGCCCGTGAGTACTTTGTGCTGCTACCGCGGCACGAAGTGCTCACGGGTGGTCGTCATCGATCGAACGGGGGTGGTGGTGCTACCGGGTCCGGGACCGGGGCTCGGGGGGCGTTCTGGGAGCCCCGGACGCTGATCACGCTGCCCGGGGGTTCCGCGCAGTGCAGGTCTTCGTTCGTCGGGCCCGGCGCCGTTTCGCTTCCCGGGCGGCGGGGCGTGCCCTCGTAGCCCCTGGTGCAGGCGATCGGGTTGAAGAAGTTCAGCACCAAGCCGAGGTGTCCCGTGCCGTCCGGCGACAGCGTGTGGGAGAACGCCGAGATCACCGGCAGCGCCACCAACATCTGCTCCATCGCCGGGCCGCGCACGTCGGTGATCTGCATCGTGGTCAGCATGTTCGCCACCACCACGCCGAAATCCGTGCCCGCGCTGCGCAGCAGCGCGTCGACCTCCTGGCTCGCCGCCGGCGCGCCGTTGATGATCCGCCGCAGGTCCGGGTCGGACTCCTTCAGCCGCCCGGAGATCTCCCGCAGCCCGCTGCTGAACGACACGATCTGCTCCGACTGCTGCTGCTGGGTGCGCAGCACCACGTCGCTGTTGGCCAGCAGCCCGGTGGTCTGCGGGAGGTGCTCGTTTGCGGCGGCCGTCACCGAACTCGTCGCGTCCAGCATGCGCTGCAGGTGACCGCCGGTGCCGTCGAACGCCGTGCCGACCTCGTCGACGACCGTGCGCAGGTCGTCGACCGGGACGCTACCGACCAGCCGGTCCAGGTCGACCAGCAGCGATTCCGGCGCCGGCGGCAACTCGGTGCGCTCCTGCTCGATCACCGATCCCGACGCCAGGTACGGGCCGCCGTCGCGCTCCGGGCGCAGGTCGAGGTACTGCTCCCCCACCGCCGAGCGGTTGGCCACCGCAACCCGGGCGCCCGCCGGGATCGGCGGCGCGGCGTCGTCGATGTGCAGGTCGACGTCGATGCCCGCGTCGGTGAGCCGCATCTCGGTGACCCGGCCCACCGCGACGCCTCGGTAGGTCACCTCGGAGTTGGTGAACAGCCCGCCCGAGTCCGCCATCCGCACCGTCACGGTGTAGCCGCTGCCGCCGAAGTAGCGGTCCAGCCCGGCGTACTGCCCGCCCGCGTAGCCGATGCCCACGACCGCCAGCACCAGGAACAGCCCCAGCCGGATCTTGGTCTTCCGCGCGAACATCAGCGTCCTCCGAACTGGATCGGGGCCGGGACCGGCGGGACTGACTGCGGCGCCGGGATCGGCAGCGGCGGCAGGGCCGGTGCCGGCGGTGGCGGCCGCAGTCCCGGCTGGCCCGCGTCGCTGAGGCCGGGGATCGGGATCAGCGGCCCGGAGGAGCGGGTGAGGTTCTCCATGATCGTGCTCAGGTCCAGGTCGAACCGCACGTCCGCGTTGACGAAGTCGCCCTTGAGCGGCTTCATGACGTACTCCGGGAACGGGTACGTCGCGAGGTAGGCGATGGCGTCCGGCAGCGCGTCGCCGGTCTCGGCGAGCTTCTGCAGCGTCGGCGCCAGCGCGTGCAGGTCGGCGACCATGTCGTCCTTGCTGCGGTTGACGGTCTGCACCGCCACGCCGGAGAGCTGGTCCAGCGACTGCAGCATGGTGACGAGCTGGCCGCGCTGCTCCTCCAGGGTCCGCAGGCCGGGGCCCAAGCCGTCGATCGCGCCCGCGATCTGGTCGGTCTGCCCGCGCAGCGTCGACGAGAGCCGGTTGAGGCCGTCGATGGCGCGGGTGATGTTCTCCTTCTGCCCGTCCAGCCGGGTGACCGTTTCGTTGAGATTTCCCAGCAGCGAACGGATTTCCGCCTCGTTGCCGGTGAACGCGCCGTTGAGCTCGCGCACGATGTCCTGCAGCTGCGCGACGCCGCCGCCGTTGAGCAGCATCGACAGCGCGCCCAGCACCTCTTCGACCTGCGGGTTGCGGTTGGTGCGTTCCAGCGGGATCACCGCGCCGTCGGCCAGCGCGCCCGCTGCCGCGCTGGCGGGTGCCGCGAGCTCGACGAACTTCTCCCCCAGCAGGCTCGATTGCCGCAGCCGGGCGTCGGCGTTGGCGGGCAGCCGGACATCGCCGTTGACCGCCATGTGCACCAGCGCGGTGGTGTTGTCGGGGCTCAGCTCGATCCGCTCCACCCGCCCGACAGCGACGTCGTTGACCTTCACGCTGGACTGCGGCACCAGGTCGAGGACGTCGGCGAAGTGCGCGGTCACCTGGTACGGGTTCGAGCCCAGCTCAGCGCCGCCGGGCAGCGGGGCGTTGTAGAGCCCGGTGAATCCCGCTGTGCCGCAACCGGAAACCAGCAGCGCCGCCAGCAGCACCGGCGCGAACCGCTTCATCGGGGGCCTCCTTGCTGGGCGGCGTCCACCAGCGGCAGCGGCGGCAGTTCGCCCTGCTGCAGGTGATGCATCGTTTCGCCGATCGATGGCAGCTGCAGCTTGCCGTCCAGGTACGGCGCGAGCTTGTCGCAGGCGTCCTTGAGGCCCTGCGGCACCGGCTCGGGCATGCTGTGCTGGAGCAGCTTGCACACCATCAGCACCGGCGGGTGGGTGAGCTCGTTGAGGTGGCCGCGGACCGTGACGCTGCCGGAGGCCGCGTCGTAGGAGTTGATGAAGTTCGTCGCGCCCAGCGGTGCGACGTCGAGCACCTCCGACAGCGCCTGGCGCTGGTCCACCAGCTGCTGCGTCACGCCGGTCAGATTGTCCACATTGGACGCCATGAGTTCCCGGTTGTCGCGGATGAATCGGGAGACGTCGTCCAGCGCGACGGCCAGCGAGCTCAGCGCGGCGCCCATCTGCTGCTGCTCGCCGGCCAGGAATCCGGTGACGTCGTCGACCCGCCCGTAGAACTCCTGGATCTGACGGTCGCTGGCGGCGAGCGTCGCGGTGAAGGTGTTCAGGTTGTCGACCGTGGCGAACAGGTCGCCCTGGTTCTCCTGCAGGGTGGCGGCGAGGTCACCGAGCTGCTTCACCGTGGCGTTGAGGTCCTTGCCGTTGCCCTCCAGCGCGGCGGCCGAGGTGGACAGCACTTCGGACAGCGCTCCGGTGCTGTTGGCGCCGTCCGGGCCGAGGGCCTGCGCGAGCGCGTTGGCGCTGCGGTAGAGGTCGTCGAGTTCGGCGGGCGTCGCGGTGCGGTCCTTGGCCAGCACCGCGCCCGAAACCAGTTCCGCGCCACCGGAATAGGCCGGGGTGAGCTGCACGTACCGGTCGCTGACCAGGCTCGGCGCGACCACCACGGCCTTCACGTCGGCCGGGATCTGCACGTCGTCGTCGACGTGCATGTCCACTCGCACCACGTCGCCCTGCGGCACGACGCCGTCGATCCTGCCCACCTCGACGCCCAGCACCCGCACGGTGGATCCGGCGTAGACCCCGACGGTGCGGTCGAAGTACGCGGTGATCTGCTTGCCGGGATCGGCGAACAGCCACCACAATCCCGCGCTGACGAGCAGTGCCAGCGCGCATCCGATTCCGACCACTTTGGACATCAGCCACCTCCGACGGGCCGGGTCGGCACCGGGATCTCGCAGGACGTCGTGTTCGTCTGCAACGGCCCGGCGTTGATCGCGGGCGGGAACAGGCCGCACAGGTAGCCGTCGAACCACCGGCCGTTGCCCACCGTGTTGTTGAAGCCGCGCACGTAAGGCGCCATCGCCGCCACCACGCGGCCCAGGTCGTCCTGGTTGCGCTGCAGCATCTCGGTCAGCTGGTTGAGCTGCTCCAGCGTCGGCCGCAGCTGCTGCTGGTTGTCGGCGACCAGGCCGCGCAGTTCGTCGGAGAGCTGCTGGGTTCCGATCAGCAGCGCCGAAATCGCCTCCTTGCGGCTCTGCAACTCGGTCAGCAGCACGTTCCCGTCCGAGATGAGCCGCTGCACCTGATCATCGCGGTCCGCGACGATCTTGCTCACGCCGCTGGTGTTGCGCAGCAGATCGGTGAGCTGCTGATCGCGCGAGGCGATGGTCTGCGACAGCTGTGAGAGCCCGTCTATGGCCTGGCCCATGTGCTGCGGCGCGCCGCGGAAGGTGTCCGCCAGGACGCGGAAGCTCTGCGCGAGCTGCTGGGTGTCGACCTGGTCGGCCGTGCGGGTCAGCTGGTCGAGCGCGTCCGGGATGTCGAACGGCGCGGCGGTCCGCTCGACCGGGATCGGCTCCGCGAGTTCCTCGGCGCCGTCCGGTTGCAGCGCCAGGTACTTCTCGCCGAGCAGCGTCTTGATCTCGATGCTGGCCCGGCTGCGGTCGCCGATCTGCGCGCCGTCGACGCGGAACGCCACCAGGACCCGGTTGCCCGCCAGCGAGACGTCGGTGACCTCGCCGGACTTGACCCCGGCGATCTGCACGTCGTTGCCCGCCGCGAGCCCGGCCGACTCGGAGAAGTAGGCCTCGTAGGTGGTGCCGCCGCCGATCACCGGCAGGTCCTTGGCGAAGAACGCGCCCAGCGTGGCGCAGGTGATGAGCACGACGGCGACCAGGCCGACGACGGCCTGGTTCCGCTCCCGCAACAGCTTCATGACGGCTTGCACCTCTCCGGCATCTCCGAGGCCGGCAGCGGCAGGATCGGGATCGAGATGTTGAGCTTGGAGATCCCGACCGTGCCCGAGATCCGGCACAGGTAGAAGTTGAACCAGCTGCCGTAGCTGACCGTCCTGGTCAGCGCGTTGAGCCGCTCCGGGATGTTCTGCAGGTCGGCCTCCAGCTTCGGCTGCTCGGCGTTGAGGATGCCGGCGACCCGGTTGAGCTCGCCGATGCTGCTCTGCAGCGGCGGCCGCGCTTCCTCCAGCATTCCGGCGGTGGTGTTGGTGAGCTCGCCGAGCGCGGCGACGGCCTCCCCCACCGGCTTCCGCTGCTCGGCGAATCCGCTGGTCAGCTGCTGCATCGAGGTGATCAGCTCGCCCAGCTGCGGGCCGCGCGCGTTGACGGTGGTCAGCACGGCGTTGAGGTTGTCGATGACCTGGCCGATCACCTCGTCCTTGCGGGCGATGGTGGACGTCAGCGACGCGGTGTGGGCGAGCAGGCTGTCCACCGTGCCCGCCTCGCCCTGCAGCACTTGGACGATCTCGCCCGAGAGCTGGTTGACGTCCTGCGGCGAAAGCGCCTGGAACAGCGGCTTGAACCCGTTGAACAGCGCGGTGAGGTTCAGCGCCGGATGGGTCCGCTCCAGCGGGATCTCGCCGCCCGGCGGCAGCACGTCCGCCGGATCGCGCAGCGCCGCGTCCAGCGCCAGGTAGCGCTGACCGGCGAGGTTGCGGAACTTCACGGTCGCGGCGGCGTCGCGCGGGAGGCGCCGGCCGGCGTCGAGGTCGAAGCGGATCAGGGCGTGCTTGCCGTCGACGACCTCCAGCCCGGTCACCCGGCCCACCTTCACGCCCGCCATCCGCACGTCGTCGCCGGCGTCCAGGCCGGAGGCGTCGGCGAACCGCGCGTGGTAGGAGTCGGCGGAGCCGGAGGTGGAGGCGGCGATGGTCATCGCGAGCACCCCGGTGAGCGTGATCGTGACCGCCGCGAAGATCAGCAGCTTGACCAGCGGCGCGGCTATCGACCTCATCGCACCGTCACCTCCGCGCCGCGGTAGACCGGGCCGACCAGCAGCCCGCTCCAGTCCGGCACCTCCGAGCGCGGCACGCCCATCTGCGGCGCCAGCAACGTCGACAGCAGGTCCCGCTCGGCAGGGGTGTTCGCCACCGACTGCGACGTGGTGGACGCCGGTTTCTGCTTCCACGGGAACACTTCGTCGCGGTCGCGCGGCGGCTCCGGGAACACGGAACCGTCCTGGACCGGCCCGCCCGGCGGGTACTGCGGGAAGGTGTCCGGCGCCTCGACCCACGGGTAGCAGCGCGGCCCGCGCTGGTCCAGGTACTTCGGCGTGTCCACGCCCGGCAGGTACTTGCCGCGGCTACCGGTGATCTCGATGGTGAACTTGGCGATCTCGGGGTTCTCGGTGCCCTTGCCGAAGGATCGCTCGGCGTTCGGGATCGAGTCCGCGAACTGCTTGAGCATGCAGGGGTACTCCGGGGCGTATTCGGCGAGGAGTTCCAATGTGGACCTCGATGTGCCGGTGAGGTTGATCAGGTTGTCCTTGTTCAGCGCCAGGAACCGGTTCAGGTCGTTCGCGCTGCCGGTGACGGTGCCCAGCATGGTGTTCAGCGCCTGCCGCTGTTCGGCGATGGTCTTGCTGGTGGTGGTCAGGTCGGCCAGCGCCTGCGTGAGGTCGGGCGCGGCCTCGGCGTAGGTGTCGGCCACGTCGTCGATGCGCGCGATGACCGACTCCAGCTTCGGCAGCGACGGGTTCAGCCGCTCCAGGTAGCCGTCCAGCTGCACGAGCGTGTCGCCGAGCTGCTCGCCGCGGCCGTCCAGCGCCTGCGACACCGCGGTCAGCGTCGTCGAGAGCTTTTCCGGTTGCACCGCTTGCAAGACCGGCAGCAGGTCGCCGAGCACCTTCTCGATCTCGATCGCCGATCCGCTGCGGTCCTGCGGGATGACGTCGCCGGAGGCCAGCGCCCGCGAGCCGGCGTTCTCCGGGATGTGCAAGGAGACGTAGCGCTCCCCGAACAGCGTCTTGGGCAGCAGCCGCGCCGACGCGCTCGCCGGGATCAGCTCCGCCTGGTCCGGCCGCAGCGCCAGGTCGAGCACCGCGTGGTCGCCGTCGGCTCGCACGCCGCGCACCTCGCCGACCACCACGCCGCGCGCCTTGACGTCGGCGCCCACCCGCATCTGGTTGCCGATCCGGTCGGTTTCGAGGCTGACCGCCACGACCGGCGTGAACGCCTTGCGGTACATGGCGATCGTGCCCGCGACGAACATCCCGGCCGCGACCAGGAACACCACTCCGAGCGCCTGGTAGCGGCGCCTGCTCCGCCGGCCCCTCATCCCGAGATCCGAACCGTCGTGGTGGAGCCCCAGATGGCCAGGCTGAGGAAGAAGTCCAGCACCGCGACCAGCACGATCGAGGTGCGCACCGCTCGTCCCACCGCGACGCCGACACCAGCCGGGCCGCCGCGCGCGGTGTAGCCGTAGTAGCAGTGCGTCAGGATCACCGCGACGCTGAACACGATCACCTTGCCGAAGGACCACAGGACGTCCTCCGGCGGCAGGAACAGGTGGAAGTAGTGGTCGTAGGTGCCCGCGGACTGGCCGTAGAACCACACGGTGATCTGCCGGGACGCGAAGTACGAGCCGAGCAGCCCCACCACGTACAGCGGGATGACGGCCGCGACCCCGGCCAGCACCCGGCTGGTCACCAGGTACGGCAGCGTCCGCACGCCCATCACCTCCAGGGCGTCGATCTCGTCGGAGATCCGCATCGCGCCCAGCTGCGCGGTGAACCCGCAGCCGACGGTCGCCGACAGCGCCAGGCCCGCCGACAGCGGCGCGACCTCGCGGGTGTCGAAGTAGGCGGCGACGAACCCGGTCAGCGCCGAGGTGCCGAGCTGGTTCAGCGAGGAATAGCCCTGCAGGCCGACGATCGCGCCGGTCGCGACGGTCATGCCGATCATCACGCCGAGCGTGCCGCCGATGACGGCCAGCGCGCCGCTGCCGAACACGACCTCGGTGAGCAGCCGGGCGGTTTCGCGGTAGTAGCGGCGCAGCGCGACGGGCGCCAGGGCGAGGGCGCGCAGGTAGAACGACAGCTGCCAGCCCAGTTCGGCGAGCGCGTCGCCGGGCCCGCGGGTGATCCGCCGCCGCAACGGGGCGGCGACCGGGTCGACGACGGCCATCGGCTCACAATCCCTTCGGGGGCACGAGTTGCAGGTAGATCCCGGTGAGCACCAGGTTGATCAGGAACAGCAGCAGGAACGTGATCACCACGGCCTGGTTGACCGCGTCGCCCACGCCCTTCGGCCCGCCGGCCGGGTTGAGGCCGCGGTAGGCGGCGACGACGCCGGCGACGAACCCGTAGAGCAGCGCCTTGAACTCGCTGATCCACAGGTCGGGCAGCTGCGCGAGGGCGTTGAAGCTGGCCAGGTACGCGCCGGGCGTGCCGCCCTGCAGGATCACGTTGAAGAAGTAGCCGCCGAGCACGCCGACGACGCTGACCATGCCGTTGAGCAGCAGGGCGACCAGCACGGCGCCGATGACGCGGGGCACGATCAGCCGCTGGATCGGCGAGATCCCGAGCACCTCCAGCGCGTCGATCTCCTCGCGGATGGTGCGCGCACCGATGTCGGCGCACATCGCCGATCCGCCGGCCCCGGCCACCAGCAGCGCGGTGATCAGCGGGCTGGCCTGCTGGAGGATGGCCAGCGCGCTGGCGGCACCGGTGAACGACTGGGCCCCGATCTGCTGCGTCAGCGACCCGAGCTGCATCGCGATGACGGCGCCGAACGGGATCGCCACCAGCGCGGTCGGCAGGATCGTGACACTGGCGAAGAACCAGGCCTGCTGGATGCACTCCCGGACCTGGAAGGGCCGCCGCGGCACGGCCCGCAGCACCCCCCACCCGAGCGTGGCCATCCGCCCGACCTGCACGAACGCCCCAGCACTCCGCACTGCCACCAGCTCACCTCCCGATCCACGCTGATCCGGGGTCCCGCAATTTCAATGGAAATCGAAGGTCCGATTTCCATTGAAATTGCGGAAGAACCCACCCCATCGGGTGTCGAACCGTCAGGGATGTCCTTGCCTCTCGCCTTGGTCAGGCGAGTGCGTGCGTTGCCGTTGCGCCGCCGTCGGCCGTGAACTCCGCGCCGGTGCAGTAAGAGCTCTCGTCGCTGGCCAGGAAGACCGCGAGGGACGCGATCTCCTCCGGCTGCCCGACCCGGCCCAGCGCGACGCGCTTGCCGACGTGGTCCATCGGGACCTGGCCGCCCGCCGCCTCGTGGATCATCTGGGTGTCGATCGCCCCGGGATGCACCGAGTTGACCCGGATGCCCAGCTTGCCGAGCTCCATCGCGGCCACCTTGGTCATCCCGCGGATGGCGAACTTGCTGGCCGAGTACGCCACCAGCAGCGGCATGCCGCCCAGACCCTCCACAGAGGACACGTTGATGATCGAGCCGCCCGCCTCTCGCATCGCCGGGATCACCTCCCGCATGCCCAGGAAGGTGCCGATCTGGTTGACCCGGACGACCCGCTCGTAGTCGGCCAGGCTGGTGTCCGCGAGCTCCGAGAAGTGCAGCACCCCGGCGTTGTTGACCAGCACGCCGACCGGCCCGAGCTCGCGCGCCGCCCGCACCGCGTCGACCCAGTCGTCCTCCGAGCCGACCTCGAGGTGCTGGTACACCGCGGCCGGGCCGAGCTCGTCGGCGAGCTCCTTGCCCGCCTCGTCGGCCACGTCCGCCAGCAGCACCTTGGCGCCCTCGGCGACGAAGCGGCGCGCCGTCGCCGCGCCCTGGCCGCGCGCGGCGCCCGTGACGATCGCGACCTTGTCCGCTAGCCGCATGTCACATCAACTCGTCGGTCAGCGGCAGCAGCACGGTCTTGAGCTCGGTGTACGCCTCGAACGCGGAGCGGCCGCCCTCCCGGCCGAGCCCGGACTGCTTGTAGCCGCCGAAGGGCAGGTGCGGCTCCACCTGGAACCCGTTGATCCCGACCGTGCCGGTGCGGATCCGCTTGGCCACCCGGAACGCCCGCCGGACGTCCGATGTGTACACCCCGGCGCCGAGGCCGTACTCGGAATCGTTGGCCATCCGCACCGCCTCGTCCTCGTCGGTGAACGGCACGACCGTCAGCACCGGGCCGAAGATCTCCTGCTGCGCGACGGTCATCGCGTTGTCTACATCGGCGAAGACCGTCGGCTGCACGAAGTGGCCGGCGCTGAGGTCGCCGTCCGGCCGCCCGCCGCCGGTGACCAGCCGCGCGCCCTCCTCCCGGCCCTTGTCGATGAAGCCCAGCACCCGGTCCAGCTGCCGCTGGTTGATCAGCGGGCTGGACAGCACGCCCGGGTCGAACGGGTCGCCGTAGGTGACCGAGCCGGCGATCAGCTCGGCGGCCCCGACGAACTCGTCGTAGGCGTCCCGGTGCACGAGCGCGCGGGTGTGCGCGACGCAGGCCTGCCCGGAGAGCCCGAGGGTGACCATGCCCATCGCGGTCATGCCCGCCAGGCCCACGTCGGCGTCCGGGAACACGATGGCCGGGCTCTTGCCGCCGAGTTCCAGCGACACGCGCTTCATGGTGCCCGCGGAGGCCTCGACGATGCGGCGGCCGACCTCGCGGCTGCCGGTGAAGCTCACCTTGTCCACCTGAGGATGCGTGATCAGCGCTTCGCCGGTCGGGTCGCCGGGGCCGGTGACGACGTTGACCACGCCGTCCGGGATCCCGGCCTCCAGCAGCAGTTCCACCATCCGCAGCACGCTGAACGTCGCGTACTCCGACGGCTTGAGCACCACGGTGCACCCGGCGGCCAGCGCGGGCGCGAGCTTCTGCGCGAACAGCAGGAACGGCGCGTTCCACGGCAGCACCGCGGCCACCACGCCGACCGGCTCGCGGAAGGTCATCGCCAGGTGGTCGCCGCCCTGGTACGGCGGCAGCGTCTCGCCGCCCGCCTTGTCGATCCACCCGGCGTGGTGGTCGAAGACGTCGGCCGCCACGTCCACCGATCCGGCGTAGACGGTGCCGAACGACAGCGGCACGCTGTTGTCCAGCGCCTGACGGGCCCGCAGGTCGTCGGCGTTCTCGCGCAGCAGGTCGGCACAGCGGCGCAGCAGCCGCACCCGCTCACCGGCGCGGATGGTCGGCCACGGGCCTTCGTCGAACGCCCGGCGCGCGGCGCGGACCGCGTCGTCGACGTCGTCGGCATCGGCGACGGCGAAGTCGCCGATCGCCTCGCCGGTCGCCGGGTGGTGGTGCGTCCAGGTCCGGCCCGCGCGGGCCTGCCGCCACTGGCCGTCGACCAGCAGCAATCCGTCTTTGAGCGCCGCGGCGTCGAGATGCTGCCGCACGGTCAGGGCCATCTGGCTCCTCCTCGCCTGGAGACTCTTGGCTGTGGGTAGCGGTGCCGTCGATTTCGCGCGAAATCGACGGTCCGCCTATAGGGGGGGGGGGGGGGGGCGGGGAGCACAAAAAACCAACAAAAAAAGAAAAAAAAAAAGGGGGGAGAGGAGCGGGGGGGGGGGGGGTGGTTGGCGCGGAAAGAAAAAAAAAAAACACCCACGGGTCCGTTCCCGCTGGCACGG
>NZ_JBWKKH010000036.1:0-5129 GCF_056431645.1 Saccharopolyspora sp. NPDC045839
GCAGGACTCGAACGTCCAGGAAAACGAAGTGCTCACCTACCGGCCGGCTACCAACAGGAGTTTGCCGGATGGCTCACTCCCAGAACTGATTAGGATCACCCGAACCCGTGCTGCCCGGAGGGGGTTTGCGCCTACTCTCCGAGCATGACGCTCATCGACGAGCCGACCGCGTTCACCACCCACCGCGTGGCCAACCAGCCGCCGCCGCTGGCCGGGTTCGACCCGCTCGCCTGCGACCCGGCCCTGGGCGCGGCGCTCACCCGCTACGCCGTCGGCGATCTCACCGCGCTGGCACTGGAGGCTGGCTCGGCCGAGGCACGCGAGCACGGTCGGCTGGCCAACGAGCACCCGCCGGTGCTGCGCACCCACGACCGCTACGGCAACCGGGTCGACGAGGTCGACTTCCACCCGTCCTGGCACTGGCTGATGTCGCGCGCGATCGACCACGGCCTGCACGCGGCGCCGTGGTCGCTGGGACCGGGCGCGCACCTGCGCCGCGCGGCGGGTTTCTACCTCTGGTCGCAGGTCGAGGCCGGGCACGGCTGCCCGATCTCCATGACGTACTCCGCCGTGCCCGCGCTGCGGTACGCACCGGGGCTGGCCGGCGAGTACGAGCCGAAGCTGGCGGCTTCCGCCTACGAGTTCGGGCTGCGCCCGCCGCACGAGAAGTCGGCGCTGCTGGCGGGCATGTCGATGACGGAGAAGCAGGGCGGCTCGGACGTGCGGGCCAACACCACCACCGCCGAGCCCCTCGCGGACGGCACCTACCGGCTCGTCGGGCACAAGTGGTTCACCTCGGCGCCGATGAACGACCTGTTCCTGACCCTGGCGCAGGCGCCCGGCGGGCTGAGCTGCTTCCTGGTGCCGCGAGTGCTGCCGGACGGCACCCTCAACGAGATCCGCCTGCAGCGGCTGAAGGACAAGCTGGGCAACAAGTCCAACGCATCGGCCGAGATCGAGTACGCGGGAGCGCTGGGCCACCTGATCGGGGAGGAGGGGCGCGGGGTCCGCTGCATCATCGAGATGGTGTCGATGACCAGGCTCGACTGCGTGCTCGGCTCGGCGGCGAACGTCCGGATCGCCCTGTCGGAGGCGGCCCACCACGTGCGGCACCGCAGCGCGTTCGGCCACCGGCTCGCGGACCAGCCGCTGATGCAGAACGTGGTGGCGGACCTGGCGCTGGAATCGGAAGCGGCGACGACGCTGGCGATGCGCCTGGCGGCGGCGGTCGAGCAGGGCGAGAACGACCTGCTGCGCCTGGCGCTACCGGCGGCGAAGTACTACGTCTGCAAGCGAGCCCCCGCGGTGGTGGCGGAAGCGCTGGAATGCCTGGGCGGCAACGGTTACGTCGAAGAATCGGGAATGCCGCGCCTGTACCGGGAAGCGCCGCTGAGCTCGATCTGGGAAGGCTCGGGCAACGTGACCGCCCTGGACCTCCTGCGTGCCCTGGAAAAACAACCGTCCACACTGGACGCCGTCCTCGCGGAGCTCGAAGCCGCCTCCGGCGGCCACGCCGACTACGACGCTGCGCTGCGCACGCTCCGCGGCGAGCTCGCCGCGCCGGCGCCCGAACGGGCGCGCGGCCTCGCGGAGCTCCTGTCGCTGACGCTCCAGGCGTCGCTGCTCCTGCGCTACGCGCCGTCGCACGTCGCGGAGGCGTTCGCCACTACGCGGCTCGGCGCCGCGGGGCGCACCTTCGGTGCGACGTCGATCCCGGGCGCCCGCGCCCTCCTCGACCGGATCGCTCCGATGCGATGACGCTCCAAGTTCCATTGAAATCGAAGGTTCGATTTCAATGGAACTTGCGGATCATCGGCGTGTCGCACCCCGACACGCCGACGCCTGTGGACAACTCCCGCAATTTCAATGGAAATCGAACCTCTGATTTCCATTGAAATTGCGGACCTCCGGACCGTCGGCACTCCGGATCGCCGGACCGGCGGACCTCCGGGGCACCCCCGAGCCGCCGGATCTCCGGGGCACCCCCGAGCCGTCGGATCTCCGGGGTACCTCCGAGCCGGGCCGCCGGGGCGGGTCAGCGGTTGAGCAGGTAGCGGTGTTCGGGCCAGCGTTCGGCGATCAGGTCGACCGCCTCGTCGCCGAACGGGTTCACCCCGGGGCCCTTCGCCAGGGCGTGGGCGATGTGCACGTGGAGGCACTTGACCCGGTCCGGCATGCCGCCCGCGCTGACCTCGGTGCCCAGCGATTCGAGCGCGTTGCGCTCCGCGAGGTAGGACTCGTGCGCCCGGCGGTAGCGCTCCGCCAGGTCCGGGTCGGCGGTGAGCCGGTCGGCCATCTCCCGCATCAGGCCTTCGGCCTCGAAGGTGGAGGCGTGCGACACCAGCTGCGGCGCGGTCAGGTAGTACAGCGTCGGGAACGGGGTGCCGTCCTCCAGCCGGGGCCAGGTCTGCACCACCGTGGGATCTCCGGCCGTGTCCCGCGCCGCGATCGCGTGCAGCCCGCGCGGCGGCCGACCGAGCTGCCGCCGGATGCACTCCCGATCCGCATCGCTGATCGCCGGCACGCCCGAGTTCACCGTCAAGATCCCTTTCCCATCACCGAATTCCAGAGTTCTTCGTACCACGGCACGCCGTCGTCGGAGGACGTGACCGGGGGCGGCGGTGGCGGCGCGGCCGGCACCTCCACGATGTACGGCGTCTCGCCCGGCCGGACGTAGCCCAGCCGGGCCCGCGCTTCCGCTTCCAGCTGCGCCGGGTCGGAGAGCTCCTCCTTGCGCTGCTCCAGTTCCTGGACCTGCCGGGACAGCTCGATCTGCTGCTGTTCCTGCGCCGCCAGCTCCGCGCGCTGGCTCAGGTAGGTGCGCAGCGGCACCGACACGCTCAGCGCCATCACGCAGACCAGCATCGCCAGGCCGGCGGCCCGCCTGGTCGAGGAGAGCTTGAACGCTCCCCCGGTGCTGGACTTCGGGCGGGACCGGGTCGGCGTCGGCCGCCCCGGTCTCCGGCCCGAGGTCTTGGTCCCGTCCCGGCGGGCGCGCTCACTGCGGCGCTCCGCCGGGGAGTCCCCCCGGCGGTTTCGCCGCTGTGGATCGGATGCGCGCCCGACCGGCATGGCTCAGCTCTCCGGGGTGAACCGCGGGAAGGCCAGCTCGCCCGCGTAGCGGGCCGCGTCACCGAGGGCTTCCTCGATGCGCAGCAGCTGGTTGTACTTGGCGACTCGCTCGCTGCGGGCCGGGGCACCGGTCTTGATCTGGCCGCAGCCGGTGGCCACCGCCAGGTCGGCGATGGTGGTGTCCTCGGTCTCGCCGGAGCGGTGGCTCATCATGCTCTTGTAGCCGCACGAGGTGGCCAGGCTGACCGCGTCCAGGGTCTCCGACAGCGTGCCGATCTGGTTGACCTTGACCAGCAGCGCGTTCGCCGCGCCCCGGCTGATGCCGTCCTCGAGGCGCTCCGGGTTGGTGACGAACAGGTCGTCGCCGACCAGCTGCACCTGGTCGCCGACCTGCTCGGTCAGGCTCACCCAGCCGTCCCAGTCGTCCTCGGCCAGCGGGTCCTCGATGGACACCAGCGGGTAGGCGCCGAGCAGTTCCTGGTAGTACGCCGCCATCTGCTCGGCGGTGCGCTTGGAGCCCTCGAAGTTGTAGGTGCCCTCGCTGAAGAACTCGGTCGCGGCGACGTCCAGGGCCAGCACGATGTCGCGGCCCAGCTTGTAGCCGGCCTTCTCCACCGCCGAGGCGATCAGGTCCAGCGCCTCGCGGTTGTTCGGCAGGTCCGGGGCGAAGCCGCCCTCGTCGCCCAGGCCGGTGGCCAGGCCCTTGGCCTTCAGCACCGACTTCAGCGCGTGGTAGGTCTCGGTGCCCCAGCGCAGCGCCTCGGAGAAGGTGTCCGCGCCGATCGGCGCGATCATGAACTCCTGGATGTCGACGCCGGTGTCGGCGTGCGCACCACCGTTGAGGATGTTCATCATCGGCACCGGCAGCACGTGCGCGTTCGGGCCGCCGACGTAGCGGAACAGCTCCAGCCCGGAGGTCTCCGCGGCGGCCTTGGCCACCGCCAGCGAGACGCCGAGGATCGCGTTGGCGCCGAGCCGGGACTTGTCCGGCGTGCCGTCCAGGTCGACCAGCTTCTGGTCGACGACGCGCTGCTCGGTGGCGTCCAGCCCGGCCAGCTCCGGGCCGATCTCGTCCAGCACCGCCGCGACTGCGTTCTCAACGCCCTTGCCGCCGTAGCGGCCGGCGTCGCCGTCGCGCAGCTCGACGGCTTCGTGCTCGCCGGTCGAGGCACCCGAGGGGACCGCAGCGCGGGTCAGCGTGCCGTCCTCCAATGCCACTTCGACCTCGACGGTGGGATTCCCGCGGGAGTCCAGGATCTCGCGGGCGCCTACCTGCTCGATGATCGCCACGTGTGCTCCTAACCAGCCTTTGAACTATGGACGAAGCGGGCCGCCCCGGCGTTCCCGCACGCAGCGAATCGGCCGAACGCCCGACGACCGCCTACGAGCCTAACCGGGCCGGTAGAGCCGCCGCCGCAGGCTCGCTCGCCTTCGTCCCCGGCCGGACATTTCGCCCCCGATCGGCAAGCCGGCGTTCGGCCCGCGTTCGCATCGAAGACACCGGAAGACCATCCGGACGGACGTCTCGGAACAGCCGATCGACACGTAACGTTGTCCCCGCCATGACGACCGAAGGCACCGTCGAAGCGTTCCGCCGAGCGGAGGAACTGCTCGCGCAACGCCGTCCATTGGAAGCCATCCGCGTCCTAGAACCCGTGCTCGACGTCGCCGCCGACAAGCCGAGCGTGCAGCTGCTGCTCGGGCGGGCCTACTACTTCTCGGCCCAGCTGCGCCGTGCAGAACGGGCGTTCCTGCGCGTGCTGGAGTTCGATCCGTCGGACCACTACGCGCGCTTGGTGCTGGGCCGAACGCTGCAGCGCCTGGGCCGCCTGAACGAGGCGCGCGCCCAGATCAGGCTGGCCGCCACGATGCACCCGGTGCCCGCCTACCAGGAAGCGTTGGGCGAGATCAACGCCCACATCGCCACCCGCGACATCTGACCTGGCCCGCGGCGTTTTTGGGGGAAAACAGAGCAACCACCCCCCGGGGGGGGGCGGTTTTTGTTCGAAAAAAAAGAACACCCGGGCGAGGGGGGGGGGGTGCCGTTTTTGTTTGGG
>NZ_JBWKKH010000036.1:5136-101470 GCF_056431645.1 Saccharopolyspora sp. NPDC045839
ACGCTCCCCCCCCCCCCCCCCCCCCCTCCCCCCCCCCCCCCCCCCCCCCCCCACCCCCTCCCCCCCCCCCCCCCCCCCCCCCCCCCCCACCGCCGGTCAGCGGCGGCGGTTGCCCGCTTCGGCGTAGGACTCCGCCAGCGCGAACACCTTCTGGCCGTACTCCACCGAGTTGTTGTACGAGAAGACCCCGGCCCACCAGCCCGAGCCGGTGGTCATGTCCCGGCCGCCCGCGCACAGGTAGCGGGCCGCGGCCATCGCGGCGTCGTCGAGGTTCTGCGGATCGCCGAGGCCGTCGCCGTTGCCGTCGGTCGCCCACCTCCGCCACGTGGACGGGATGAACTGCATCGGGCCGACCGCGCGGTCGTGCACGGTGTCGCCGTCGAACGCGCCGCCGTCGGTGTCCGGGATCAGCCGGATGCCCGGCCCGCCGTCGAGCGGCACCCCGATGATCGGGTTCGACGGGCGGCCGTCCTCGCGCAGCTGCCGGCCGGCGAAGCGGCCGTGGTTGGATTCGATGCGCCCGATGCCCGCGAGACTCGCCCAGGAGATCCGGCAGCCGGGCTGGTACCGGCGCATCGCCAGGTCGGCGTTGACGTAGGAGACGATCGCGCGGGCCGGGATGTCCACCACCGCCGACACCTCGTCGGCCCACTCCCGCACCGGGTCGGCGCGCACCGGGTCGAGGTCGGGGCCGGGCTGCGGGAGGGGTTCCTCGATCGGGGGCGCGACCGAGCCGGGCGCCACCTGCGCGGGCTCGACCTCCTGCTGCTCGGGCGGCGGCGCGGCCACCGGGGCGGCCTGCGGCTCGGCGAACGCGCTGACCAGCCCGACCCCGCCGACCATCGCGGCCAGCAGCCCAACCGCGACCGCGAGCCGCCCGGAGGCGGCCGACAGCGGCGAGGTGGTCTTGATCACGCCGCCCAGGCTACTTGCTAGTAGCCCCGGACCTCCAGCGTCCGATCAGTCGTTCTACGCCCCGGACGACGCGCGCCACCCCGGCTCGCCCCGCTCACATCCGCACCGGGCCGTTCGGGACTCGTTCGCGCGGCGATTTCGCGCGAAATCGACGTTCGCCACGCCTGCCGGATGGCGATTTCGCGCGAAATCGCCGCCTCGCTCCGCGTCCCGAAGCCTCGTCGCAGACCGCACCCGGGGCGCGCAGTTTCATGAGCGTTATTCATCCTGGTCGGCCCGCAGCCGCGGGCCGCAAAGCCTCACCTCGATGAGATGTCGCATGCGCCGCAGGCGCATAGCCCACCCCCGCAACTGGCACCGCCGCGGGTTCACTGTGCCCACCCCTCCGGGGTTCTCCCGGCGAGGACGGCCCTGACGCCGTGTATTGGACATACATCAGTCAGGGCACCCACAGACCAGGAAGCCTCTGAGGTTCCGCTACCCGCACCGCCACGCAAAACGAGGCTGGAAAACCCTCAATGGAAACCGTCAGGTGGGTGTGTTGCCTGGGGTCATCGCGGTGCTCAGCCCTCGGTCGGGATGCGGCGGCTCGCCTTGCCGTAGTAGTCGGCGTAGTCCAGCACTTCCTGGCCGTAGCTGCGGCTCTCGTTGTAGGTCAGCAGCGCCTTCCAGAACCGCTCCGGATCGCGCAGGTCGCCGCCCACGCTGCACAGGTAGTTGCCGGCCGCGACGGCCGCGTCGTCGATGTCCTGCGGATCCGCCACTCCGTCGCCGTCCGCGTCGTACTCCCAGTCGCGCCAGGTGCTCGGGATGAACTGCAGCGGACCCACCGCGCGATCCCACACCCGGTCGCCGTCGAACTCGCCGCCGTCGGTGTCCGGGATGCGCTTGACCCCGGTGCTGCCGTCCAGCGGCAGCCCGATGACCGGGATGCTCGGCCGCCCGGTCTCGTCCAGTCGCGCCCCGCCGTAGCGGCCGTGGCTGGATTCCACCGCGCCGATCCCGGCGAGAACCGACCAGCTCAGGCCGCAGTTCGGCGAGTTCTCCCCGATGAGCTGCTGCGCGTAGCCGTAGGCCTGGAGCGCGGCGCGCGGGATGTTGAGCTCGTCGGCCATCGACTCGGCCCAGCCGGAAAGCTGCCCCTGCGGCCGGGCGCTCACCGGCAGCGGCGGCCCGCCCGGCGCGAGCAGCCGCACCGACGGCGGATCGACGCCCGGGTCGGGCGGCGCGACCGCGGACGGCAGCGTGAACTCGCCGCTGCTCCGCGTCGACGACGTCGGAACCTGCGGCGCGCAAGACGCCAACAACGTGATCACGGGAGCCAGCAGCAGCCATAACCGACGCGGCAAGAGCAACCTCCTCAACGCACCCAGATGCACGGGGCTCCGATCCAGCAGGCATGCCCCATCGAGAGATATCGCCGCGAGTCGCCGTTTCGTCAGCCGACGCGCCCGCGATCAGTGTGCGTCACCACTCCGAGCGCACACCCGCAGGGTCCGGCAAATCAGACATAAGCTCCCGCCAGTCGGCCACCGAGAGGGCCACCGGCTCCCGACCGGACTCGCGGGCCCGCCGCTCGGCCGCCCGGATGCGCTCGGCGAAGGCCAGCGCGACCGCGCGCAGCTCGTCCTCCGGATCGCGACCGGCCAGCTTCGCCTGCGCGGCGATGCCGAACAGCGCGTCGCCGGGCGCTTCGCCGCGCGGCATCGCGTCCGCCGGGATCCCGGCGCGGTCCGCGCGCTGCACCAGCTTGGCGGCCAGGGCCACCGCGGGCTGCCCCAGCGCCACACCATCCACAATGGATTCGCGCTGCTTCTCCCGCTGCTTCAGCTCTTCCCAGCGGGCGTGCTGCGACTCGGCGTCCAGCAGCTCCGGGTCGTCGGCGAAGACGTGCGGGTGCCGGGACACGAGCTTGCTGACCAGGCCCGCGGCAACGGCGTCGATGTCGAACGGATCGGCCGCGTCCTCGGTCGCCACCCGCGCGTGGAACAGGACCTGCAGCAGCACGTCGCCCAGCTCCTCGCGCAGCGCCTCCCGATCGCGGAGGTCGATCGCGTCGAGCAGCTCGTAGGTCTCCTCGACGAGGTATTTGCGCAGCGTGTCGTGGTCCTGCTCGGCGTCCCACGGGCAGCCGCCGGGCGAGCGCAGCCGGTCCATCACCGTCACCGCGTCCAGCAGCTCGATCCCGGCCGGCGCCGGGGCGGCGATCACCCGCGCACCAGCGGCGCGCAAGCCGTCGGCCTCGGCGGAGCCGAGCTCGCCGGCGACCAGCACGACCGGTTCCCGCGCGGCCTGCGCCAGCAGGTCCGCGACCGGAGGCGGGGCGGGAGCGTCGAGCGCCGCGCGCGTAGCGGGCGCGAGACCGGGTTCGGCGTAGACGGCGGCCGCGCTGCGCAGCAGCGGCAACGCCGCGGCCGGTAGGACCTCGCCAAGCCGGTCGTCGACCAGAACGACCGCAGAACCTTCCGCCACTCGGACCTCCCTCATGCTGCGATTGTCCCAGCCGCAACCCGTGCCGTGAACGCAGGTGCAGAGGCGTTGGTCACCATGACCAACTCCCGCAATTTCCATTGAAATCGGACCTTCGATTTCAATGGAAATTGCGGGTCGCCCACACCCTGCCCGCGTGTCGGGCGACGACACGCGGGAGGGTGTGGATGAGCTCTTCGATTTCAAATGGCCTGCGGTTTCGATTGAAACCGCGGACCCCCGGGGTCAGCCGGCCGCGGGTCGGCCGGTGAGGCGGAATCCGGTGGTTTCGCCCTCGCTCGGGACCGCGGTCAGGCCCACCTGGTCCCACGTGCCGTAGCGCGGGCTGAGCTGCACCCCGACGCGGTCCGCGGTGATGCCGAGGAGGTACGCGCCGAGGCCTTGCAGCGTCTGCTCGTCCGCGCCGCCCGCAGCCGGCATCGGCGGCACGTCGGTGCGGCGCTCCTTGATCCGCGCGATCAGCCACTGGCCGGAGTTCTGCTCCGGCTCGAAGGCCAGGACCGTGCCGGGCTGCGCGCCGAACAGCGGCGTCGAGGCCGCGAGCTGCGGGCTGTCGGTGGCGCGCAACCTCTGGTCGAGCGCGGCCGGGACGCCCGCCCTGGCCGCCTCGTTGACGACCGCGGCGGCCTCCGCCGGACCCTGCGCCATGCGGCGCGCCTTCTCCTCCGCCTCGCCGCGCGTGGTCGCCTGGGTGTAGTCGAAGGTGATCTCCAGCCGATCGAAGTACTTGCGGCCGAGTTCCGTCGTCAGCAGCTGGGTCCGGACCACGTCGCGGAGGTTCTGCGGGGTGTAGATCTTGCCCTCGGTCGCCGCCTGCGGGCCGCCCATCCGGTTGATCCGGTCGGCGATCTGCTGATCGGTGACGGTCAGCCGCTCGTCGCGGGCCGCCTGGTCGACCAGCTCCTGCCGGACGAGCTGCGCGGCCAGCTGCCTGCCGAGCTCGTCGAGGTTCCCCTGCTGCTGCAGCTGCGGTTTGAGGTCCGGCTCCTTCGCGAGCACCTCGCCGAACCAGGACTGGACGGCGGAGACCGGGATTCGGGTTTCGCCGACGATGGCGGCGGCGCCGACCTGGCTGGGGCCGGAGCCGCAACCGGCGAGCAGCAGGCCGGCTGCGGCGATCGATGCGAGAAGGCGCCCGTGGCGCGGCATGCTGAACCTCACAGCGGGCACCCTCTCACGAAGTCACGTTCCGGTGAAGCCTCGACACAGTCCGAAGTCGACGCTCGTGACACCCGTTCGACTCAACGGCCCAACGAGCCCTCGGCCATGTTGACGATCACCTTCTCGCCCTCGACCAGCACCTCGTAGTCGACGCCCTGGGAAAGCCCGATGGTCAGCTCGCCGGTGCCGTGCGAGTTGTCGTTGACGACCGCGCTCTTCGCCAGCTTCTGGCCGAGCTGCTCGGGCCCGGCGGTGCTGCGGTCCTGGTCGGCGATCTCCACGTAGATGTGCAGGAACGCCTTGCCGGTCATGCCTTCGACCGGCTCGCCGGAGCCGCCCCAGGCCGGCGACTGCGAGTTGATCTCGTGCTTCATCACCTTCAGGCCCGAAGCGTTCGGGAGCTTGCTGAAGTCGAACACGACCCGCTCCTCGCCGCCGTGCACACCTGCGCGGATCTCCGGCTTGGTGGCCGACGACGTCAGGTTGGACACGCCACCGATCGGCGCGGAACCACCGGCCGAGGGCGCGGGGGCCGGCGTCTCGGCGCCCGCGGCGCATCCGGTCAACGCCAGCACGGACAGCGCGATCGAACCGGTCGCCAGAACCAGCTTGCTGCGCAACGACATCGTCAGAACCTCTCGCCAGGAAAGCCTTTCTCCCATAGACGCAGCCCGGCGCGGGAGGTTCCGCATATCCGCAACTGATCTCCCGGACATCTGGCGCACGATCCACCGCACCGGGGATCAGCGGGTCCGAAATCCTCTGTGGACCATCCACAGCGGACGATCAGGTCTGCTTCGAATCGTCTTCGGCCGGGCCCACTTCCAGCTGGAAGTCCCCGCCGTGGCGCTCCGTTCCGTGGATGACCGCCTGCTCCAGCACCTGTGCGCCCTTCATGCCGCGCTGCATCATCGGGTCCTCGCGCAGGTCCTTCATCAGCGCGACGCACAGCAGCACCATCACCACCGCGAACGGCGCCGACGCCAGGAAGGTCAGGTTCTGGATGCCGCTGAGCGCGTTCTCGCCGCCGACGATGAGCATGATCGCGGCCACCGCGCCCGTCGCCGCGCCCCAGAAGACCACCATCCACCGCTTCGGCTCGATCGAACCGCGCTGCGACAGCGTGCCCATCACCACCGACGCCGCGTCGGCGCCGGAGACGAAGAAGATCGCCACCAGGACCATCACCAGCACCGTGGTGATCGCCGACAGCGGCAGCGTGTCCAGCACGGCGAACGTCTGCGCCTCCTCGCCGCCGCTGCGGTACACGTCGACCCCGCTCTGCTGCACCCGGATCCCGCTGCCGCCGAAGATCGCGAACCACACCAGGCTCACCGCGCTGGGCACCAGGATCACGCCGGTGACGAACTGCCGGATGGTGCGGCCGCGGCTGATGCGGGCGATGAACATGCCCACGAAGGGCGTCCACGAGATCCACCACGCCCAGTAGAAGACCGTCCAGCTGGACAGCCAGTCGTTCATCGCCGCGCCGCCGGTGGCGCCGGACCGGGAGGCCATCTCGCCGAAGTCGCGCAGGTAGACACCGATCGTGGTGGGCAGCAGGTCGAGGATGAACACCGTCGGGCCGACCACGAACACGAAGAGCGCGAGCAGCGCGGCCAGCACCATGTTGATGTTGGACAGCCACTGGATGCCCTTGGCCACGCCCGACACCGCCGAGAAGATGAAGCAGATCGTCAGCACCACGATGATCAGCACCAGAACCGTGTTGCCGACGCCGGCGATCCAGCCGGCCGACTGCATGCCGCTCTGGATCTGCAGCGTCCCCAGACCCAGCGACGCGGCGGAGCCGAACAGCGTCGCGAACAGCGCGAGGATGTCGATCAGCTTGCCGACCCACCCCTCCGCGTTGCGCCTGCCGAGCAGCGGCGTGAACGCCGCGCTGATCAGCTGCTTGCGGCCGCGCCGGAAGCTGCCGTAGGCGATGGCCAGCCCGACGACCGCGTAGATCGACCACGGGTGCAGCGTCCAGTGGAACAGCGACGTCGCCATCGCGGTCTCCACCGCCGCCTCGCTCAGCGGCGGCACCGTGCCCGGCGGCGGCTTGACGAAGTGCGCCAGCGGCTCGGCGACGCCGAAGAACATCAGGCCGATGCCCATGCCGGCGCTGAACATCATCGCGATCCACGACACGGTGCGGAATTCCGGCTCTTCGTCGTCCCGCCCGAGCGGGATCGCGCCGTAGCGGCTGATCGCCAGCCACAGCGCGAACACCACGAACCCGGTGGCGGCGAGCACGAAGCCCCAGCCGATGTTGGTGACCAGCCAGGACAGCGCGGCGGACGACATCCGCGCCAGCGATTCGGTGGAGAACACGCCCCAGCAGACGAAGAAGACGGTGATCGCGGCGGTGACCCCGAAGACGACGAAGTCGGTGCGGGGCGCCTGCTCGACGGCGAACGCGGCGGGGGACCGCGGGATGCCGTCGCCCGCCTTCTGCGGTTCCGAGGACTTCCTGGTCATGATGCCGCGCCTCCTCGTGACGCCCTGCGAAGCCGGATCAACCGTCACGCCAGGGCGGGATCCCGGCAACTCAGAAGCACGGGTGCGCCCACCCGGGAGATCGCAGCTTCGCGAGGCCGCGGCCGGGCGCGCAACGCTCGCGAGTGCTTTGGGGTGCTATCGCGACCCAAAGCACTCACGAGCGCTTGACCAGGCGAAAACTCGCGCTCCCCGGCTCAGGCGACCGGGGCCGGGGCGGTGGTGAGGTCCTCCAGGAACTTGGTGCACCAGTCCAGCAGCGCCTCGTCGCGCAGCTGCGGCGCGCCGATCCGGCCGCCCGCCGCGCCCTCCGTCGGCCTCGGCACCGACACCGTGCGGACCGCCGGCTTGTACACCGCCTTCGGGTAGAGGCGCTTGAGCCGCACCTGCTTCGAGTCGGGCAGCTCCAGCGGCGCCAACCGCAGCGACGCGCCCTGCAGGGTCACCTCGCGGACCCCGTGCTCGCGGCAGGCCTGCCGGAACCGCGCCACCTTCAGCAGCCGCTCCACCGGCTCGGGCAGCTGCCCGTACCGGTCGACGAGCTCCGCTCGCACCGCCTCCAGCGCCTCGACGTCGAACGCCGCCGCGAGCTTGCGGTACGCCTCCAGCCGCAGCCGCTCCCCCGGCACGTAGTCGTGCGGGATGTGCGCGTCGATGGGCAGGTCGACCCGGACCTCGGTGAGCTCCTCCTCCGCCTCGCCCGGCTCCGCCCCCGCGTGCCGCCGGAACGCCTCCACGGCCTCGCCGACCAGCCGCACGTACAGGTCGAAGCCGACGCCCGCGATGTGCCCGGACTGCTCGGCGCCGAGGATGTTGCCCGCGCCGCGGATCTCCAGGTCCTTCATCGCGACCGCCATGCCCGCGCCGAGCTCGGAGTTCTGCGCGATGGTCGCCAGCCGGTCGTGCGCCGTGTCGGTCAGCGGCTTCTCCGGCGGGTACAGGAAGTAGGCGTAGCCGCGCTCCCGCGCCCGCCCGACGCGGCCGCGCAGCTGGTGCAGCTGGGCGAGGCCGAGCAGGTCGGAGCGGTCCACGATCAGCGTGTTCGCGTTGGAGATGTCCAGGCCGGTCTCGACGATCGTGGTGCACACCAGCACGTCGTGCTCGCGCTCCCAGAACCCCTGGATGATCTTCTCCAGCCGGTCCTCGTTCATCTGCCCGTGCGCCGTGACGATTCGCGCCTCCGGCACCAGTTCCCGCAGCTGGCGCGCGACCTTCTCGATGTCGTGCACCCGGTTGTGCACGAAGAACACCTGGCCGTCGCGCAGCAGCTCGCGCCGGATCGCGGCGGCGACCTGCTTCTGGTCGTACGCGCCGACGTAGGTCAGGATCGGGTGCCGCTCCTCCGGCGGGGTGAGGATGGTCGACATCTCCCGGATGCCCGCCATGCTCATCTCCAGCGTCCGCGGGATCGGCGTAGCCGACATGGTCAGCACGTCCACGTGCGTGCGCAGTGCCTTGATGTGCTCCTTGTGCTCGACGCCGAAGCGCTGCTCCTCGTCGACGATCACCAGGCCCAGGTCCTTGTAGCGGATCCCGGTCTGCAGCAGCCGGTGCGTGCCGATCACGATGTCGACCGCGCCGTCGGCCAGGCCCTTGATGGTCTCCTCGGACTCCATCGGGTCGGTGAACCGGGACAGGCCCTTGACCGCCACCGGGAACGACCGCATCCGGTCGGTGAAGGTGTTCAGGTGCTGCTGGGCGAGCAGCGTCGTGGGCACCAGCACGGCGACCTGCTTGCCGTCCTGCGCCGCCTTGAACGCCGCGCGCACCGCGATCTCGGTCTTGCCGTAACCGACGTCGCCGCAGATCACCCGGTCCATCGGCACCGGGCGCTGCATGTCGGCCTTCACCTCGTCGATGGCGGCCAGCTGGTCGCCGGTCTCGGTGTAGGGGAAGGCGTCCTCCAGCTCCCGCTGCCACGGCGTGTCCCCGCCGAAGGCGTGCCCGGGCGAGGACTGCCGGGCCGCGTAGAGCTGCACCAGCTCGGCGGCGATCTCCTTGACCGCCTTGCGCGCCTTGGCCTTGGTGTTCTTCCAGTCCGAGCCGCCGAGCCTGCTCAGCGCCGGCGCCTCGCCGCCGACGTATCGGGTGACTTCGTCGAGCTGGTCGGTCGGCACGAACAGCCGGTCACCGGGCTGGCCGCGCTTGCTCGCCGCGTACTCCAGCACCAGGTACTCGCGGGTCGCACCGGCGACGGTGCGCTGCACCATCTCCACGTACTTGCCGATGCCGTGCTGCTCGTGCACCACGAAGTCGCCGTTCTTGAGCGCCAGCGGATCGACCGCGTTGCGCCGCCGCGACGGCATCCGGCGCATGTCCTTCGTGGAGGTGCCGCCCCGGCCGCCGGTCAGGTCCGCCTCGGTGAGCACCACCAGCGCGATCCCGGGCGCCGCGAAACCGTCCTCCAGCCCGCCGCGCACCACCGTCACCACGCCGGCTTCCGGCTCCGCCGCCAGGCCGTCCTCGGCCAGCCGCGCGGGCAGCTCCGCTTCGCGCAGCTGCTGCACCGCGCGCTGGGCGGTGCCCGCACCGGCCAGCACCAGCACCGCCGCGCCGCCGGCGGCGGTGTGCGCCCGCAGGTCGGCGAAGGCGCGCTCGATCTCGCCGCGGTAGGCGTCGACCTGCTTGAGGACGAGCCGGATGACCTCGTCATCGTCCTCGCCCTCCTCGCTGGTCAGCTGGGTCAGCGGCCACCACGGCAGGTCGAGCGAGCGGGTGTGCTCGGCGACCTCCGCGAGGCTGCGGTAGGCCGAGGCGCCCAGGTCGATCGGCGCCTTGCCGCCGTCGGCGGCGACCATCCAGGAGGCCTCCAGGAACTCCTGGCCGGTGCGCACCAGGTCGGCGGCGCGGGCGTGGATCTTCTCCGGGTCGGCGAGCAGCACGTGCGTGCCCGCCGGGACCAGGTCGGTCAGCAGCCGCATCTCGCCTTCGCACAGCGCCGGGATCAGCGCCTCCATGCCCTCCACCGGGGCACCGCCGGCGATCTTCTCCAGCATCTCGGCGAGGTGCGTGTCGGTCTGGTGCTGCTCGGCGAGCTTCGCGGCGCGCTCGGCGACCTGCTCGGTGATCAGCAGCTCCCGGCAGGCCGGGGCGAACAGCTCGGTGCTCGGCGAGTCCGCGAGCGAGCGCTGGTCGGCGACGGCGAACGGGCGGATCTCGGTGACCTCGTCGCCCCAGAACTCCACCCGCAGCGGGTGTTCCTCGGTCGGCGGGAACACGTCGACGATGCCGCCGCGCACCGCGAACTCGCCGCGCTTCTCGACCATGTCGACCCGGTCGTAGGCCAGCGACGCGAGCCGCTCGACGAGTTCCTCGAAGTCGTGCTCGACGCCGACCGCGAGCCGCACCGGCGCCAGCTCGCCGAGCCCGGGCGCGATCGGCTGGATCAGGCTGCGCACCGTGGTCACCAGCACCTGGACGGCGCCGTGCGCGTGCTCCTCGGGATGCGCGAGGCGGCGCAGCACCGACAGCCGCCGGCCCACGGTGTCGGCGCGTGGCGAAAGTCGTTCGTGCGGCAGGGTTTCCCAGGACGGGAACACCTCGATGCCGGCCGGGCCGAGCAGGTCCGACAGCGCCGCCGCGGCCTCCTCCGCCTCCCGGCCGGTGGCGGTGACCAGCAGCACCGGCCGCCCGGCACCACCCTCGGCGGCCAGCGCGCCGGCGGTCAGCGACCGGGCCGCGACAGGGCCTTCCAGCACCAGGCGCGGACGCCCGGCCGCCGCCACGACCTGCCGGATGGCGGGATCGCGCAGCACGATTTCGAGCAGTCCGCGCAGGGGACCGGCCTGGCTCATGGAGCTACCTCGCAGCAAGACATGGCGAATGCGGGCACACCCCTGCCCGGGACGAACGCCGAGACCGCAGGGGCGACGGGTTCCAGACTACGACTCCGGTGCGACACGAACGCGACGACCCGAACGCACCGCATGGCCGGTGTCACACTGTGCGCATGCCCATGCGCCGGTTCGCCGCGATCATCCTGCTCCTCCCGCTGATCGGCGCCTTGGCCGGCTGCGGCAGCGCGAGCAGCGACGATCGGCCCGCACCGGTCAGCACGGCCGCCCCGGGGCCGTCGGCGCTGCGCGTCGAGGTCGTCGCGGCCGGGCTGGAACACCCCTGGGACATCGGGTTCCTGCCGGACGGCACCGCGCTGGTCGGCCAGCGCCCCGGCCGGCTCGCGCTGCTCGCCGATCACCGGCCGGGAGCGCTGGTGCGGCCGGTGCAAGCGGACCTCGGGGACGTGCTCGCCCAGGGCGAAGGCGGGCTGATGGGCCTGCTGGTGCACCCGTCGTTCGCCGACAACCGGCGGTTCATCACCTGCCAGACGCATCAAGAGAACGGCGCCGCGGTCGACGTCCGGTTGATCACCTGGCGGCTGGCCGCGGACGGCTCGCGCGCGGACCGGGTCGGCGACCTGCTCACCGGGCTGCCGGTGAATCCCAGCGGGCGGCACTCCGGCTGCCGGCTGGCGGTGGCCGAGGACGGCGCGCTGCTGGTGAGCACCGGGGACACGGCGCGGCCCGCGATCGCGCAGGACCGCGGCTCGCTCGGCGGGAAGGTCCTGCGGATGAACATCGACACCGGCGCTCCGCTGCCGGACAACCCTTTCATCGCTTCGCCGAACCCGCGCGAGCGGCTGCTGTACACCTACGGGCACCGCAACCCGCAGGGCGTCGCGCCGCGGCCGGGCGGTCAGGTGTTCGTCGCGGAGCACGGGCCGGACGTCGACGACGAGATCAACCTGCTGCGGCCGGGCGGGAACTACGGCTGGGACCCGTCGCGCGGCGGGGCCGAACACAGCTACGACGAGTCGGTGCCGATGACCGACCTGCACCGCTTCCCGGACGCGGCCAAGGCGGTCTGGTCGTCCGGCGATCACACCGAAGCGATCAGCGCGGCGGCGTTCCTGACCGGCTCGCAGTGGGGCCGCTTCGACGGGATGCTCGCGGTCACCGCGCTGAAGGGCAGCAAGCTGCTGCTCTTCGAGGTGCGACCGGACGGCGCGATCGACGAGGTGTCGATCCCCCCGGAGCTGAACGACACCCACGGCCGGCTCCGAGCGGCCCGCCAAGGCCCCGGCGGGGCCCTCTACGTGACGACGTCCAACGGAACCGACGACAAGGTCCTCCGCATCACCACGACCTGACCCACCCGGAGATCGGAGACCCGCAATTTCAAATGGAAATCAGAGGTCCGATTTCCATTGAAATCGAAGAAGTTGTCCACATCCTCCAGCGTGTCGGACGACGACTCGCCGGGAGGATGTGGACAACCCGCAATTTCCATTGAAATCGAAGGTTCGATTTCAATGGAAATTGCGTCACTTCGTGGACAGGCGGGGCTTGTGCTCCAGGTGGGAGAGGCCGTTCCAGGCGAGGTTGACCAGGTGCGCGGCCACCTCTTCCTTCTTCGGCTTGCGCGCCTCCAGCCACCACTGCCCGGTCAGCGCCACCATGCCGACCAGCGCCTGGCTGTACAGCGGGGCGAGCTTCGCGTCGTAGCCCCGCGCGCTGAACTGCAGGGCGAGGATGTGCTCGACCTGGCTCGCGATGTCGTTGAGCAGGCTGGAGAAGGTGCCGCTGTTGCTGGCCACCGGCGAATCGCGCACCAGCACCCGGAAACCGTCGGTGTTGTTGTCGATGTAGTCCAGCAGCGCCCGCGCCGCCTGCTCCAGGAGGTCCCGCGGATGCCCCGCCGACAGGGCGGAGACGACCAGGTCCAGCAGGTTGCGCATCTCGCGGTCGACCACCACCGCGTAGACGCCTTCCTTGCCGCCGAAGTGCTCGTAGACGACCGGCTTCGACACCCCGGCGCGGTGCGCGATCTCCTCGATGGACGTGCCGTCGAAGCCCTTCTCCGCGAACAGCGCCCTAGCGACGTCCAGCAGCTGCTGCCGACGTTCCTTGCCCGTCATCCTGACCCGTGCGGTGCGCCCTTTCGGCCGCGCCTCGGGTTCGGGCGCAGTCCGCCCGCGTCGCCGTGATACCACTCGCACAACCCTAAGGTGCTGGCCCGACACGCATGTCCAGGCCTGATGAAAAAGTGCCCGCGCGATTTCGCCGCGCGGGCACCTCGAACCGGTTGGGGATCAGCCCTTGTACTCGGTGACCGAGATCCGGGCGAGCCGCTTCTCGTTGGACCAGCGGACGTTCCAGGCCCAGCCGAGCTTCTCGAAGATCCAGATGACGCGCGCCGAGATGTCGATCTGGCCGCGCAGCACGCCGTGCCGGGCGCAGGTCGGGTCGGCGTGGTGCAGGTTGTGCCACGACTCGCCGAAGGACAGGATCGCCAGCGGCCAGAAGTTCGCCGCCTTGTCCCGGCTCTTGAACGGCCGCTCGCCGATCATGTGGCAGATCGAGTTCACCGACCAGGTCACGTGGTGCAGGAACGACACCCGGACCAGCCCGGCCCAGAAGAACGCGGTGAACGCGCCCCACAGCGACCAGGTGAACAGCCCGCCCAGCACGGCGGGCAGCACGAGGCTGAGGGCCGTCCACAGCGGGAACAGCCGGTTGACCTTCACCAGTTCCGCGTCCTTGAGCAGGTCCGGCGCGAAGCGGTCCTCGTTGGTCAGGTCGCGCTCGAACAGCCAGCCCATGTGCGCGTGCCAGAAGCCCTTCGCCAGCGCGGCGGGCGAGCTGCCGAAGCGCCACGGCGAGTGCGGGTCGCCCTCGCGGTCGGAGAAGGCGTGGTGCCGACGGTGGTCGGCGACCCACGTGATCGCCGGTCCCTGCACGGCCATCATGCCGAAGATGGCCAACGCGATCTTGACCCCGCGCTTGGCCTTGAACGAGCCGTGCGTGAAGTACCGGTGGAAGCCGACCGTCACACCCAGCCCCGACGCGAAGTAGAAGACCAGCGCCAAGCCGATGTCGACCCAGCCCAGGCCCCAGCCCCAGGCGGCCGGCACCGCCAGCAGGAGGGCGACGAACGGCACCAGTACGAACACGTACACCGACAGCTGCGCCACCCACGGTCGGGTGCCCGCGGTCAGGGGCTTCGGCCCGGACTCCGCGCCGGCCTCTGACGTGGCCACGCGCTCGGTTGCTGCGGTCATACTCATACCTCGAATGGCGTTGGGGAGGTGGGAAAACTACGGTCAGCGCCGGGAAATCACGGGCCCGCAACACCTCCACCCTACGGGACCGTAACCTACGCAAGCGTAAGTTATTCGATGCCGAATCGTCACCCCCGGACGGCACATTGCGGCGTGTCGCGCGCCTCCGGGCGTGTCCGAATCGCCCTCGTTCACCCGAACAGCGGTGATCTTGTACGCAACCGGTGGACGCTGATGCACGTCCCATTCACGTGCCAGCGCGCGAGGAGACCCGAGGACCCGCAAGCCCGACGCCGACCCGGCGGCCGGGTCATGTCACGATGTCGGCCGGGTACCACCGCCTGTCGGCCCGGGCCGGTAAGCTCGGGCCGCGGTGCCGGGGATCACAAACCGGCATCGCGGGCAGACAGCGCCCGATCCGCCGTGGTGTAAAGGCAGCACCTCGGATTTTGGTTCCGATGGTCCAGGTTCGAATCCTGGCGGCGGAGCGAGCGGTCCTCCCGGACCCGGCGCGGCGCGCAGCCCCTCGTGAGGCCCAGCGCGCCGCCCGGGCCGCCGGGGAGCGATGGTGAACAGGGGGTGTGCGCCGCTGCGCGACGACACGACCGCCGTGCGCGAAGACCCGATGACCACGCTGAGCGAGGTGTCCGACGCCTGGCTGGTGGGGCGCGCACGCGAACTCAACGCAGTCGGCCAGCACAGCGATGCGTCCGGCCAGCGAAGCACCATCCGCGAGGCGGACGACCTGCTCGCCGAGGCCCAGCGGCGCGGCGAGCCGCGCATCGTCGGCCAGCTCCTGCGGCACTGCGCCTCGATGCGGCTGACGACACCCGGCCTGGTCGACAGCGCCGATCCGCTGCTCGACGAACTCCTCATGCACACCCGCCGGCACGGGCTGCGGGTCCTGGAAGCCGACGCGCACGCGCTGCGCAGCCGGCGCGCGCTGATCGGCGGCAGCGAGGACAGCGCGCTGACCGAGGTGGCGCACGGCCTGGCGATGCTCGACGACGAGCTGGTCCCGGACCGCACGCTGGGCCGCCGGTCGTGGGAGCGGCTGCTGGCCACCTCGCTGATCGACATCGGCCTGGTGCTCACCCAGCTCGGCGTCTACGAGACGGCCGACGAGGTGATGACCCGCGCCCACCAGCGGATCCGGGAGAGCGGCGGCCCGCACGAGATCGCGGTGCACATGATCAACCGGTGCCGGATGCTGCTCGGCTGGGGCCTGCGGCTGGAGCGCATCGGGCAGTACGAGGAGGCGAACACCCGGTTCGACACCGCCTCGCAGATCGCCGTCGCGGTGGAGGGCCCGTGGCGGGAGTCGCTGTTCCCCCGCGTGTCCGACCGCCCCGCCGCCGAACAGGTCCCGGTGCTCGGTGCCGCCCACGCGCTGGCCCAGCCGCACATCGAGTACATCGAGCGGCTGGAGGTGCTGCGCAGCCTGGACCGGGCGATCCACCCGCGGGAGGAGATCATCGTCGCGATCGCGCTGTCCCGGTGCCTGACCATCGCGGATCGCAGCGAGGAGGCGGTGCAGGTGCTGTCCGATGCCCGCGCCGACCTGGAGACCGACACTTCGGAGCCGACGCTGCGGATCTCGCTGGCCCGGGAGCACGCGCACCTGGTCGACCACGGCGGCCGCCGCCCCGCCGCGCTGCGGGACTACGCGCTGGAGCTGGAGACCGAGCTGTGGGCGATGCGCCAGGCCCGGCTGTCCACTTTGGTCATCAGGCTGGAGAACTCGCGGCTGACCCACAAGCACGACGCGATCACCCGGCAGGCGCTGCAGGATCCGCTCACCGGCCTCTCCAACCGCCGCGCGCTGGACGACCGGCTGGAGACGATGCTCAACGCGCCCGACGCGCAGCCGCTGGCGGTGGCGCTGGTGGACCTCGACGGGTTCAAGGGCGTCAACGACCGCTGCTCGCACGCGGAAGGCGACGACGTGCTGCGCACGGTCGCGATGACCTTGCGCGACACGTTGCGCGTCGACGACTTCGTGGCCCGCTACGGCGGTGACGAGTTCGTCGTGCTGCTGCCGGGCGCGACGCTCGGCGCCGCCGAGGCGGCGCTGCAGCGCACCACCGAGGCCGTCGACAGCCTGCCGAGCGAGGTCTCGTACGGGGTGACCCTGTCGATCGGCGTCGTCGCGATGCGCCCGCAGGAATCGGCCGCGCAGGTGCTGGCTCGCGCGGATGCCGCGATGTACCAGGCCAAGCGCGGCGGCGGCAACCGCGTCTCGGCGTTCTCCGGCGTGACCGCCACGCCGCCGAGCAGCCCGCCGGCCGAGGGCCCGGCGGATCACTCGGTGTGGATTCCCCCGGACGCTCTCTAACCCGATCAGGTGCGGCCTGGCGGCCTCCCCCGCCGGGCCGCGCCGACCGGACCTGCCGTTCGGTCGGCGCGGAATCACCCGTGTGATCGGCCACAGCGAGGCCCGCCGCGGACCGCCACGAGTGCATCGAAGATCACATAACCGCAGCTAGAAGGCTGGCTTCGAGCACGTATTAGGGCCGGTCGGCGGTACCATCACATCCGCTGGACAGGCGCGCAGGGGCACCGGAGCCGTGGGGGTACCGGGCCGGTTACCCTTCACCCGCTTGGACGCAACAGGCACCGTCGGCCCGACGGCTGAACCACGCCGCCGAGCCGCATCTAGAGATCAAGGGAGAGCGCTGATGCTCCAGGGCGACACCGCCCAGCCCTCCTCCCGCAGCGATGCGTCTTCGGAAACCGTCAGCACGATCGTGCTCGCCGCGGGCGAGGGCACTCGGATGCGATCGGCGACGCCGAAGGTCCTGCACCGGCTTGCGGGCAGGCCCCTGGTCGAACACGCCGTGCGCGCCGCGGCCGGTCTCGACCCCGACTCGCTGGTGGTCGTGCTGGGGCACGGCCGCGACGCCGTGGCCGAGCACCTGACCGGCCTGGCCGACGCCCTGGACCGCACGGTCGTCACCGCGGTGCAGGAGGAGCAGCTCGGCACCGGACACGCTGTCTCCTGCGGGCTTTCCGAGCTGCCGTCCGGCCTCACGGGCACGGTGCTGGTCAGCTACGGCGACGTGCCGCTGCTCGACAGCGAAGCGCTGCACGCCCTGCTCTCCGAACACCGCGAAGCCGGCAACGCCGTCACAGTGCTGACCGCGGTCGTCGACGAGCCGACCGGCTACGGCCGGATGCTGCGCGATTCCGACGGCCAGGTGACCGGGATCGTCGAGCAGAAGGACGCCACCCCCGAGCAGGCGGCGATCACCGAGATCAACTCCGGCGTCTACGCCTTCGACGCGGAAGTGCTCGCCGACGCGCTCAAGCGGCTGTCCACCGACAACGCCCAGGGCGAGCTCTACCTGACCGACGTGCTGTCGATCGCGCGCGGCGACGGCCGCCCGGTCGGCGCGCTGATCTGCACCGACCCGTGGCTGGTCGAGGGCGTGAACGACCGGGTGCAGCTGGCCCGCCTCGGCGCCGAGCTCAACCGCCGGCTGCTGCTGCGCTGGATGCACGCGGGCGTCACGATCATCGACCCGAACTCGGTGTGGCTGGACTGCGACGTGGAGCTGGACCGCGACGTCCTGCTGGAGCCGGGCGTGCAGCTGCGCGGCGGCACCAAGGTCGGCGAGGGCGCGGTCGTCGGCCCGGACACCACGCTCACCGGCTGCGTGATCCACCCCGGCGCGTCGGTCGTGCGCACCCACGGCGAGGGCGCCGAGATCGGGCCGGACGCCAAGGTCGGGCCGTTCGCGTTCCTGCGCCCCGGCACCCGGCTCGGCACCAAGGGCAAGATCGGCACCTTCGTCGAGACCAAGAACGCCGCGATCGGCGACGGCACCAAGGTGCCGCACCTGAGCTACGTCGGCGACGCGACGATCGGCGAGCAGAGCAACATCGGCGCCGCCACGGTCTTCGTCAACTACGACGGGGTGGCCAAACACCACACCGTGATCGGATCACACGCCCGGACCGGCGCGGACAACATGTTCGTCGCCCCGGTGGAGATCGGCGACGGCGCCTACACCGCCGCCGGCTCGGTGATCACCCAGGATGTCCCGCCCGGCGCGATGGCGGTCGCCCGCGGGAAGCAGAGCAACATCGAAGGCTGGGTCGCCAGACGCCGCCCCGGTACCGCCGCAGACCAGGCCGCACAACAGGCTTTGTCGAAAGAACCGACCACCAATCCGACGAATGGCGCCCAATGACGGGCGTCTTACGGGGAGGGACGATGACCGTGAGTGCGATGTCTGCGACTCCGAAGAAGAGCCTGAAGCTCTTCTCCGGCAGCAGTCACCCGGAACTTGCCGAGGAGGTGGCCAAGCAGCTCGACGTAACGGTCACGCCCCAGGCTGCCTACAAGTTCGCCAACGGCGAGATCTTCGTGCGCTACGACGAGTCGGTTCGCGGGTGCGACGCCTTCGTCATCCAGTCGCACTGCAACCCGCTCAACGACGCGATCATGGAACAGCTGATCATGGTGGACGCGCTCAAGCGCGCCAGCGCCAAGCGCATCACCGTGGTCATGCCGTTCTACGGCTACGCCCGCCAGGACAAGAAGCACAAGGGCCGCGAGCCGATCTCGGCGCGGCTGATGGCGGACCTGTTCAAGACCGCCGGCGCGGACCGGATCATGGCGGTGGACCTGCACACCGACCAGATCCAGGGCTTCTTCGACGGCCCGGTGGACCACCTGATGGCCCAGAAGCTGCTGGCCAGCTACATGCGCGACACCTACGCGGGCGAGCAGATCACCGTGGTCTCCCCCGACTCGGGCCGGGTCCGGGTGGCGGAGAAGTGGGCCGACGACCTCGGCGGCACGCCGCTGGCGTTCATCCACAAGACCCGCGACCCCAGCAAGCCCAACCAGGTGGTCGCCAACCGCGTCGTCGGTGACGTCGAGGGCCGGCTGTGCGTGCTGGTCGACGACATGATCGACACCGGCGGCACGATCACCAAGGCCACCGAGCAGCTGCTGGCGGCGGGCGCGAAGGACGTCATCATCGCGGCCACCCACGCGGTGCTGTCCGGCCCGGCGGTGGAGCGGCTGTCGTCCTGCGGCGCGAAGGAGGTCGTGCTGACCAACACGCTGCCGATCCCGGAAGAGCGCCGGTTCCCGAACCTGACGGTCCTGTCGATCGCCCCGCTGGTCGCGGAGGCGATCCACCAGGTCTTCGAGGACGGCTCGGTCACCAGCCTCTTCGACGGCCGCGCCTGATCCGGCGGCGCCTCCCGAGGCGCCCGCGGTCCAGCGGCGAAGAACCTCGAACGGCCCCGGTCCACTTCGGACCGGGGCCGTTCGAGGTTCGAGGCCCGAGGTTCGAGGTTCGAGGCCCGAGGTTCGAGGTTCGAGGCCCGAGGTTCGAGGTTCGAGGCCCGAGGTTCGAGGTTCGAGGTTCGAGGCCCGAGGTTCGAGGTTCCGCAATTTCAATGGAAATCGAACCTCTGATTTCCATTGAAATTGCGGAAGTTGTCCACAGGCATCGGCGTGTCGGGGTGCGACACGCCGATGGTCCGCAATTTCCATTGAAATTGGATCTTCGATTTCAATGGAAATTGCGGACCACTCGTGGGGACTGGGTGGGGGATCAGACGGTGGTGACGACCTCGTCGTAGTCGAGACGGGGCAGGCGGTCGAACCAGGGGTTCTCGCCCGGCTTGCCGATGTTGACCACGACCAGCGCCTGCTGCTTGCCGCCCGGGAAGAACTCCGCGTCGAGGCCCGCCTTGTCGAAGCCGGTCATCGGACCGGCCACCAGCCCGGCGGCGCGCACGCCGAGGATGAAGTACGCGACCTGCAGGCTCGCGTTGAGCTTCGCGTTGGTCAGCCGGAGGTCGTCGTTGCCGGCGAACATCTCCCGGACGCCCTCCGCGTGCGGGAACACCCGCGGCAGGTTCTCGTGGAAGTCGGTGTCGGCGGCCAGGATCGCCACCAGCGGGGCCTTCTCGGTCTTGGCCCGGTTGCCCTCCATCAGGTGCGGCAGCAGGCGCTGCCTGCCCTCGTCGGAGCGCACCAGCACGATGCGCAGCGGCTGCTGGTTCATCGACGTCGGGGCCCACTTGACCAGGTCGTAGACGGCCTGGATCTGCTCGTCGGTGACCGGCTCGTCGCTGAAGCTGTTGGCGGTGCGGGCCTCGCGGAACAGCAGGTTCTGGGCGTCCGCGCCGAGCACCAGCTGCTCGGCCTGGTCGATCGCGGTCATGATCTCACTCCTGGAATCGGGTTCGGTGCGCTGAGTCCGACCGCCCTCGCGCCGGGCCGGGCGATCCTCCCCCCCATCCCAACATTATTGAACCTTCAAGCATTCCCGAGTCGGCAAAGTGTTACCCGCACCACTCCCGGCCATGCGGCCCGACGCGATCGGCCTACTCGAAGATCCCGATCAACTCGTTGACCGCGACCCCGACGAACAGCAGCAGGCACAGCACCAACAGCGAGTTGGAAAGCCACCGCGAACGGTACGCCGCGGGCATCATCGTCTTGGAATTCAGCAGCACCAGCAGGGTGCCCGCCAGGAACGGCATGAACAACGCCCCCAGCACCCCGTACACGACGGTCAACTGGAACGGCTTGCCCAGGAACAACAGCAGCATCGGCGGGAAGGTCAACCACAGCAGGTACACCCGGTATGGCGTGCTGTGCATCCCGGCCTTGTGGTCGTAGTCGACCGAGGTCTCCGGCGGCGCTTCCTTCGGCATCCGCCAGGTCCGCCACCAGTCCGCGAACAGCAGGCTCACGCCGTTCCACACCCCGATCACCGAGCTGAACGCGACCGCGAAGAAGCCGATCAGGAACGGGATCCGCGCCCAATGCCCGTAGTCGGCGGCCAGCGTGTCGCCGAGCGTCAGCAAGCCCTTGTCGTCCTCGGTCAGGTCATGGCCGAGCAGGATCTCCGCACCCACCACCAGCATCGCGACCACGAAGATTCCGGTGGTGATGTAGCCGACCGCATTGTCGGTGCGCATGAACGGGATCCAGCGCGGCGCCCGCCAGCCCTTGGCGAAGGTCCAATAGCCGTAGGCGGCCATGGTGATCGTGCCACCGACGCCGCCCATCAGGCCGAGGACGTAGGCGACCGAGCCCTCGGGCAGCGTCGGCACCAGGCCCTTGGCCAGCTCCGGCAGGTTCGGTCCGACCAGGACCGCGGTGCCCACCACGGTCACGAACATGACCCCGACGAGCGCGGTCATGATCTTCTCCAGCAACCCGTAGCGGCCGAACCACACCAGCACCAGCCCGAGCAGCCCGCAGATGATCGCCCAGCCGCTCACCGGCAGCGCCGGGAGCAGTGCGTTCAGCGGCAGCGCCGAAGCCGACATCGCAGTCGCGCCGTAGATGAATCCCCAAATGACGGCGTAGACGCCGAAGTATCCGGTCGCCCAACGACCCAGGGTTCGCCAACCGGAAAGCATCGTGCGGTTGGAAGCCAAGTGCCAGCGGCCCACTGCCTCGCCGAGCGACAGCTTGAAGACGCTTCCCAGCACGACCGCCCAGAACAGCGCGTACCCGTAGCGGGAACCGGCAACGAGGGTGGCGACCAGGTCACCGGCCCCCACACCGGTCGCGGCGGCCATGATGCCGGGCCCGACCTGCCTGAATCTGGCCCGCCAGGTCGGCTTGGGTACGGCGGCGTCCGGGTTGTTCGCGTCTGCGGCCATACTGGGAAGCTAACCCGGCGCGCCGGGGTTCATCGATCGCCGCGACCGGACCGTGTCGTCTCCGCACCCGTTCGATCTCAGTAGCCGACCGTGAAGCGCCGCCGCCGGTGCGCGGGCTTCTCCAGCTCGTCGACGAACGCGATCGCGTAGTCCTCGCCGCCGATCGCGGAGTTGCCGTCGGCGTCGGTCACCAGCAGGTCGCCGCCGAGCCGGTAGGAGCCGGTCCGCGCGCCCGGAGCGTAGGCGCCGAACGTCCCCGCCGGGCTGAGGTAGAACCAGTCCACCCCGGCGGGCGCCTGCTGGAGCGCCGCGAGCACCTCGGCGTGCGCGCCGGCCTCCGGCTTGAACTCGTCCGGGAACCCGGGCGTGTCGATCACCCGCGGACCGTCCTCGGACACGCGGAGGCTTCCCGCGCCACCGACCACGCCGATCCGCAGGCCGTGCCGCTCTGCCGCCGCGAACAGCGTGGGCACCGCGTCGAGCAGCTTCGTGCCGTCGGGCATCGGCCGGGCCGGGATGGCCACCAGCAGCGCGTCCGCGCCCGCCGCCACGTCGAGCACGAACTGCTCGTCGTGCAGCGAACCCGCTTTCCCGGGCTCGGCCGACGACTCGGCGCTCCGGGCCACGCCGATCACCTCGTGGCCGCGCCGCTTCGCCTCCCGCCGGATCGCGCCGCCGGCGTAGCCGGTCGCGCCGAACAGGACCAGTCGCATCGCATCCTCCTTCTGTGCTGGTCACCGACGCTAACCACTGGTTACCGGTGACTTCAACGTGCGCTGAGTTCCTGCGGGTGACCATTGGGCGAGCACGACCGGAACCGGGTGGGGTCACCCGTGCGAAAACGACTATGCAAGCACCGTTTAGACTATTCGGGTTGCCTCGGCGAGGTCGGGACGTTCGCCCGGCGTGATCGGCGCGGTGGCACGGTGGCCGCCGACCACTTTGGTTGGCGCACTGATGTCGCTCACACCCCGGGTGCCCGTTCGGCACCGCGTCGTAATCACGCCAGTAGCGCGCCCCACCGCCGCAGGCCAGCGACCAATTCACGTTCCGCCCGACGTCATGAGGAGTGCACCACCGTGTCCGAGGTACGTATCGCCGTCGAGCAGCGCACCGAGTTCGGCAAGGGAGCGGCCCGCCGCACCCGCCGCGCCGGCAAGATCCCCGCGGTGCTCTACGGTCATGGCTCCGACCCGAAGCACCTGTCCCTGCCCTCCGTGGAGTTCGCCCGCGCGATCCGCGAGAACGGGCACAACGCGGTGCTGACGCTTGATGTGTCCGGGGGCGACAGCGAGCTCGCCCTCACCAAGACCATCACCACGCACCCGATCAAGAACTACATCGAGCACGTCGACCTGCTGCTGGTCAAGCGCGGCGAGAAGGTCACCGTCGCGGTGCCGGTCGTGCTGGTCGGCGAGGCCGGCCCCGGCGGCCTGGTCAGCCAGGAGATCACCGAGGTCGAGATCGAGGCCGAGGCCCTGCACATCCCCGAGCAGCTGGAGCTGTCGATCGCCGGTGCCGAGATCGGCACCCAGCTCCACGCCTCCGACATCCAGCTGCCCGCGGGCAGCACGCTGCAGGCCGACCCCGAGGCGCTGGTCGTCAACGTCAGCGAGGCCGCGGCTTCGATGGCCGAGGAAGCCGCCGCCTCGACCGAAGGCGAGACCGCCGAAGAGGCCTGAGCCTCCGACGTCGGGCGCACCGCGCGCCGTCCCGATCCATCCGATCGGGGCGGCGCGCTGCGTGCCATCCAGGGTCTGTTCCGCAAGCGGCGTCGGCCGCTTGCGGTGTGGGCCCCAGCTTGCACCGCCGCGAGTTCTCAGGGGTTTTCTCGCCCCGACGTGGTGAATCGGCGTCGGCGATCCCGCAGGGGGGCCGCCCAAGCCACCTTCGACACAGTCCTCAGAGCAGGAGACTTCTTCCCGTGAGCACTCCGGACTCGGTCGCTCTGATCGTCGGACTCGGCAATCCCGGGCCGCGCTACGAGGGGAACCGGCACAACATCGGTTTCCTGGTCGCCGACGAGCTCGCCGACCGGATCGGCGGGAAGTTCAAGGCGCACAAGGCCGGTGCCGACGTCGTCGAGGGACGGCTGGCCGGCGCGCGCGCCGTGCTGGTGAAGCCGCGCTCGTTCATGAACCTCTCCGGCGGGCCGGTGGCCGGCGCGGTGAAGTTCTACAAGGCGCCGCCGGAATCCGTGATCGTGATCCACGACGAGCTCGACCTGCCGTTCGGCACCATCCGGCTCAAGCGCGGCGGCGGCGAGAACGGCCACAACGGGCTGCGTTCGATCAGCAAGTCCATCGGCACCCGCGACTACCTGCGGGTCCGCTTCGGCATCGGCCGTCCGCCCGGCCGGATGGACCCGGCCGACTACGTCCTCAAGGACTTCTCCGGTGCCGAGCGCAAGGAGCTCGCGTACTTCATCGACGTCTGCGCGGACGCGGTGGAGGCCCTGGTCACCGGCGGCCTCGAAGCCGCCCAGAACCGCTTCCACTGACGCCACAGGCGGCGATTTCGCGCGAAATCGCCGCCCCACATGGCCACCGGATCGGCGCGATCGTCCAGGTTGGTCAGTCGTTGGGGACCAGGGACGCCGTGGCGGCCCTCTTGAGCTTCCCCGACGGAGTCTTGGGCAGCGAGCCCGGCTGCAGCACGACGACCGCCGACGGGCGCACGCCCACCGCGTCGACGATGCGCGCCGCGACCTCCTTGCGCAGTGCCTTCTCCGCTGACTCGTCACCCGCCAGGCGCGACTCCAGCACCACCGCGAACCGCTCGCGCCGGCTCCCGGCGTCCTGCCGGACCGCGGCGGCGTTGCCCGCGCGCACGCCCTCGACCTGGCAGGCGGCCCGCTCGATGTCCACCGGGTAGATGTTGCGGCCGCCCATGATGATCACGTCCTTGCGGCGCCCGCAGATCACCACCTGGCCGTCGACCAGGTAGCCCTCGTCCCCGGTGTCCAGCCAGCCGTCATCGTCCTGCGTGGACAGCGGGCCGTCCATCGTCAGGTAGCCGGGCGTCACCGCTTCGCCCCGGATCCGCAGCCGCCCCACCTGCCGCTCCTCCAGCCGCCGGCCCGAGTCGTCGACGACGTCGACCTCCAAGCCCGGCAACGGGTTTCCCAGCAACGCGAACCGCCGCGCCCGCTCGGCGTCCGGCGATGCGGGTTCGGCACGCCGCTGCTGCTCCAGCGCATCCGCGTTGACGATGTCGACCTCGAGCCCGCGCCCCAGCGGCGCGAACGACACCGCGAGCGTGGCCTCTGCCATCCCGAACGCGCACACCATGCAGTCCGGGCTCAGCCCGAACCTGGCTCCCGCGTCGGTGAACGCCTGCGCCGCCGCCGGATCGATCGGTTCGGCGCCGTTGAGCGTGAACCGCAGGCTCGACAGGTCGAAGTCGCCGTCGTCGGCGCGGGCCATCCGGCGGCCGACGATCGCGTAGGCGAAGTTCGGCGCGGCGGTCACGGTCCCCCGGTAGCGGCTGATCAGCTCGGGCCAGAGCAGCGGCCGGGTCAGGAAGTCGGCCGGGGTGACCTTGACCGCCGACATGCCGATCGCCATCGGCACCGTCAGGCAGCCGACCATCCCCATGTCGTGGAACAGCGGCAGCCAGGACACCGCGACGTCGTGCGCGGGATCGAGCTGGGCGGCGGTGACCATCGCCCGCAGGTTGGCGTAGAGGTTGCCGTGGGTGATCCGCACGGCCTTGGGGTCGGCGGTGGAGCCGCTGGTCAGCTGCAGCAGCGCGGTCGCGTCCTCGTCGACGTCGACCGGCTCGGCGAGCGGTTCGCCGTCGGTGAGCCCGGCCAGGTTCCGGTAGCCGATCGCGTTCTCCTCCAGCACGCCGGCCAAGTCCTCGAACGGGGCGCCCAGCAGCACCAGCCGGGCGCCGATCATCTTGAGCACCCGGACGGTGTCCTCGGCCCAGTGCGCGAGGTCGGTGCGCGGCGTCGGCTGGTGCAGCATCGTCACGCTGCCGCCGCCGAGCCACACGGCCTGCACGGCGGGAGCGATCAGGCCGGGGTCGGCGGCGAGGATCGCGACGACCCGCCCGGGCCCGAGGTCGTCGCCCAGCGACCCGGCCATCCGCAGCGCGTCGGCGTGCACCTCCGCCCACGTCCGGAACCACGGCTGCTCGGGCTCGCCCGTCGTGAGCCCCCGCGCCTGCGGACCGGAGTTGTCCCGCGCGGACGCCACCAATGTCTCCACGAACCGACTCATGTGACGCAGCTTACGAGCACGGTGATCGCGCGCACAGGTTTCGCCACAACGCGCACTCATCGAGCGCCCCCGCAAGGGCGAAGATCCCGATTTTAGGCAAAATCAGGAGTCACCCCGCGCCTCCCGGACGCGAGGAGGACGCCCATTTTTAGGCAAAATCGAAAGCCGCCGGGTCAGCCGAGCTGGTCGGCGAGCTCCATCCAGCGCGTTTCGACCTCGTCCTTCTCCTGCTGAAGCCCGCGCAGCTCCGCGTTCAGCTCCGCCAGCCGCTCCGGCGCTGTCGCGGCCTCCGCGAGCTTCTCGTGCAGCCGCGCTTCGCGCTCCGCGAGCTTGTCGAGCTGACGCTCGCAGCGCGCGAGCTCCTTGCGCGCCGCGTGCTCCTCCGCTCCGGAGAGCCCTCGCGGCTTCGCCGCGTCGGTCGCCTGCTTGCCGACGCTGCCTTCGGCCGCTTCCAGCAGCGACTGACGCCGCTGCAGGTACTCGTCGATGCCGCCCGGCAGGTGCGTGAGGCCGCCGTCGCCGAACAGCGCGTGCACGCTGTCGCACACGCGCTCCACCAGGTAGCGGTCGTGGGAGACGACCACCAGCGTGCCCGGCCAGGTGTCGAGCAGGTCTTCGAGCTGCTGCAGGGTGTCGATGTCGAGGTCGTTGGTGGGCTCGTCGAGGATCAGCACGTTCGGCTCGGCCATCAGCAACCGGGCCAGCTGCAGTCGGCGGCGCTCGCCGCCGGAGAGGTCTTCGACGGGCGTCCACTGCCGCCCCTTGCCGAAGCCGAAGCGCTCGCCGAGCTGCGAGGCGGACAGCTCGTACTTGCCGAGGGTGACCCGCTCGGCGACGTTCTCGATCGCCTCCAAAACCCGCCAGTGCCCGGGCAGGTCGTGCAGTTCCTGGGTCAGGTGCGCCAGCCGCACCGTCTTGCCCTCGATGCGCTTGCCCGCGTCGGCTTCGCGTTCGCCGGCGAGCAGTTTCAGCAGCGTCGTCTTGCCGGAGCCGTTGACGCCGACCAGGCCGATCCGGTCGCCGGGGCCGATGCGCCAGGTGACGCCGTCCAGCAGCGTGCGGTCGGCGATCCGGAGGTCGACGTCCTCCAGCTCCAGCACCGTCTTCCCGAGGCGGCGCTTGGCGAAAGCCACCAGCTCGACGGTGTCGCGCGGCGGCGGCACGTCGGCGATCAGCGCCTCGGCCGCCTCCATCCGGTACCGGGGCTTGGAGGTGCGGGCCTTCGCGCCGCGCTGCAGCCACGCGAGTTCCTTGCGCGCGAGGTTCTGCCGCTTCTCCTCCGCCTGCTGGGCGATGCGGGCGCGTTCGGCGCGGGCGAAGACCCAGTCGGCGTAGCCGCCTTCGTACTGCTCCACGCGGCCCTGGACGACCTCCCAGGTGCGGTTGCAGACGGTGTCCAGGAACCAGCGGTCGTGGGTGACGATCACCAGCGCGCACTTGCGCTCCAGCAGGTGATCGGCCAGCCAGTGCACGCCCTCGACGTCCAGGTGGTTGGTCGGCTCGTCCAGCACCAGCAGGTCCAGATCGCGCACCAGCGCGGCGGCCAGCGCGACGCGGCGGCGCTCGCCGCCGGAGAAGTCGGTGACCGGGGTGTCCAGGCCGAGGCGGGTCATGCCGAGGCCGCTGAGCACCGAGCGCACCTGCGGGTCGGCGGCCCATTCGTGCTCGGCGCTGAAGCCGTGCGGGTCGAGCACCGCGTTGCGCACCGTGGAGTCGGCGGGCAGCTCGGTTCGCTGCGTGACGACGGCCATCCGCAGGTCGCGGCTCTGGCTGGCCCGGCCGCTGTCGGGCTCCGCGAGGCCGGCGAGCACCTCCAGCAGCGTGGTCTTGCCGCCGCCGTTGAGGCCGACGACCCCGATGCGCTCCCCTGCCGAGACCCCGAGCGAGACGCCGTCCAGCAGCGGGCGCACGCCATAGCTCTTGCTGACCGATTCCAGATTGACCAGGTTCACCATCGGGTGTTCGTCTACTCCATCAACTGCGTTGCGTGATCACGGGCTGGTGCCCCGGCCCAAGTTTCAATTGAAACTGCAGACCGGAGTCCTAGGCGTGCAGTTTCGATTGAAACCGCACTTCAGGCGTGGACCTGGGGCGGGGTGGGCCGGTGGGCGGGCTCTTCGGAGACCACTCGGGCTCCGGGGACGGGGCCGTGGGCGACGCGGACCGTGCGGCACACGCCGGCGCCGGAGAGCTCGGCCGCCACCCGGACCGCCGAATCCGCGTCGGTGCAGAGGAAGGCACAGGTCGGGCCCGAGCCCGAGACGATCCCGGCGAGCGCCCCCGCCTGCACGCCCGCGCGCAGCGTGCGCCGCAGCCCGGGGCGCAGCGACACGGCCGCCGCCTGCAGGTCGTTGCCCAGCAGCAGGGCGAGCTGCCGCGGGTCGCCGGAGGCCAGCGCCTCCAGCAGCGGCTCGACCTCCCCGACGCGGTTCGGCTTCGACTCCGCCCGCAGCCGGTCGAGTTCGGTGTAGACGCCGGGCGTGCCCAGGCCGCGGCGATCGAGCGCGATGACCCAGTGGAAGGTGTGCCGCGCCAGCACCGGCACGAGCCGCTCGCCGCGGCCGGTGCCCAGCGCCGTGCCGCCCTGCAGCGAGAACGGGACGTCGCTGCCCAGCTTCGCGGCGATCTCGCTGAGGTCGTCGCGGCCCAGCTCCAGCCGCCAGAGGTGGTTCAGCGCCAGCAGCGTCGCCGCCGCGTCGGCACTGCCCCCGGCCATCCCGCCGGCGACCGGGATGCCCTTGTTGATCGACAGCCGCACCCCGGGTTCTTCCGGATCGCGCCCGCTGTGCTCGGCGAGCAGCTGCACGGCCTTCCAAGCCAGGTTGCTGGGGCCGGTGGGCACCGAATCCGCACCATCGCCGTGCACGTCGATGCCGGGTTCCTCGGCGACCAGCACGGTGACCTCGTCGGTCATCGACAGCGCCTGGAAGACGGTGACCAGCTCGTGGTAGCCGTCCGGGCGCGGGTCCCCGACCGACAGGTGCAGGTTCACCTTGGCGGGAACGCGAACGGTGATGGGGGTAGGAACCACGGAGAGCACTCTTAGAGCGTACGTGTAGAGGAAACCCCGCCGCCGACTTCCCTGCGTATAAGAACCTATCCAGCCCACCTTTCGGAGCGGTGCGGGTAGCGGCCCCCCTGCGGGAATTGCGGTCGCCGCCTGGACTCCGGGATCCCCGACTTACGTATGACCCAATACGCGGCATCGGGGCTGTCCTCGCCAGACGACGCCTGAGAACCCGCGGCGGTGCGAGCTGCGCAGGTGGGCTAAGCGGCTACGCCGCTTCAAGAACAAAGCGGGAAAATGCGGTGAAGGGCGCCTCCCCGCGATCAACTCGCAGGGAAGCGCCCTTCAGCGCTGATGCTGGGGTCAGGCCGCCGGGATGACCGCGACGCCGCCGTACTTCTGGTTGATGAAGTCCTTGACCTGCTGGGACCGCAGCAGCTCGGCGAGCTTCTGGATCCGCGGGTCCTTCTCCAGCGCCGGGCTGGTCACCAGGCCGTTGGCGTACGGGTTGTTCTCCGGGCTCTCCACGAGGACCGGGTTCTGCAGGTTCGCCTTGATCGCGTAGTTGCCGTTGACCACCGCGGCGGCGGCGTCATCCACCGAGCGCGGCAGCTGGTCCGGCGACAGGTCCTTGAACTTGATGTTCTTGGGGTTCTCGGCGATCGCCGACTCCAACCGGGTGCCCACCGCGGCGTCCGGCTTGAGCTTGATCAGGCCGCCCTGCTCCAGCAGCTTCAGGCCGCGGAACTGGTTCGCCGGGTCGTTGGACAGCGTGACCGTCGCGCCGTCCTGGACCTCCTGCAGCGACTTGACCTTGTTGGAGTACACCGCGAGCGGCTCCAGGTGCACGGCCTGGATCCAGACGAAGTCGCCGCCGCGCTGCTTGCGGTACTCGTCCAGGTAGGGCTGGTGCTGGAAGTAGTTCGCCTCCAGCTCGCCGTTCGCGACGGCCTCGTTCGGCCGGTTGTAGTCGTCGAACTTGACGATCTCGATGTCGAGCCCGGCCTGCTTCGCCAGGTCGTCCTTGACGTACTGCAGGATCTCGCCGTGCGGCGTCGGGCTGACCGCGACCCGCAGCGGGGCGTTCGGGTCCGAGGAGGCCTGGCCGCCGCCACCCCCGCACGCGGCCAGCACCACGCCGGCCGCGGCCACCAGGGCGGCAAAACGCAAACGCATCAGAGTTCGTCCTTTCTGGACAGTGGTTGGGAGGTCGTCCCAAGCAGGAAGAGGTTCGGGTGGGCGTCGCCCACGAGGTCAGCTCGTCGCGGTCCGGCGCCGGTCGACGAGCTTCGCGGTCCGGTCGGTGATCAGCTGCATCGCGAAGGCCAGCACGCCGAGCACGACCACCGATCCCCACAGGATCCGGTCGTCGTAGCCCTGGTAGCCGTCCTGGATCGCGGTCGTGCCCAGCCCGCCGCCGCCGATCGCGCCGGCCATCGCGGCGTAGCCGACCAGCGCCACGGCGGTGACGCCGACCGCGCCGACCAGCGCGGCCCGGGCCTCGCCGAGCAGCACCGTCCACACGATCCGCAGCTTGCTCGATCCGGTCGTGATCGCAGCCTCGACCACGGTGAAGCTGACCTCGCGCAACGCGTTCTGCGTCAACCGCGCGAAGAACGGGATGGCACCGATGGTCAGCGGCACGATCACCGCGGTGCTGCCGATCGACGTGCCGATCAGCAGCCGGGTGAACGACGCCAGCACCACCAGCAGAACGACGAACGGCACCGAACGCACCACGTCGACGACCACGCCGAGCACCCGGTACAGCACGGGCTTCGGGTTCAGGCCGACCGGCGAGGTCAGGTGCAGCAGCACCCCGAGCGGCAGGCCTCCCAGCACCGCCAGCAGGGTCGACACCAACACCATGTAGAGCGTGTCGATCGTCGCTTCACCAAGAATTCCAAGGACCTCCGACCAGGGGGTCACATCACTCACGCAGCAGCTCCGTCAACGCACACCGGGGCGCGTCGCACATGCGCGTCCCGCTCGACCATCCACTTCAGGGCCGCCTCGGCTCGCTCGCCGGTCAGGCCGACCTTGAACTTCGCCACGGGCGTGTCACCCAGCCTGGTCAACCCGCCGCCCAGGATCGCGAGCTCGACCCCGAACCGGCCGGCGGCCTCCGGCAGCAACGCGCCGACCGCGGCGAATCCGACCAGCACGACCTCGGCGACGACGTCGTGCCGCCCGCCGGGCCGCAGCGAATCGCCCTGGTCGGTGCCGGGCAGCAGCGTGTCGCCCACCCGGCTGCCGGGCTCGGCGACGAGGTCGATGACCTTGCCGTGCTCGACCACCCGGCCGTCCTCCAGCACCGCGACGTCGTCGGCGATCTTGCGCACCACGGCCATGTCGTGGGTGACCACCAGCACGGTGACGCCCAGTTCGGCGCGGGCGCGGTCCAGCACCGTGAGCACCGAGTCGGTGGTGCTCGGGTCGAGCGCCGAGGTCGGCTCGTCGGCCAGCAGCACCGACGGCTTGGCGGCCAGCGCACGCGCCACCGCGATCCGCTGGCGCTGCCCGCCGGAGAGCTGGTCGGGGTAGACGGAGGCCTTGTCGGTCAGGCCCACGAGGTCCAGCAGCTCGCCGACGCGGGTGCGCCGCTGCGGGCCGCTGACACCGGCCGCTTCCAGCGGCAACGCGACGTTGCCCGCGGCGGTGCGCTGGCGCAGCAGCGAATCGCCTTGCGGCACAACGCCGATCTGGCGACGCGCTGCGCGAAGCGCCTTGCCGCCGAGGGAAACGAGGTCGGTGCCGTCGACGCGGATGGCGCCGCCGTCCGGCTTCTCCAGCAGCGCGATGCACCGGGCCAGGGTCGACTTGCCGGCCCCGCTCGGACCGACCACCCCGCACACCGCACCGGCCGAAACCTCCATCGACACGCCGTCGAGGGCGCGGACGGTTCCATTGTTGTGCTGGAAGGACTTGGTCAGGTTCTCGACTGTGATCACGATCGGCTCCACATCAGCTCGCGACGGCCGCGCGCACGACAGGGCGGCAGGCCAAGGAACTTCGGAAAGGGAGGAAGGGCTGGGTCACATCTCGCGACGACAGGCGGTGGTGGTACGACGCCCGTGGTCGATGACGCGACGCTGCGTCAGCAGCCTCCGGATGTGGTTCTGCCGGGATCGGGCCAGCTGAGCTCGGGTCTGACCCGCGGGCGGGCTGGCTAACAGCGCGTTGGAATCCACAACAACTCCATCGGTCCTGGCGTTAGCACCTGCCCATCGGGTGGTTGCTGCGGCGTCGCGGAGCCAGGTCTCTCGGCCGCTCGGGATGGATTTCCCGAATAGTAGAACCCACTGGCGGATTCCAGCGCAAGTTGATAGTCGTCACTTTCCGAAATCGTTTGCCAAATCACACACCCGGACGAGCGGGAATTTTCCTGGCACCCCAGGTGTTCTCGGTGACTCCGAGTAGTGGATCGACCTCGGTTGGCAAGCGCCCGGACGGGTGGTTCAGCGGCCGCTCTCGGTAGCCGCGGCCTCCGCGATGCGCGCGAAGTCGGCGATCTCCAACTGCTCACCGCGAATCGACGGATCCACCCCGGCGGCCCGGAGAACTTCCTCCGCGCGCGCGGCGGACCCGGCCCAGCCGGACAGCGCGGCGCGCAACGTCTTGCGCCGCTGGGCGAACGCCGCGTCCACCACTCGGAATACCTCCGCACGCGGCGCGGTCGACGGCGGTTCGACGCGCTCGAAAGACACCAGCCCGGAGTCCACATTGGGCACCGGCCAGAACACCTTGCGCGGCACCGGACCCGCGCGCCGCACGTCGGCGTACCACGCGGCCTTCGCGCTGGGCACGCCGTAGACCCGGCTGCCCGGCTTGGCGGCCATCCGGTCGGCGACCTCGGACTGCACCATGACCAGGCCGTGCCGCAGGCTCGGCAGTTCGGCCAGCAGGTGCAGCACCACCGGCACGGCGACGTTGTACGGCAGGTTCGCGACCAGCGCGGTCGGCGGCGCCGGGAAGTCCGCGGCGGTCACCCGCAGGGCGTCGGCCTCGATCACGGTGAGCCGGTCGGCCAGCCCCGGGGCGAACTCGGTGGCGGTGCGCGGCAGCCGCGCCGCGAGCACCGGATCGATCTCGACGGCCGTCACGGCACCGGCGGCCGGGAGCAGGGCGAGCGTCAGGGAGCCCAGGCCGGGGCCGACCTCCAGCACGACGTCGTCCGCCGTGACCGACGCCGAGGCCACGATGCGGCGCACCGTGTTCGGGTCGTGCACGAAGTTCTGGCCGAGCTTCTTCGTCGGGCGGATGTCGAGCTCCTCGGCCAACCGGCGCACGTCGGCCGGGCCGAGCAGATTCGCCTGCTGGTCGTCCACACGGAAAAACTACCCGCGCGCCGAAGCCACCGTCCCCGCACCCCGACCAGAGGGTGGGAAGCCCGGTTTCGCCCGGCAAATGCCGGTGAGCGTTTTGGGGTGCCACAGCGCCCCAAAACGCTCACGAGCCATACGTCAGTTCAGGCCGAGCTTGGAGGAGCAGCCCGGCCAGGCTCCGTAGCCGCCGCCGCGGGCCGCGCGGACCTTCTCGGCGACCGCGATCTGCTGCTCGCGGCTGGCCTGGTGCGGGTACGGCGCGTACTGGTCGCCACCGTAGGCGTCCCAGGTGGACTTGTTGAACTGCAGGCCGCCGTAGTAGCCGTTGCCGGTGTTGATCGCCCAGTTGCCGCCGGCCTCGCACTTCGCCAGCTTGTCCCACACCCCGCTGTTCGGCGGCTGCTTCCCGCCGACGCGCACGACCTTGGGCTGCGCTTCCTTGGTGATCTTCTCGCCGACGGCTTCCCGGCCGGTCTCCTCGCCGTTGCGCGTGGTGACCCGGGTGAACACGATCTTCTCGCCGGGCACGCCGGGGAACTCGACCCGCTCCTCGCCCTTGAACATCGTGTTGTCGACGATCTCCTGCACCGGGGGCGCGACCGGCATCGTCACGTTGATGACCGTGCTGCCGGTGCGGTCGATGCGGATCTCGGCGCCGGTGACCAGCCGCTGGTCGCCGCCGGGCGTGATCGTGTCCTCGGGGCCGAGCTCGAGCTTCTGCTCCTTGACCAGCTCGTCGATGTTGACGGCGGTCGTGGTCAGCTGCCGCGGCTCGTTGCCACCGTCGAAGACGGTGATGTTCTTGCTGGTCTTGACGATCAGCTCCAGGCCCTGCTCGGGCACGGCCATGGTGCGGTCGGCGGAAAGCCACGCCCCATCGGCCTGGACGCCGAGCTGGCGCAGCGCCTGGTCCACCGTGACCGAGCGGACCCATTCCTCGCGCGGCTCACCGTCGACGGTCAGCTTCAGCAGCCGCCCGCGGTCGAGGGTGATGGTGTCGCCGTGGCTGACCTTGGCCTGCGGCGAGGGGCTCAGCGCGTCGTGCTGGCCGACGGCGATGCCCTCGTCCTCGAGCACGTCGGCGACGGTGCCCTCGTAGGTGCTGACGGTGCGCTCGTGCCCGTCGACCTCGACGGTCACCGACTTGTCCATCGCGGCGGCCGCGCCGCCGGTGCCGGTGAGGGTGAGCAGCACGCCGGCCACCGCGCCCTTGAGGAAGCGCCGCTTCCAGGTGGCGATCGCGTCGACGACCTCCTGCGGCGGGGTGTCGTCCTCCTCCGCCTCCGGCAACGCGTCCGGGATGACCAGCGGCGGCAGCACCGTGGTCTCGGCGTTGATCAGCCGGATGACCTCGTCGACGTCGATCTCGGCGGTGGCGAGCATGTCCTCGGCGTCCGGGCCGAGAACGTCGTAGATGTCCGCCGGGGTGATCTCGAGCGAGCCCGGCGGGAAGCTCGGGTGGTCCTCGGCCGGGTACCGCTGCGGCTCCGGGCGTTCCAGGAGTCCGACAGCGGTGTGCTGCTCGGCCTGGACCGGGGTGAACCAGTCCGTCGCAGGCTCGAAAGATTCGGCCCAGTAGCCGTCGTCCGACCGGTAGGCATGGCCGGGATAGCTGGGCTCGCCGCGTCCGTTCACAGGGTCGTTACCTCCCGAAGGCGGAAGTCGCGCTCGCGTGCTGCGGAGCGGAGGCGGTGTCGGGCGAGACCCATGTCGTCGCTCAACTCCCTCGCTCCTCGCGTGCACACAACCTTCGTGCTTCGTGTCTGTATCCGACTCCCGCAGCCAAGCGCCGTCCTAGCCGACCGAGAGCTCCGTTGCCCACGGCCCGCTTCCCCGACGTACACCGGCGAGACTTACGGGCGTTCCCCATGACTGGTTGTCATCGGTTACGAGGCCGAGACTCTAGCGTGATCAATGCAGACAGCCAAGGACCCCGATCCGGCTTGTGATCTGCGTTACGCTGACTTGCCGAGCAACCGAGCACGATCAGTAAGCGAGATCGCCCGCATTTGGTCCGTTCGGAGGTACCGCCGGCGCCCTGTTAACTGGGCGACCAGGCTCTTGGGTGACATATCACACGCCCCCGACACCTGCGGTTTCCATGCTCGGCACGCGGTTTCCGGGCCGGAAACCAGGCTCGGCCCGAGCACTCAACGCGCTCGGGCCGAGCCCTCCCTCCCCTCACCCGAGGGATCTGTGCCCCCGCAGCGAGTTGATCACCTCATCGCGGCAGGCCCAGCTTCCGCGCGCACGCGGGCCAGGCGCCGAAGCCGCCGCGTGCCACGCGCAGCGCCTCCGCGATGACGATCTGCTGCTCCCGCGACGCCCGGTGCGGGTACTTGTGGAACCGGTTGCCACCGTGCGCGGCCCAGGTCCGGCGGTTGAACTGCAGGCCGCCGTAGTACCCGTTGCCCGTGTTGGCGGCCCAGTTGCCGCCCGACTCGCACCTCGCGAGCCGGTCCCAGACGCTCCGCGCGGCCGGCGGCGCGCTCGGAGACGCCGCCGCCATCGGCGCCGCACCGCAGACCACGATGCTCGCCACTACCGTCGCCTTCGCGAACAAACCGAACTTCATCGCAATCCTGACTGCCGTGCCTCCGGGTAGGAGGTGCTCCGCCCAGCGGGGCGGAGTTTCGGGGTGCTGGCCCCCATCCCGGCTTCCGAAGTGGACGGTAGGGACGGCGTCGCGGACTGCAAGCGGGCGCGATCCGGCGCCCAGTATCAAAAAACTGCGAGTGAAAGGAGTGCGGGTGGGGTTACGCCTGATCGAGCCGGAACACTCGCTCGGCCGTGGCCGTGGTCGCTACCACGAGTTCTTCAAGCGTCATGCCACGGAGTTCCGCAAGATCCTGAAGGGTGTAATTGACGCAGTACGGCTCGTTCGGGCGTCCGCGGAACGGGTGCGGGGTCAGGAACGGGGCGTCGGTCTCCACCACGAACTGGTCCAGCGGCACCAGCTGCGCGGCCTCCCGGAGCGCCTTGGCGTTGGCGTTGCGGAAGGTCGCCGTCCCGGCGAAGGACAGCACGTAGCCGGCGTCCACGCAGGACCGGGCGAACTCGGCGTCCCCGGAGAAGCAGTGGAACACCACGGTTTCGGGGGCGCCCTCTTCGGACAGGATCCGCAGGATGTCCTGGTGCGCCTCGCGGTCGTGGATCATCAGCGGCTTGCCGACGCGCTTGGCCAGGTCGATGTGCCATCGGAAGGCCGCCTGCTGCGGCTCCGGCGGCGAGTAGTCCCAGTAGTAGTCGAGGCCGGTCTCGCCGACCGCGACCACCCGGGGGTGCGCGACGAGCCGCTCCAGCACCTGCCGGTCGGCGTCGTCGAAGTCCTTCGTCCGGGTGGGGTGCAGGGCCACCGCCGCGAACACCCGGTCGTCCCAAGTGGACGCCTCGACGGCCCACTCGGCGGAGGTGATGTCGTCGGCGACGGTCACCACCCGGCCGACCCCGGCGGCCTGCGCGCGGTCCACCATGGCGCGCACCTCGTCGGGCGTCTTCGCGCCGCAGGCGTCGAGGTGGGTGTGCGCGTCCACCGCCGAGGCGGGCAGCGCCTCCGGCACCGGCGGCAGCTCCCGCTTCCGGTCCCGCTTGCTCATCGCACCCCTCCAACGCAGGCAGCACTCGGGTGGGTCGGCCGCGGTTTCAACTGAAACCGGGGCCGGACCTCGGGTGGGACCCCGGTTGCAATTGAAACCGGGGTTCCACGGGTGAGGGGCACCCGCGGGTTTCACGGGTGCCCCTCGCCTCGGGTGATCAGCTTTCGATCGGGGCCCATTCCGGGCCGGTCTCGCCGAGCTTCGGGTCCAGCTTGGCGAACAGCGGCGTCGGCTTCTGCAGCGGCCGGCCGACCTCGATCTCGGTGGACCGCCACGCCGCCTGCTCGCCGGCGTAGTCGCCCATCAGCACCGGGTACTCGATGCCCGGGTCGTCCAGGTCGGTCACCTCGCGGATCTCCGGCTGGGCCGACCAGACCCCGGTGCCGCCGAGCAGCTCGTGCACCTTCTGCGCCGAGTGCGGCAGGAACGGGGTGAGCAGCGTGTTGGCGTCGGAAACCACCTGCAGCGCCGTGTGCAGCACGGCGTCCCGCCGGTCCGGGTCCTCCTTGAGCTTCCACGGCTCCTGGTCGGACAGGTACTTGTTCGCCGCCGACACGACCCGCATGGCCTCCTGCGAGGCGGCCTTGAAACGGGACCGCTGCAGGTGCCCGCCGACGGTGTCGAAGGCATTGCGGGACAACGCCTTCAGCTCCTCGTCGGCGGCCTGGGGCGCGGTCGGCGCGGGCACCGCGCCGTTGTTCTTCGCGGCCATCGAGATGGACCGGTTGACCAGGTTGCCCCACTCGTTGGCCAGCTCGAAGTTGGTGCGCCGGACGAACTCGTCCCAGGTGAAGTCGGTGTCCTGGTTCTCCGGCCCGGCGACCGAGATGAAGTACCGCAGGGTGTCCGGGCCGAACTCGCGCAGGAAGTCCCGCACGTAGATCACCGTGCCGCGGGAGGTGGAGAACTTCGACCCGCTCATGGTGAGGAACTCGCTGGAGACGATCTCGTCCGGCAGGTTCAGCTCGCCGTACGGACCGACCTCGCCGCCGCGGTCGCCCTGACCGTTGTGGCCCATCAGCAGCGTCGGCCAGATCTGGGCGTGGAAGGTGATGTTGTCCTTGCCCATGAAGTAGTAGCCCTGGGCGGCCGGGTCGGTCCACCACTGCTTCCAGGCGTCCGCGTCACCGGTGCGGCGGGCCCACTCGACGCTGGCCGACAGGTAGCCGATCACCGCGTCGAACCAGACGTAGAACCGCTTCATCGGCTGGTCGCGCCAGCCGTCCAGCGGGATCGGCACGCCCCAGTCCAGGTCCCGGCTGATCGCCCGGGGACGCATGTCGTCGACCAGGTTCTGGGCGAACTTGAGGACGTTGGGCCGCCAGCCGGTGCGCGTGGACAGCCACTTGCCCAGCGACTCGGTGAACGCGGGCAGGTCCAGGAACAGGTGCTCGGTCTCGACGAACTCCGGCTTCTCGCCGTTGATCCGGGACACCGGGTTGATCAGGTCGGCCGGGTCGAGCTGGTTGCCGCAGTTGTCGCACTGGTCGCCGCGCGCGCCGTCGTAGCCGCAGATGGGGCAGGTGCCCTCGATGTAGCGGTCAGGCAGCGTGCGGCCGGTGGACGGGCTGATCGCGCCGGTGGTGGTCTTCGGCAGCACGTAGCCGTTGCGGTACAGCGCGAGGAAGATCTGCTGGACGACCTCGTAGTGGTTGCCCGTGGTGGTGCGGGTGAACAGGTCGTAGGACAGGCCGAGGCCCTGCAGGTCCTCGGCGATCACCCGGTTGTACTTGTCGGCGAGCTGGCGGGTGGTCAGCCCCTCGTTCTCGGCCTGCACCGAGATCGGCGTGCCGTGCTCATCGGTCCCGGACACCATGAGCACCCGGTTGCCGGCCATTCGCTGGTAGCGAGAGAAGACGTCCGAGGGCACACCGAAACCGGAGACGTGGCCGATGTGCCGTGGACCGTTCGCATAGGGCCAGGCCACAGCGGTCAACACAGAGGCACTCATGGTGCTCAGCCTACGGTTCGAGGGGTCGTGACCTCGAACCGGTTCTCGTTAATGGAGGTGTTCCGGGCTCGTCCCGCGCAGCAGTGCCGGTAGCGGTGCGAGTGACGAGGGTGGCGAGGGAGGAAGCGGCCGCCGACGACCGGGTTCAGCACCGCACGGGCTGGGCCCCGGCCGGGTCGAGGGCGTTGAGCACCATGCGCCCGACGTGCGGGTTGAACGCCACCGCGACGTGCTCGGAGAAGTCCTGCGGGCAGACGTCCTGGAGCACGATGTTGGTCGCGTTCGGCGCGTCCAGGTGGCCGCTGGTGTACGGGGTGACCAGCTGGTCGTACTTGGTCATGATCGTCGTGTACTCGATGCCGGGCACTGCGGCGCCGTCCGCGTTGAGCTTCGTCATGAACTCGGAGTCCTTGAAGAACTGGCGGCACGAACCGCACAGCACGTCCGGGACCTGGCCGACGACCGGCAGCTCCTCGGCCAGCCGGTCCAGCAGCTCCGAGGTGTTCTGCAGCGTGGTGCCGTCGTAGAGCGGCGTGATCGCGACGTAGCGCTGCACCTTCTCGGCACCGCCCAGGAACTTCAGGTAGTACTGCGGCATCACGGTGCCCTCGGAGTGGCCGACCAGGTCGACCTTCCCGGCGCTGGTGGCGGCCAGCACCCGGTCGACGAAGTCGGCGAGCTCGGGCGCGCTCTCCTCCATCGGCGCGAATCCGCCGGTGATCTGCGGTACCCCGGGCGGGAGGCCGTAGGTCAGGGCGAAGGCGCAGTAGCCCTGGTCGGCCAGCACCGGCCCCAGGTACGCCCAGTTCGTGGTGGCGGCACCGCCGAGGCCGTGCACCAGGACCACCGGCGTCGGGTGTTCGGCGCTGGGCCGGCAGCTCCAGTCGTTCACGCCGGACGGCGCGGCGACCGCGTCGGGCTGGGCCGTCGCGGGCGTCGCGGCGGCGGTGACCGCGAGCAGGGCCGCGACGGCGGCCAGGACACCTCTGATGCGCATCTTCAACCTCGCCTCGTCGTGCGGCTTTCCGATGCACAACGGGCTCGGAACCAGGAAGTGACGCGGCCGACCGCAACATCATCCCGACGGCCCAGCCGCCAAGAGAACGCGCGACTTCAAGACCCGTGCGCACCTTGTGCTGCTACAGAGGCTGTTTTGGATGTGGCGGCGCGGGGTCGTGGTAGGTCGGCTGGTGGCTTCGATGCGGTGAGGTGAACGGCCTGTTCACCTCACCTACCGAGGCGAACAGGCCGTTCACTCCACACCAGCCCACGCCCACCAACACCAGACGACCGCAGCGAACGGACCGTTCACCTCACCTACCGAGGCGAACAGGCCGTTGACTCCACACCAGCCAACGACGACTCACCACTGTGCCAACGGGTTCACAACAGTCTCTATAGCGACAAGAAGTGCGCACGGGTTCTGCGTTGCTCGATGAGGCGCCGGATCACGCCAGGTCGGCGCGGAAGAAATCGACGTTGTACGGGCCCCACTGGGTCAGGGTGAAGTAGATCGCCGGCCGGTCCGCGGCCCACGGGTGCAGGAAGCCGCCGTAGAGCCCCGGGCAGTCGGCGCCGGACACCACGACCTCGCCGCCGGTCCACGGACCGGTCAGCTCCGGCGCCGTGCGCAGCACGATCGCCGCGCGCCGCTCGTCGAGGTGCACCGCGAACCACCGGTCGAAGTGCCGGTTGTACTGCACCGACAGCTCGGCGACCGGCGCGGGCAGCACGGGCGCGGCGGCGAGCGGGTCGTCGCCCCAGCCGGTGCCGGTCCAGTACTCGTAGGCCGCCGGGTCGAGCAGGTCGCCGGCGCCGACGCGAGCGAGGTGCCCGGCGCCGAACCGGCCGCTCGGGGTGCCGAGCAGGTGGGCGCGGCCGTCCAGGACGCCGGCGAAACCGATCATCTGGAACGGGTGACCGCCGGGGTCGCGGCGCCGGAACCGGCTCAGCCAGGGCTGCCGCGAGTTCCGCCACACCGCCGTCTCCGACTTCGTCCAGGTCGCCCCGCCGTCGTCGGAGTACGCGAGCGCGCCGTAGTTCGTGTGCCACACGCCCGGCATCCCCCACCGCCGCACGGACATGTAGTGCAGGTAGTTGCGGCCGCCGATGGCGATCCCCGCGGTCGGGATCACGGTGTGCTCGCGCACCCCGGTCCGGTCCCCGGGCAGCGCCTGACCGGCCATGCCGTCCTCGCGCGACAGGACCGAGTCGAACTTCAGGCCCGCGTCCAGATCGGTGTTGGTGGACCGCGCGATCACGTTGTACCGCCAGTCGGCGCTCTTGGGGCCCGCGCCGTGCCCGCCCCAACCATCGCCGTAGGTGTCGCCGAACGCCGCGAGCACGCCTCCCCGGCCGTCGTCCCACATGATCCCGAGGTCCGTCGCGCGGATGCCGAACCGGCTGGCCGTGCTGTTGCAGGAGTCCTCGCCGGTGATCCTCGTGATCCTGGTCGCACCGATCACACGCACCATGCGGACACCGTACGCACGGCGGACACGTCGCGTGGGAAAGGCGTTCGCGCAGGTAGCCGCGGTGAGCTCGCGGCGCTGCCCGGCGGCCCGGGATCCTGGCCGGGGCATGACCTCGACCACTCCCCGAGCCGCGCCCACCTGATTGACCAGTGCAAACAGCGGTAACCGGGGCTGTGGTCCCGGCTCGGTGCGCGGTCATACTGTCGGCGTGCCGGTCTTCACCCGTCCGATTGACGGCGAGGCGAGCGCAGCCCAGGTGCTGCGGCGCCTCGCGGCCCGCGCTCGCCGCCGCGGGCTGCCGCCGCCGGCCGCGCTGACCGGCGACTGGTTCGGCGGCTCCGCCGTCCTCGCCCCGTCGGTGCGGATCGACGCCACCACACCGGACCGGGCCTTCACCACCACCGACACGCCGACGTGCCAGGCCCGACCCGGCCCGGTCGGCGGCGGCTGGATCGGCTACCTCGGCTACGGCCTCACCGACCCGGGCCGGCACGCCGAACCCCGCCGGCTGCCCCTCGCCGCGTGGGGCTGGGCCGATCACGTGCTGCGGCTCGACCCGGACGGGCAGTGGTGGTTCGAGGCGCTCGGCGCCCCAGAACCGGGCCTGGTCGCGGAGCTCGCCGAGGTGGTCGCCGGAGGCGATCCGCCGCAGGCCGCCTGGGAGGCGGGGCCGGTCGGCAGACCGGACGCCGACCGGCACGGCAAAGCCGTGCGCGGATGCGTGGAGGAGATCGCCGGAGGCGAGATCTTCCAGGCGAACATCTGCAGCCGGTTCGCGGTGCCGTTCCGGGGCGATCCGCTGGAGGTGTTCGCCGCCGGCAGCGCGCGGTTGCAGCCCGCGCGGGCGGCTTACGTGGCCGGGTCGTGGGGCGCGGTCGCGTCGTTCTCGCCCGAGCTGTTCCTGGCCCGGCACGGCAGGGTGGTGCGCTCCAGCCCGATCAAGGGCACGCTGCCGCGGCGGGGACCGCAGGACGACCGCAACGCCGAACTGCTCCGCGCGTCCACAAAGGACGTTGCGGAGAACGTGATGATCGTGGACATGGCGCGCAACGACCTCGGGCGGGTCGCCGAGGTCGGGCGCGTGACGGTGCCCCGGCTGCTGGACGTGCAGCCGCACCCCGGCGTGTGGCACCTGGTGTCGGACGTGCGGGCGGAAATCCCTGCTGAGCTGCCGAATTCGGCGCTGCTGTCGGCGGCGTTCCCGCCCGCGTCGGTGACCGGCGCGCCGAAGGCGCGGGCGCTGGAGCTGATCGCGGAGCTGGAGTCGCAGCCGCGCGACGTCTACTGCGGCGCGGTCGGCATGGTCTCGCCCGTCGCGGGCATGGAGCTCAACGTCGCCATCCGCACCCTGGAATTCGCCGACGGCGTGCTGCACCTGGGCGTCGGCGGCGGGATCACGGCGGACTCCGACCCGGACCGGGAATGGCAGGAAGTGCTCACCAAGGCCGCCCCGGTCCTGTCCCTGCTGGACCGCTAGCCGCAGGCCGTCTTGAGCGCTACGGGTCAGGCATGTGGCGCGGGCGGCCTTCTGGCTTCGGAGAGCCCAAGCCGCGCGGGGCGGGGCGCCGTTTTCGCGCGAAACCGTCACCCCGCAGGCGTGGCGAGCGCCGTTTTCGCGCGAAAACGGCGCGCAGAACAACCCCGGACGAAGCCGCGCCCGGGCGCGTCAGCCGAGGAGGGCCAGGCCCTCTTCGGCGGTCAGGCCGCCCGCCGTTGCCAGGTCGAGGTTCGCCAGGGACGCGGCGTGCACCGCTTCGTCGGCCGCCGCCACGCAGTCGCGCACCACGTGCACGGTGAAGCCGAGATCGGTGCCGTGCCGGGCCGTCTGCTCGACCGTCAGGTTCGTGGCCACGCCGGTGATCAGCAGGGTGTCGATGCCCTGCTCGTGCAGCCACGGCACGAGGTCGTTGCCCGCCAGGCCGGAGAGCCGCTGGTTGTCCACCACCCGGGCGCCCGAGTCCGCCATCGCCGCGATCAGCCCGGAGCCCGGCGCGTCCGGCCGGAACGCCTCCTGCGCATCGCCGACGGCGCGCATGAACGCCGTGTTGCGCACCAATCCGCCCTCCCCGACGGGCACCGTGAACCGGGTCAACACCAGCTCGGCCCCGGCCTCGCCGGCCGCCCGGTGGAACCGCGCGGCGCGCTCGACCACGCCGCTGCGGGCCACCGGTTCGGCCAGCATCCCGCCGAAGAATCCCTCGGGCTCGATCACGTTGACCTGCCAATGCAGGCCCAGCACCGCACATCGCATCATTCGATCTTGCCCGAGAACCCGGCCGGGTCTCTACCGCCGGGCGGCGAGGACCGCGTCGTACAGCTCCTTCTTCCGCACGCCCGCGAGCTCCGCGACCTCCGCAACCGCGTCCTTCAGCCGCACGCCTTCGGCGGCGCGCTCCTCCACCTGCGCCACCAGCTCCGCCGGGTCGGTGGACGCCGGCGGCTCGGCTCCGCCGAGCACCACCGTGATCTCGCCGCGCACGCCTTCGGCGGCCCAGGCGGCGAGCTCCGCGAGGCTGTCGCGGCGGATCTCCTCGTAGGTCTTGGTCAGCTCGCGGCAGACCGCCGCTCGCCGCGACCCGCCGAGCACCTCGACGGCGTCGGCCAGGGTGTCGGCGAGCCGGTGCGGCGCCTCGAAGAACACGCAGGTGCGTTCCTCGGCGAGCAGCCGGCCGAGCCAGCGGCGGCGTTCGCCCTGCTTGCGGGGCGGGAACCCCTCGAAGCAGAACCGGTCCGACGGCAGCCCGGACACCGCGAGCGCGGTGGTCACCGCGGACGGTCCTGGCAGGCAGGTCACCGGCAGTTGTTCGGCGACGCAGGCCGCCACCAGCCGGTACCCGGGGTCGGACACGCTGGGCATCCCGGCGTCGGTGACCAGCAGCACCGTGCGGCCCTCGCGCAGGGCGTCCAGCAGCATCGGCGCCCGCGCCGCTTCCACGCCCTCGTAGTAGCTGACCACCTTGCCGCCGGGCGTGACGCCCAGCGCGCTGGCGAGCGCGCGCACCCGCCTGGTGTCTTCCGCGGCGATGACGTCGGCCGAGCCGAGCGCGTCGATGAGGCGCGCCGAAGCGTCGCGGGCGTCGCCGAGCGGAGTGGCGGCGAGCAGGAGCGTGCCGGAGTCCATAACCGCACAGCGTATTTCCGCGGGCACGCCGCCCGGGGCGGCGGGCCACCGACTTCGCGGCTGGTCTCCTACGATCGGGGGCTGTGAGCGTCCTCGTCCCCAATCCCGGTGGCCGCAGCGCCGACGAACTCGTCAACGTCGGCCGCAGGCCACCGGCCCGGCAGCCGGGCGAGACCGATCCGCGTCCGCTGCTCGACGTGACGATGCCCACCGACCGGCTGCGCGGCTGGCTGGTGACGATCGCGGTCACGGTCGTCGCGGGCCTCGTGCGGCTGTGGGATCTCGGGCGCGCCACCAACGAGGGCACCCCGGTCTTCGACGAGAAGCACTACGTGCCGCAGGCGTGGCAGATGCTGCGCAACGGCGGTTACGAGGACAACCCCGGCTACGAGCTGGTCGCGCATCCGCCGGTCGGCAAGCAGCTGATCGCGATCGGCGAGTGGCTGTTCGGCTACAACCCGTGGGGCTGGCGGATCATGGCCGCGCTCTGCGGCACGGTGATGGTGCTGCTCGTCGTGCGCATCGCGCGCCGCATGACCCGGTCCACGCTGCTCGGCGCGGTGGCCGGCGTGCTGCTGATCTGCGACGGGCTCAGCCACGTGCAGTCCCGGGTCGGGATGCTCGACGTGTTCCAGGCGATGTTCCTGCTCGCCGCGTTCGCCTGCCTGCTGGCCGACCGCGACCAGGTGCGCAGCCGGATGTGGCAGGTGTGCGTCGAGGGCCGGCTGGACCCGAGCGGCTGGGGCCCGCGGCTGGGGTTCCGCTGGTGGCGGTTCGGCACCGGGCTGATGCTCGGGCTGGCCTGCGGCGTGAAGTGGAACGCCATCTACTACATCATGGCGTTCGGCCTGCTCAGCGTCGTCTGGGATGCGCTGGCGCGGCGCGCGGCGGGGGTTCGGCGGCCGTGGCGGGCGGCGCTGGTGCGCGACACCGCCCCGGCGCTGTGGTCGCTGGTGGCGATCCCGCTGCTGGTCTACTTCGCGACCTGGGCGGGCTGGTTCGCCAGCGAGACGGCGACGGACCGGCACGCCGTGATCACCGCCGACGACGTCGGCTTCGGGTCACTGCCCGACGCGCTGCGGTCAATGCTGTACTACCAGCTCAACGTGCTGGACTTCCACACCCACCTGGTCACGCCGAAGAACCCGCACCCGTGGGAGTCGAAGCCGTGGGCGTGGCCGATGGGCATGCGCCCGATGCTCTACTACTACGAGTCGGGGATCACGGGCTGCGGCCGGTCCAACTGCGTCGGGGCGACGATGCTGATCGGCACGCCGGCGATGTGGTGGCTGGCGCTGCCCGTCGCGGGCTGGGCGGTCTGGCGGGCGACCAGCAGGATGGACTGGCGCTACGCCGCGGTCCTGGTCGGCTACGGGGCGGGCTACCTGCCGTGGTTCACCAACCTGGACCGGCAGATGTACTTCTTCTACGCGACGCCGCTGGCCCCGTTCCTGGTGCTGGGCATCGTGCTGGTGCTGGGCGAGGTGCTGGGCACGGCGCGCGACCACCTGGAGCGGCGCCAGACGGGGCTGCTCGCGGTGTCGCTGTACGTGGGGCTCGTGGTGGCGAACTTCGTGTGGCTGTGGCCGATCCTCAACGGCGAGCCGATCACCCAGGAGCACTGGCAGGCCGAGCTCTGGCTCCCCTCCTGGCGCTGAGCGCAGCTACCAGGCCGTGAGCGTTTTGTGCTGCCATAGCGACACAAAACACTCACGGCCCGCGACCAGTGGAAACGTCACCTTCAGGCGCGCGGTTCCCAGCGGAACCAGGCGCGGGCCAGCAGGCCCAGCACCGCGGTCCAGGCCACCAGCACGCCCAGCGCCGGAAGCCCGCCCAGCAGGTCCACCCCGGACATCGCGCGGTGCACCAGGTCCCCGAAGGCCCCGCCGGGCAGCAGCACCACGGCCGGCGAGCTGCTCAGCGACGCCCACACCGCGCTGCCGAGCAGCGCGATGAGCCACGGCATCGTGGTGATCTGCGCCTGCTCCGCGGTGGACGTCCGGCCGCTCGTCGCCGCCCCAGCCGCGACGGCGAGCGCCACTCCCGGGATCATCGCGAGCACCAGCGCGACCGGGCTCGCCGGCAGCGGCGCGCCCAGGCCCACCGAAATCCCGAACAGCACGATCATCTGGCCGAACCCGAGCAGGACCGCCGGGCTCAGCAGCCCGGTCAGGATCGTCGCGGCCGACTGCTCGCTGCTGCGCAGCCGCTTCAGGTACAGGTCCTCGCGGCGGCTGGTCAGCGCGGTGGTCACCGTGAAGTAGACGGTGAGGCCCTGCACCGCCAGCAGCTGCGTGGTCAGCGTCGCGGACCAGACCTGCAGGTCGGCGCTGTCCGGCACGCTGGTGCCCAGGAGCAGGCCGAGCAGCAGCGGCATCAGGGTCGCGCTGAGCGCCACGGTCTTGTTGCGCATCAGCAGCTTCCACTCGGCGCTGCTCAATGCGAGCACGGCTGTGCTCATGGGACGGCCACCTCCTGGCGGACGGATTGGAAGATGTCTTCGAGCGACGCCTGGTGCGCGCGCAGGCCCGCGAGGTCCAGGCGTCCGTCGGCCCAGGACAGCAGCGCGTGCAGGTCGCGCTGCAGGGCCGGGGTCCGGACCTCCACGCGGGTGCCCGTCCACGTCGCCGTCCCGGCCAGCGGCGGGAGCTCGACGCGGTCGCCGGGGTCGAAGCTGATCCGCGCCTGCTGGGAGGCCAGCACGTCGACCAGCCTGCCGGACACCGCGATGCGGCCCTGGTGCATGATCGCCAGCCGGTGCGCCAGCCGTTCGGCCTCCTCCAGGTAGTGCGTGGTCAGCAGCACCGTGGTGCCCCGCGCGAGGCGGGCGCGCACCATTTCCCAGGTGGCGCGGCGGGATTCCGGGTCCATGCCGGTGGTCGGCTCGTCCAGGAACAGCAGGTCCGGATCGCCGAGCAGGGCGAGCGCGAGGTCCAGCCGGCGGCGCTCGCCGCCGGAGAGCTGCTTCACCCGCGTCGCGCGCCGGGCCGCCAGCCCCACCGCCGCCAGCGATTCGTCCACATCGGACTTGCGGGAGGTCAGCGCGGCGCCGAGCCGGGCGGTTTCGAGGACCGTCAGATCGCCGGCGAAACCGCCCTCCTGCAACATGATCCCGGTCCGGCGGCGCACCGAGCGATCCCGCCGGGGGTCCTGGCCGAAGACCCGCACCGCGCCCGCGGTGGGCGCCCGGTGCCCCTCGATGGTCTCCAGCGTCGTCGTCTTGCCCGCCCCGTTGGTGCCGAGCAGCGCGAACAGCTCACCGGAGTGCACGTCGAAGTCGATCCCGCGGACCGCCTCGAAATCGCCGTAGCGGCAACGCAGTCCGTTGACGCTGATCACTGGTGTCGTCATGCCATCAAGGTTCGCCGGATCGCATTCGCGCCGGTAGAGCGTTCCGTCAGCCGCGATCGCGAGTCCTGTCAGGGAAATTGATGACTGATGTCATGCCGGAATCGGCGAGCGGGGCGGGACGGATGCAGGATGCTGGACCGGTGAGCGAACCCGACCCCGCCCAGTTCGACCCGCGCCGCATAGTGCGACTGCGCCGCTACACGTGGTGGTCGCTCGTACCGCTGATGCCGATGTACGCGTTGTTCCCGGTGCTCAACCTCGTGACCGGCGCGCGGGAGGGCTTCTACGGCACGCCCGAGATCGTCGTCCTGGCGTTGGCCCTGGTCGTGATCGCGGTGGACGGCACGATCCTGTCGATCAGCCTGATGCGCGGTCTCGGCCAGGGCACGTCGCGTCCGGTCCTGCACGTCGCGATCTTCGTGCTCGCCCTCGCCGCCATGGCGTACGCGCTGAGCAAGGACGGCGGCGGGCTGATCTGGTCGGTGCTGGTCGGCGGGCTCGCCGCGGCGCACATCGCGGCCGGCCCGCACCGGTTCCGGTGGCAGCTGGCCGTCGCGGCCACATTGCTGATCAGCACCGTCGCCGGGCTCGCGGCCCTGCCGCGACTGCCGCACCCGATGCTCGCCGTCGTCACCGCCGTCCCCGCCGTGGTCGCCGTGGCCGCGGTGATCTCGCTGGTCTTCGCCGCCGTCTGGTTCTGGGACATCGTGCTGGAGCTGGACCGGGCGCGCACCGTCAGCGCCGAGCTCGCCGTCGCCAAGGAACGCCTCCGGTTCGCCGCCGATCTGCACGACATCCAGGGCCACCACCTGCAGGCGATCGCCTTGAAGGCGGAGCTGGCCGAGCGCCTGGTCGGCGCCGACGACGACCGGGCGCGCGCCCAGGCCGCCGAGGTGGCCGAGCTCGCGCGGACCGCGCTGAAGGACACCCGCGAGGTCGTGCAGGGCTACCGGCGCAGCAACCTGATCACGGAACTCGACAACGCGCGCGAAATCCTGGAGGCCGCCGGCGTCCGGACCACGGTGCGCGGTGACTCGGCGATGGTTCCGCCGCCGCTGCAACCGCTCTTCGGCGCGTTGGTGCGCGAAGGCACCACCAACATCCTGCGGCATTCGCGCGCCGAGAACTGCGAGCTCGTCATCGCCGTCGACGGCCCGCGCACGCAGGTCGTGCTGTGCAACGACCGCCCGAACCCGCCGAACGGCGACGCCGGGTCCGGCATCGACGGGCTGCGCCAGCGGTTCGGCACACTGGGCGGGCGGGTCGACGCGATCCGGATGGCGGACCGGTTCGAGCTGCGCGGTTCCGCCGACGAACCCGGGAGGACTTCGTGATCCGTGTGGTGCTGGCCGACGACGAGGACCTGATCCGGGGCGCGCTCGCCGCGCTGCTCGACCTGGAGCCGGACCTGCAAGTAGTCGCCCAGTGCAGCAACGGGGCGGAAGCGCTCCGGGCGGTCCGCGAGCACGCGCCGGACATCGCGGTCTTCGACCTGGAGATGCCGGAGCTCGACGGCGTGCAGGCCACGCAGCGCCTCGACGGGCAGCTCCCGATCGTGCTGGTCACCCGGCACGCCCGCCCCGGGGTGCTGAAGCGGGCGCTCGCCGCGGGCATCCGCGGCTTCGTGCCCAAGACCACGCCCGCATCCCGGCTGGCCGTGATCCTGCGCGACGTGCACGCCGGCGCCCGCTACATCGACCCGGAGATCGCGGCCAGCGCGCTGACCGGCGGCGCCTGCCCGCTCACCGACCGGGAACTCGAACTGCTCGGGCACACCCTGCAGGGCGGCACGATCGCCACCATCGCGGCGGCGGTGCACCTGGCGCCCGGCACGGTCCGCAACTACCTGTCGGCGGCGATGACCAAGCTCGGCGTCGCCACCCGGCACGAAGCGGCCCGCCGCGCCTGGGAGGAAGGCTGGATCTGAGGTCGGGATGACGCCGGTTTCGCGCGAAACCGGCGCCCGGCGTGAGGGGCGGGTGACGGTTTCGCGCGAAAACGGCGCCCGGCACGCGTGGGGAACGGCGATTTCGCGCGAAATCTCCACTCGGCACGCGTTGGCATGGGCGATTTCGCGCGAAATCGCCCATGCCCAGGCACGGCAGCGCGGAGCAGGGGAAGCCGCGAGCGGTCACCCCCGGCCGGGAACGACCGCTCGCGGGTCCCGCCCCCTCAGGCCAGGTCGGCCAGGGTCTTTCGGAGCGCGGCCACCGCGTCGACGATCTCTTCCGGCCGGACCGAGAGCGGCGGACGGCAGCGCAGCGCGTCCGGACCCGACGGCAGGAACAGCGTGCGATAGCTGTCGCGGGCGATCGTCAGCGCGCGGTCGCGCTTGGCCGGGTCGCGGAAGGTGATCGCGCACATCAGGCCGCGGCCGCGCGGGTCGCGGATCACCGACGGGAATTCCGCCGCCAGGTCGCGGAGCTCGCCCAGCAGCAGCTCGCCCATCTGCCTGCTGTGCTCGAACAGGCCCTCGCGCTCGACGACCTCCAGGATCCTGGTCGCGCGGACCATGTCGACCAGCGAACCGCCCCAGGTGGAGCTGATCCTGCTGGCCTCGCGGAAGGCGTTGTCGTCGACCTCCAGCACGCGGCGCCCGCCCATCACCCCGCACACCTGCAGGCGCTTGCCGAACGCGACCAGGTCCGGCTCCAGCCCGAGCGCCTCGTGCGCCCAGGCCCGCCCGGTCAGCGCGCCGGTCTGCACCTCGTCGGCGACGGTGAGGACGTCGTGCTCCCGGCAGAGCTCCTGCACCGCGTGCAGGAACTGCGGCCGCAGGTGCCGGTCGCCGCCCTCGCCCTGGATCGGCTCGTACACGAAGCACGCGATCTCGTTGCCGTACCGGCGCAGCGCGGCGCGGGCGGCGTCGAGCGCGATCGTCTCCTCCGGCAGCAGCTCGGCGCTGTCCCACCGCTCGCCCGGCTCGATCGCGGGGCTGGGGATGCGCGGCCAGTCGAACATCGGGTAGTCGCGGATCTTCGACGGATCGGTGTTGGTCAGCGAGAGCGTGTAGCCGCTGCGGCCGTGGAAGGCCCGCTCCAGGTGCAGCACGCGGCTGCCGCGCACCGCGATCCCGTTGCGCGCGTTGACCTTGGTCTTCCAGTCGAAAGCGACCTTCAGCGCGTTCTCCACCGCGAGGGTGCCGCCGTCGATGAAGAACAGCAGCGGCAGCTCGGGGACGCCGACCACGCGGCGGAAGGTCTCGGCGAAACGGGCCTGTTCGGCGGTGGCGAAGTCCGGGTTGGACGGCTTGACGCGTCCGACGCGCACCAGGTCCGCCTCGAACTCGGACGTGCGCAGGCCGGGGTGGCCGTGCCCGAGCGGCGCGGAGCTGAAGAACATCGTCATGTCGAGGTACTCGGTGCCGTCGCGGGCGTCGCGGAGCCGGCACCCGTCGCCGGCGTCGAGGTCCACGACGATGTCCATCAGGTCGCCGGTGACGTGCGCTTTCAGCGCCGCGACGACGTCGGTCGCCGCGTCTCGCTGGCTCGGGACTTCGGTCGGTACGACGTCGCGAACGGTCTCGTGCTGAGCGGTCATGTTCGGCCTCCCGGCGCCGTGTGGTGCGGTGTCGAGCATCACTTGTCAAGAAGAATTACATCAGGATTCCGCAGATAAGCAACATCTTTCAGTAAAGACTGCGCTTCGGAGAAAGATTTTCTTTCGCTGCGGCATGCGTGGGCCGCGCACCACTGCTGGGTGAACTCGAACGGTCAGGCGAGGCGGGAGCCGGACCACCAGCCGCGAACGGGCGGCACCGGGTCGAGCAGCGGATCGGCCTCGGTCAGCGGCGCGGCGGTTCCGCACACGTCGGCCAGCCGTTCCGGCGTCAAGCAGTAGACCCGTTCCGGCGCCGAGACCGCCCAGTCGGCCAGTTCCGCCACCGGGAGGCGGCGCGTCGAAGCGACGACGACGACGTTGCCGGACTGACGCCGCGCCAGCACGCGGGGATGGGCGAAGACCAGCACGTGCGGGAACACCTCGCAGGCCGCGGCGATCGCGCGCAGGGCGAAACCGAGTTCGGCGGCATCCCACAAGTTCGCCGCGAACAACCCGCCGGGCCGCAGCACCCGGGAGACCTCGCTGAAGAACTCGACGGTGGCCAGCCCGGTGACGACGTCCCCGCCTTGGAAGGCGTCGAGCACCACGAGGTCGGCACTGTCGTCCAGCGCACCTTCGACACCGGCCCGGCCGTCCCGCACCTGGACCTCCAGGCCCGGCACTTCGTCGAGGCCGAGGTGCTCGCGCACCAGCTCGACCAGCTTCCCGTCGAGCTCGAACACGAGTTGCTCCGAGCCGGGCCGCGTCGCGGCGAGATAGCGGGGCAACGCGAAACCACCGCCGCCCACGAACAGCGCCGACACGGCACCCGGCGGCCAGTGCCGGTCCATCGCCTGGGCGATCCAGTCCGTGTAGGGCATCTTCAAGTGGGCCGGATCATCGAGATCCACATAGGACTGGGAGACGCCGTCGACGGAAACGGTCCACCCGCGGGCCCGGAGGCGATCGGGGATCAGCTCGGCGACGCCGAACCGGACGGCCGCCGCAACCCGTTCGCGCGTCCCCACGGAAGCCTCCCCTCGGCTGAACCCGCCGGCCGGAAGCAGCACCTCGATCCTAGCCCCGCCGCGACGACACCCGGCGCCATCGAGCCCGGGATGCGACGGCGGGGCGGCCGCTCAGCGCACGCGCCGGACCTGGACGCCAAGTACCTGGTGGCCAGCGGCGAGGAGGCGCTGCGGCCCCCGCAGCGAGACGGCTCCTCAAGCGCCGTCGGCGCGGCGGCGGGCTCGGTAGGTCCGGGTCTTGATGCGGTTCCCGCAGCCCGCCGTGGCGCACCACCTGCTGTTGCGGGCCTTGGCACCGTCGTAGAACACGATGCGGCAGTCGGGCGCCGAGCACATCTTGACCCGGCACCAGGAACCTTCGGCCTCGGCGATCACGATCGCCGAGGCGATGTCCGCCAGCGCCCCGCGCACGCCGTCCTCGGCGGCCCGCAGCCGGACCGCGCCGGTCTCGTCGAGGCGGGGTCGCAGCGGGAAGTCGAGCGCGGCCGACAGGTCCGGCCCGTCACCCCGGACGGCAACGCCGGGCTGGTGGGAGGCGGCGATCTCGCGGATCGCCGAGCGCAGGGCCAAAGCCCGCGCGAAGTCCTTCTGGGAGCACGCGTCCACGGCGAAGCCGCGGTCCCGCAGCCAGTCGGCGAGGTCGCCGGCGGTGCCGAGGAACTCCTGCGGGGCGAACCGGCCGAAGTCCCGCTGGTCGACGGTGTTCGCGAAGTCCACCGCGAGGGCGACCTCGGCCGGAGCGCCGCGGTGGACGGACCAGTCCTCGAACGCATGCGTGCTCACGGCATCCCTCCATTCCCGCTGGTCGGTCGATCCTAGCCGCCGGGCCTCCCCCGCAGAGGCGCCCGTCGCGGCGCGCACCTGTGCGATGGACAGCCCTAATTCGTGTGCACTAGTGTAACCTTTCACTGGTGTATTCATCGTTCGGAAGGAATGGCATGGAGTTCAAGCTCGCGGGTAAGACAGCGCTGGTCACGGGCGCCAGCAGGGGAATCGGACTGGCCGTCGTCCAAGCCCTGACCGCGGAGGGGGTGCGGGTCGCGGCGGGCGCCCGCACCACCAGCGACGCACTGCTGGAGGCCACGCCCCTCGTCCGCCGGGCCGACCTGACCTCAGCGGAGCAGAACGCCGAGTTCGCGGAGTGGGCGATAGCCGAGCTGGGCGGCGTCGACCTGCTGGTGAACAACGTCGGCGGATCGCCCGGGCGGCCCGACGGATTCCTGTCGATCAGCGACGAGGACTGGCAGCAGGCATTCGAGCTGAACTTCTTCAGCGCCGTCCGCACCACCCGCGCGGCGCTGCCGAGCCTGATCGAGCGCCGCGGCGCGGTGGTCAACATCGGATCGGTCAACGCCCGGCTCGCGCTGCCGCGCCTGATCGACTACGCCGCCGCCAAGGCCGCGCTGGTCAACTTCGGCAAGTCCCTGTCCGAGGAGTTCGGCGAGCGGGGCGTGCGGGTGAACACGATCTCGCCGGGGCCGACCCGCACCGCGGTCTGGACTGCCGACGACGAGATGGCCGCAGGCTGGGCCAAGAGCATGGGCGTCAGCCACGAGGAGTTCCTGGCCCAGGTGCCGCAGGCGACCGGCCTGAACACCGGGCGGTTGGCCGAGCCCGAGGAGATCGCCACGCTCGTCGTCCTGCTCGCCTCCGGCCGGGTGCCCAACATGAACGGCTCGGACATCGTCCTGGACGGCGGAATGCTCAAGGAAGCCTGACCCGAGCGCGAAGGAGAACCTGGTGCAGCAGGACATCGCCGCGGCAGCGCACCTCCCGCTCTGGCAGCGGCGCCCCGGGGTGTCCTTCGCCGTGTTCGGCACCGTGCAGATCACCCTCATCGCCGCGATGACGCTGATCTCGGTGCTGCTGCCCGCGATCCAGCGCGACCTGGGGCTCGACCGGGCCGAACTGGCGCTGGTGAACAACGCCTACGCGGTGTCGTTCTGCGGGCTGCTGCTGCTCAGCGGCCGGCTGGGCGATCTGCTCGGGCTCCGGCGTGCGCTCGTCGTCGGCATGGTCGTGTTCGGGCTGGCGTCGGTGGCCAACGCCGCGGCGACGAGCTTCGCGGTGATGCTGCTGACCCGCTTCGGGCAGGGCATCGGCGCGGCGCTGACGGCTCCCGCGGCGATGGCCCTGGCCGGCATCGTGTTCCGGGATCCGCAGCGCCGCGCGAGGGCGATCGCGATCTGGGGCGGATTGCCCGTCGTGGGGGCCACGGTCGGCATCCTGCTGTCCGGCGTCGTGGCGAACTGGGTGTCCTGGCGATGGGCCTTCGTCGTGCCCGCGGCGGTGGTCGCGCTCGTGCTCGTGCTGCTGCCGCGGGTCATGCCGCCGGCTCCGGAAACGCGCCGAATCCGGGTGGACGTACTAGGCGCGGTGCTGGTCACGGCCGGATTGTGCGGCGTGTGCTACGGGCTCGTCGAAGCAGCGGAGCAGGGGTGGGCGGCCGCGGGCGTGCTCGTCCCGCTGCTGGCCGGTCTGGTCGCGCTCGGCTCGTTCGCGTTGTGGGCGGCGCGCGCCGAGCATCCCCTGGTTCCGCTGTCGTTCTTCCGCTCCCGCAAGCGGTTGATGGGGCTGCTCGGGGTGATGCTGGCTTCCTCGGGCACGTTCACCACGACCTATTTCCTGCCGCTGTACTTCCAGCAGCAGCAGGCGTTCCCGCCGTTGACGACGAGCATCGCGTTCCTGCCCTACGGGATCGCGATGTTCGCCACGGGCCTGTTCGCCGGATGGCTAGCGGTGACCGCGGGGGCGCCCCGCATGACCGCCATCGGATTCGCGGTCGGCGCGGCGGGGCTGGCCCTGCTGGGGCAGCTCGACGTCGCCTCGCCGTACGTCGGCACCCTCCTGGCCGGGCTCGTCATCTTCCCCGTGGGCGCCGCGCTGATCTTCTCGGCGGCGACCGCGGCCGCGATGGACGACGTGCCCGACGAGCAGGCCGGGCTGGCCGGCGGGGTGCTCAACACGGCCATGGAGGGCGGGCCGACGATCGGGTTCGCCCTGCTGGTCTCGATCGCCGGCGCCCACACCAGCCGGCTGACCGGCGGCGGAACCGACGCCGCCGTCGCGACGGCCGGCGGGTACGGGTTCGCCTTCACGATCGCCGCGGCCGCATACGTCGCGGCGATCGCGCTCAGCCTGCTCGCCCTCCGGAGGTGAAGTTCCGGGGCACCGCCTGGAGCGCAGAAGGCGCCGTTTTCGCGCGAAACCGGCGCTCCTCGTGAGGGCGGGGTGGCGGTTTCGCGCGAAACCGCCGCCCCGCCAGGCTCCGGGCGTCCTCGGCATGAGCGGTGACCGGAGACCTTCTGGGACGGCCTCGTTCTCAGGGACGCACGGACTGGCCGTGGCGGAAGACGTCGCGCGGATCCCAGCGGCGCTTGATCTCCCGCAACCGCGGGTGGTTCGCCCCGTAGTACAGCTCCGCCCACTCCACGCCCGAGGTGTTCCACCGGCCGTCGTTGAGGTCGATGTCCGGGTAGTCGACGTAGCAGCCGTCGGTCAGCTCGTCGTGCACCGGCACGCCGCCGGTCCGGGCGTGGACGTCGCGGTAGAACTCGCGGATCCAGCCGAGGTGGTGGTCGTCCTCGGCCGGGTCCGACCAGAAGTTCTCGAACAGCAGCTCCAGCACCGAATCGCGCTGGGCGACGGCGGTCGTCCGCGGATGCGTGTCGTTGATCCGCGCGCCGTAGGAGGCCACCAGCAGCAACGCGTCCGGGTTGCGGTAGTCCGATGTGGTCAGATGGCGGTAGATCGTGGCGACCTGCTCCGGCAGCGGCGCCGCGCGCAGGTAGGCCGACTTGTACTTGGCCTGCAGGCTCGGGTTCGTCAGCGCCGGGTTCCCGGTGCCCAGCATCTGGGTCGCCTGCAACCAGGGCAGGCGGCGGGGCGTCGCCAGCTGCGGGCGCGGGACCAAGAGAAGAGCAATCGGCCGCAGTCCAGCAAGTTCCGGCGCCGACATCGGACGGCTGGTAGGTGAGCAGGCCGGGAACGCTCCCCACCGCAAGAAGCCGACGCAAAGAATCCACCGCACCGTGGGGGGTTTGGGAGGCTCGGCCCCCAGAGATACGCGGAACGCAAAAGGCTCGTGCTCTCCGCGAGCACGAGCCTTCTATTGCGTGGAGCTGAGGGGAATCGAACCCCTGACCTTCTCGATGCGAACGAGACGCGCTACCAACTGCGCTACAGCCCCTTGTTGAGTGCTGACGAAAGCTTAGCAAGGCCCGAAATCAGCCTTCGCAGCACCCCCCTCCAAGGGGTCGCGGCCTACTCGCCGGACGCTCGCCGGTAAGGCTCCCAGGTGCGTTCGTCCAGCTCATCGAACATGGGGTCCTCGTCGTCGATCTCCACGCGCACGGCGCTCGAGTCCGGTCGGCGGTCCGCGGGGCGGCCGTCTTCGCGGTCGTCGTCCTCGTCGTACTCGTCGACGAGCTCGTCGTCGATCTCGGCGTCGTCGTACTCGTCGTGCTCGCCGCTCATCCGGGCCAGCCGCCGACTGCGGACGTCCTCTTCGATGCGGACCTGGCGGCGCAGGTACGTGAGGTAGCCCATGGTCGCCAGGTCGGTGATGCCGTGCACCCACCACAGGACCGGCCACACCATGGCGGCCAGCAGCGCGGTCGTCACGGCCAGCAGCAGCATGACGAGCACGATGCGCTGCCGACGGGCGTACTTCACGCGCGCGGCCAGCGCGGCGGCTTCCGGATCGAAGCCACCGCGGCCGGGGCGGTACCGGCGCCCGGCCCGGACGTCATCGCTGTGCACGCGTCGCCACGAGCCGTCGGCCTCGTGCTCTTCGATCTCTTCGAGGGCCTCGTCCCGGTCGGTGTCAGGCATTCCGAAAGCCTCCTCCACCTCGTCGGTTATCACGGCTCCGGGCGTCGCCGGTCGCCGTCCGCTGCCTCGCCGCACAACTCGTGCGGCCAGCGCGGAGTCGGTGGTCTTGGACACTTCTTGGCGGCGGCGAGCGAACATCGGAACCAGTACCACCAGCCACGCCGCCGCCAGTGCAGCGAAGATCAACGAGCTGGGCATGCCTCGCCACCTCCCCCTGGCCACCGGCAGCACACAAGTCTGCGATCGCCACGCTAATCACATCAGCCACTTCTGTCTCGGAGCCACGCCGAGTCACAGTGGTTCCCCAGGGACAAGAAAACCGCACGTTCAGAGCAGCCAGCGGCAACATCGACACCGGCGTGTCGGCTTCCGCACCGCCGAATGACTACGATCTTGCGTCCGTTCGGACCAATTTCGGCCGATGATCGCGGGTTTTACGGTGACGGTGCGTGATCAAGATCTCGGCGTTCAGGGCCGTCTCGCGCCGCCGGACTCGATCAGCCGGTGCACCGCGCCGCCGGGGATCTCCTCGATGGTCAGGGCGTACACGTAGTGGTCCCGCCAGGCGCCCGCCACGTCCAGGTACCGGTGGAACAGCCCTTCGCGGCGGAAACCGGACTTCTCCAGGACCCGCACGCTCGGCTGGTTCTCGGGCCGCACCGTGGCCTCCAGCCGGTGCAGTCCGACCGCGCCGAAGCAGTGGTCCACCGCCAGCGCGACGGCAGCCGTGGCGATCCCGCCGCCGGCCAGCCGCGCGGCCACCCAGTAGCCGATCCACCCGGAGCGCAGCGCGCCGCGGACGATGTTGCCGACGGTCAGCTGGCCGGCGAAATCGCCGTCGACGGTGATGCTGAACGGCAGCGCCTGGCCGCGTCGGGCCATGCCGCGCAGCGCGCTCCACTGCGCGGGCCAGGCCATCCGCGCGTTCCGCTCCTGCCAGCCGCCGACCGCGGTCGGCTCCCATTCCTGCAGGTAGGCGCGATCCTGCAGCCTGATCCGGCTCCAGGCGGAGCCGTCACGCAGCCGGGGCGGGCGCAGCGCGACGGCGCCCCGTGCGGTGATCAGCGGGCCGAGGCGCGCCGGCCAGCCGGGGTGGCGGCCGATCGGGAACCCATCGGCGTCGGCGGGCTGCATCGGTGGCTCACGCGCGCTGCGAGAGGAACCGGACCTGCACGTCTTCGCCGGCCGCGACTTCGGTGGTGTCCTCGTCGACCACCACCAGGCAGTTCGCCTCGGCCAGCGACGCCAGCAGGTGCGAGCCCGAGGTGCCCAGCGGTTGCACCAGGTAGGAGCCGTTCTTCGGGTCGCGCAGCAGCTGGCCGCGGAGGAAGCCGCGGCGCCCCTTCGCGGAGCTGATCGGGGTGAGCAGCTCGGCGGACACGGTGCGGCGGTGCGGGTTGATCTTGCCGAGCGCGGCGCGGATCAACGGCCGCACGAGCACCTCGAAGACGACCAGCGCGCTCACCGGGTTGCTGGGCAGCACGAAGGTCGGGATCTCGTCCGGGCCGAGCCGGCCGAAGCCCTGCACCGAGCCGGGCTGCATGGCCACCCGGCTCGCGTCGAGCTCGCCCAGGTCGGCCAGGGCCGCCCGGACCTCGTTGCCCATCGCGCCGCCCGCGCCGCCGGCGATCACCACGATCTCGGACAGCAGCAGCCGCCCTTCGACGACCTCGCGCAGCCGGCGCGGGTCGCTGTTGACGATGCCGACGCGGGTCACCTCGGCGCCGGCGTCGCGCGCGGCGGCGGCCAGCGCGTAGGAGTTGACGTCGTAGACCTGGCCCTGCCCGGGCGTGCGGTCGACGTCCACCAGCTCGTCGCCGACCGAGATCACCGACACCCGCGGCCGCGGGTGCACCAGCACCTTGTTGCGGCCCACCGCCGCCAGCAGCCCGACCTGCGCCGCGCCGATCGGTGCGCCGCGGCGCACCGCCACGTCGCCGGTCTGCACGTCCTCGCCGGTGCGGCGGACGAACGCCGCCGATGGCACCGCCTGCCGCACCGTGACCTTCGCCGGGTGCTCGTCGGTGTACTCCAGCGGCACCACCGCGTCGGCCAGCGTCGGCAGCGGCGCACCGGTGACCACCCGCACCGCCTGCCCCGGCTGCAACCGGCGCGGCTGCCGCGACCCGACCGGGATCTCCCCGACGACCGGCAGCACGGTCGACTCGTCGGCGGCCGTCTGCACGTCGACGCTGCGCACCGCGTAACCGTCGACCGCAGCCTGGTCGAATCCGGGCAGCGCCTGCTCGGCGACGACCTCTTCGGCGCACAGCAGGCCCTGCGCCTCGGAGATCGCGACCCGGACGGGCGCGGGCCGGACGGCCGCCGTGAGTACGCGTGCGAGCTGCTCGTCCACTGACCTCATGGCTGACCTCTTCCCGCGTGCCCGAGCCGTGGCCTGGCGCAGCGTGTTAGCTCCTGCTCATCCGTTGGACGAGCCAGTCTCGCAAGTCCGGCCCGTACTCGGGATCCTCCAGCGCGAAGTCCACCGCAGCTTTGAGGAAACCGCCAGGATTTCCCAAGTCGTGTCGCCCACCGCGATGAACCACCACGTGCACCGGGTGACCTTCGGAGATCAACAACGCTACGGCATCGGTGAGCTGCAGCTCACCTCCGGCACCTGGCTCGATGCGCTTGAGCGCGTCGAAGACCGCGCGGTCCAGCAGGTAGCGACCGGCGGCGGCGAAGGTGGACGGGGCCTCGTCGGGCGCCGGCTTCTCGACCATGCCGCGGACCTGCTTGACATCGTCGTCATCGGTGTCGGTGACGTCGAAGATGCCGTAGGCGGAGATCCGCTCGCGCGGCACGTCGAACGCGCACAGCACGCTGCCGCCGAAGCGGGCGCGCACCTCGGCCATCCGCGTGAGCACGCCGCGCGGCAGCACGAGGTCGTCGGGCAGCAGCACCGCGACCGCGTCGTCGTCATCGGTCAGGTTCGGCTCCGCGCAGCCCACGGCGTGGCCGAGGCCGAGGGCCCGCTCCTGCACCGCGGTCTCCGCAGCGATCAGCGCCGGCCCGCGGCGGACCTTCGCCAGCAACTCGTCCTTGCCGCGGTCCTCGAGGGTCTGCTCCAGCTCGGGTTGCGGCCGGAAGTACTCGGCGACCGCCCGCTTCTCCGGCGAGGTCACGACGACCAGGCGTTGCGCACCGGCTTCGGCGGCCTCGGCAGCCACCAGCTCGATCCCGGGGGTGTCGACGACCGGGAGCAACTCCTTCGGCACCGCCTTCGTCGTCGGCAGGAACCGGGTTCCCAGGCCGGCTGCGGGCACGATGGCGGTCCGGAACGCTTTGGGCGTGCTCGTCGGGCTGCTCATGGCCAGGGAGCCTATCGGGCAGCCCTAGAGTGGACTTGTGAGCTCACTGGACGAATCGCTTACTACCAAGTCCGAGTGGCGCCGCGCGTTGCTCCAAGCACGCCGGAACGTCGCCGAGGACGCTCGATCGTCCGAGGCCACGGCACTGCAGGAGGCGCTGCTGCGCTGGCTGGACGGACAGCAGGTGCGGACCGTCACGGCGTACGTCCCGGTGGGCGGCGAGCCGGGGGCGCCCGGCACGCTCGACGCGCTGCGCGACGCCGGGCTGCGGGTCCTGCTGCCGGTCGTGGTCCGCAACGGGCCGCTGGAGTGGGCGGAGTTCACCGGCCCGGATTCGCTGCGACCCGCGGGTTTCGGCCTGCTGGAACCGGCAGGCGAGCGGTTGGGCCCGGCCGCGATCGGCGAGGCCGACGCGCTGCTGGTGCCCGCGCTGGGCGTGGACCACCAGGGCGTTCGGCTGGGGCGTGGCGCCGGTCACTACGACCGGTCGCTGCCGTTGGCCGCGCCGGACGCGCCGCGGATCGGCGTCGTCCGGGACGAGGAGTTCGTCGCCGAGCTGCCCGGGGAACCGCACGACGTGCGGATGACGGGCGTGCTGACACCCGGTCGTGGGATCGTGGCGCTACCCATGTGACATAGGAGTGTTTGCGCTGGGCACCCAACGTGACGCATTATCGTATTAGCACTCCTGCAGTTCGAGTGCCAGGACGAGATGTCGGAGGTTCACGGCCGTGCCCACTTACCAGTACGCCTGCACCGAATGTGATCACCGGTTCGAGGCGGTGCAGTCGTTCAGCGAGGACTCCCTCAGCGAGTGCCCGAAGTGCACCGGCCGGCTCCGCAAGCTGTTCAACGCCGTGGGCATCGTGTTCAAGGGCTCGGGCTTCTACCGCACCGACAACCGGTCGTCGAACTCGTCGTCCTCGACCACGAGCAACGGCTCGTCGTCGTCCTCCTCGTCGTCGTCGTCGAGCAGCAGCAAGTCCTCCGAGTCGAGCTCGTCGTCTTCGAGCAGCAGCTCCTCGACCACCACGGCCGCCGCTTCCTGATCCCCGCCTCCGGTTCGCCGACCGCAGTCACCGCGGTCGGCGATTTTCGTGTGCGCGCAGGGTGATCCCCTCAGCCGCGAGGGCAATCCGTCCGGGTGAGCCGAGTTGTCCACAGAGGACTGGTTTGTCCACAGATTTCCGCTTCCCCCTCCCGCCCGGGCCGGCGACTCCCTAACTTCGGAGTTCGTCGACCGCCGAGAGCGAGGAGTGGATCATGGCACCGAAGGACCGTCTCAACTCGACAGTGCTGCACCGCATCGGCGCGCTTTTCCTCGGCCGACCGGGCTTTCGCCTGCACGCCTTGCGCAGGGCGGCCGCCGTGGCCCTGCTGCTGCTCGCCGCCGGGCTGACCGTGCAGCCACGTCACGGACCGCCGGAGTCACGCGTCGCGGTTGTCGTCGCCGCCCGCGATCTGCCGCCCGGCCGGGTCCTGTCGAAGACGGACGTGGGGCGCCGCGAGCTGCCCGCCGACCTGGTGCCGGATGGCGCGTTGCGCGACACCACCACCGCCGAGGGCCGGGTGCTCAGCAGCGCCGTGCGCAGCGGCGAGCCGCTGACCGACGCCCGGTTCAACGGTCCCGCGGTGGCCTCCGGCGGAGGCGGGACGGCGGCCGCGCCGATCCGCCTCGCCGACCCCGAGGTGGCGGACTTCCTGGTGCCGGGCAGACGAGTGGACCTCGTCACAACCCTCACTCGATCAGGTGCGGATTCGGTGCTCGCAGAGGACGTCCGAGTCGTCGCCGTGCAGGCCCCGCAGGGCGACAGGGACCAGGGCAGACTCATCTTCGTGGGACTACCGGAGCAGGCGGCTGCGACGGTCGCCGCAGCCGCCCTGAGCCAATCGGTCACCGTTACCCTCCGCTGAGTACGCGTCACGCGCCCGATCCCCATCGATTCGGCGCGTCATCCATCCGTGCCGCGGACGTCGCATCCCTCGAACCGGCGTTCGCCCGGACACACCCATGATCTGGAGAGGAGCTCCCAGCGTGCTCAAGGGCTTCAAGGACTTCCTGATGCGCGGCAACGTGATCGAACTGGCCGTGGCCGTGGTCGTCGGTAGCGCGTTCACCGCGCTGGTCACGTCGTTCACCACCAGCATCATCAAGCCGGTCATCGCCGCCACCGGGGGCGGCAACGTCACCGGCCTGAGCATCCAGCTGCGCGTCGGCAACGAGGCGTCGATCATCGACTTCGCCGCGGTGATCAACGCGGTGATCACGTTCTTCATCACCGCGGCCGTCGTGTACTTCCTGTTCGTGCTGCCGATGAAGAAGCTCACGGAGCGCCGCAAGAAGGGCCAGGAGGAAGACCCGGCCGACCCGACCGACGTCGAACTGCTGCAGGAGATCCGCGACCTGCTGCGCCGCGAACAGGGCCTGCCGAAGATCGAGGGCCTCGCCGTGAACGAGAAGACGAGCGTCTCGGGCGACGGCCAGCAGAAGTGAGCCTGCGGCCGGGCTCAGCGCGCGTCGTGGTGCGGCGGCCGGTTCTCCCGGTACCAGCGCTCCTCGTCGCCCGCGGGGGCCCGGTCCGGGCGGTCGTCGGAGGTGGTCTCGGGGAGGACGTCGCCGAAGATCTCGGCGAGCTTGCGCCGCCGTTCCCGCTCGTCGGGATCGGAGGTCTTGCCGGAATCGTTCGCGGTCACGCCTCCATCGTCCCCCATCGCCGCGAGTGCGCGTGCGGACCTCCGGACGCAGGTGTGAAGTCGGTTACAGTTAAGACTGCTAGACGTCGAGGCTGCGGGAGCGGCGCCAGGCGTGGCTCACCGGGTGTCGAAGCCACGGGAGGCGAGAGATGAGTTTCCTGGACAAGGCCAAGGAACTGGCCAACCAGGCCAAGGGCAAGGCCGAGGAACTGGCCGAGAAGGCGGGTCCGAGCGCGGCGAAGGGGCTCGACGCGGCCAAGTCGAGCCTGGACAAGGCGACCGGCGGGAAGTACCACGACAAGATCGAGAACGTCAGCCACAAGGTCGAGGGCATGATCAAGCGGGACCACCACCCGGACGGCCAGCCCCCGAAGGACCCCGATGAGAAGGGCCCGGAAGGCGGCGCGGAACCGCCGAAAACCCCCTGACCCGAACGAAAAGCCCGTGAAACACGACGGTGGCGGCCCCCAACGGGAGCCGCCACCGCCGTTCTCACCCAGCTCAGGCCGTTTCCAGGCCCCTGCCACCTGCGCGCTAGGCCGCGCCCGCCACCGCGAGCCGCTGGATGATCCGGCCGTAGTAGTCACCGGCGACCCATTGGACCGACGGCGGCCGCTGCCCGCCGGTCCGGCAGAACTCCCGCAGCGCTTCACGCGCCTGTTCGATCGGGATGACCGTGAACCTGTCGTGGTAGTGGTCTGTGTCGTAGTCACTCGCCAAGCGGGGAGCCTCGAGCGGAGGCGCAGGGTTGAACGTGACCCACAGGTGCTGAGCGAGTGGGTCGTCTAGATGATCTTCGGGATCGACGTTGAGGAACCACAGCAACGCCGCGTAGCCGGAACCTGGATCCGCAACAACCCGAAGCTGGTGATCACCGGGCTGGTCCGCCGCGACGTCCCGGCCGAACTGCAACCACCCCGCGGTGTTGCAATCGCCCTTGTCCAGCGCGTCGCTGATCGCCTGCTCCATTCCCACCCACGAGCTGACGTGGCGCCATCCAGGATCAGCGTAGGCGGGCAGATCAGTGCTGAGCGTCGTCATGATGGCGGACTCCCTCCTTGCAGCACGTATGGTACGGCGGCTCCGGGTATCCACACCGTGATCGAGTGCCCACGCGGCAATATAGCCCGCACTGCTGGGCCGCATCCCCAATCGCCGCGACAGATCCCCCGGGGGTTGTTGATCACCACGGTCAGGTGCCGGATGCCCTGCTTCCGCATTTCCATGGCGACCTTGGTCTCGACATGCGTCGCGGCAGCAACCGGAACATCGGCCCGGCGCTGCTTCGGAAAATGGAGGCTGGCCTTCAGAAACCCGTCGATCTCCCGCGAGACTTCATCCTGTTGGCTCCGCAGATCTCGGTCGATCAGCGCCGGATTTCCCTCGTCGTCGAATGCAAGGCCGACAGTGGGCTTGAGATGCCGAATCTCGTCGCGTACGGCGTCCGACCATTCGACGGTGTTGAACGTGGCCGAGCCCGGGGCTCCGACGGACTCCGACGGACGAGTGGAAGGACTGGTCGCCTCGTGGCCGAGCCCGGGCCTAGCGCCTCCCGCACCAGCGATCGACTGGCGCCACTGGAGTACTGCATCGTGGATCTTGCTCAGCATCTGGTCGAGCCGAACGAGCTCGTTGGCCGCCCGATCGGCACATTCCAAGGCGTGCAGTGCGTCTTCATCCCGGGAACCGAGCAACAGGCCCAACCCGTCCGGCTGGCCGGCCTCGTCCAGACATTCCTGGGCACGCACGACGCCCTGTTGCCCAGCGCTGATCCCCTCGAGGGCGACATCGACGTCAGCAAGCACCCTCTCCAAGGCCGACACAGATCAGCCCTGACCCGCACGAGTGCGCTGGTGTCGTCGCATGGTCGCGAGCGTGCCCGGTACCACCGACAACACGACGGTGGCGGCCCCCAACGGGAGCCGCCACCGCCGTTCTCACCCAGCTCAGGCCGTTTCCAGGCCCGAGAGTTGTTCGATCACGTGGGTCACCAGGGGCGTCAGGGTGGCCATGCCGTCCCGGACCGAGGCCCGGGAACCCGCCAGGTTCACCACCAGCGTGCTGCCGGAGACCCCGACCAGGCCGCGCGACACGCCCGCCTCGACCGCGCCCGCCGCCAGGCCGGAGGCCCGCAGGGCCTCCGCGATGCCCGGGACCGGGCGGTCCAGCACGCCCGCCGTCGCATCCGGCGTGACGTCCCGCGGCGACACCCCGGTGCCGCCGACCGTGATCACCACGTCGACCCCGCCGATCACCGCGGTGTTCAGCGCGTTGCGGATGTCCACTGTTTCCCCGGCCACCGCGACGGTGCCGTCGACGATGAAACCGGCCTCCTCCAGCAACTCGGTCACCAGCGGACCGATGTTGTCTTCCTGCTCGCCCTGGGCGACCCGGTCGTCCACCACGACGACGAGGGCCCGGCCCAACCGCTGCGCGCTGCGTTCCATGCCGGTAACCGTAGTGCCAAGGAGTGCCCCGTTCAGATCCAACGAGCCGGTGAGATCGACCATTCGCACGGCCCGCCGCGGAACCACGGTGCCTGTTTCGTCGGACATGTTCCTCCCAGTTCTGCAATGCCCCCGAGCGGTTTTCGACCGTTTTGCGAAGCCTGCGCCGCCGACCGCGCCGAGCCGCTCGGAGGGGGCGGAGCGGACCCGGCACGGTCGACGCGGAACGCGGCCGGCGAACGGCCGCGCGTTCGGATCATCCCTTCTGGCCGGCCAGGGTGGCGTCCACGGTCCGGTCCCCGCCCGGGCCGGTGACGGTGATCGGCAGCCGATCACCGGGCGCGTGCGAGCGGACCGCGGCGATCAGCGAGTCGGTGTCCAGGACCGCCCGGTCGCCGATCCTCGTGATGACGTCGCCGGACCGGATTCCGGCCTGCTCGGCAGGCCCGCCGGGCGTGACGTCGCGGACCTGCGCGCCCGGCTGCTGCGGCGAGTTGGTGATCACCACGCCCAGCGTGGTCTGGGTGGCCGAGCCGGTGTCCTTCAGCTCGGTGGAGATCCGCTTGGCCTGGTCGATCGGGATCGCGAAGCCCAGCCCGACCGAGCCGGCCTTCTCCTGGCTCGACCCCGGGCTGTAGATCGCGGAGTTGATGCCCACCACGTTGCCGTCCATGTCCACCAGCGGGCCGCCGGAGTTCCCGGGGTTGATCGCGGCGTCGGTCTGCAGCGCGTTGAGCACGGTGTCCTGGCTGCCCGACTCGCCACCGGCCCGCACCGGGCGGTCCTTGGCGCTGACGATTCCGCTGGTCACGGTGCCGGAGAGGCCGAACGGCGAGCCGATGGCCACGACCGGCGCGCCGACCGGCAGGTCGTCGCTGCGGCCGAGGTCGGCCGCCGTGAGGCCGGTGATGTCGGCCTTCACCACCGCGAGGTCCGACTTCGGGTCGGTGCCGACGATCCGCACCGGCGCCGAGCGGTTGTCGTGGAACAGCGCCGTGAGCCGGCCGTTCTGGGCACCCTCGACGACGTGGTTGTTGGTGAGGATGTAGCCGTCGCTGCTGATCACGATTCCGGAGCCCTCGCCGCCGCCGCGCGCGGTCACCAGCTGCAGCTGGACGACGCTGGGCAGCACCTTCTCCGCGACCTGCTGCACCGAGCCCGCCGGCGCGGTGCTGGCGCTGCGCGCCGGACGCGACTGGTCCAGCGACGTCACGGCGCCCTTGTCACCGCCGAGCTGGTACCCGACGAACCCGCCGATGCCACCGCCGACGAGGCCCGCCACCAGCGCGAGGACCGCTGCGCCCGCGACCAGCCCGACGTGCCGGTTCCGCTGCTGCGGCACCGGGGCGGCGGCGGTGTAGCCGCCGGACGGCCAGGGCTGCGCGTGCGGGAACTGCTGCGTCGCATGCGGCGGCTGCGCGGCGTGCTGGGGCTGCTGCGCGGCCTGGGCGTGCACTTGCTGGGGCTGCTGGTAGGGCTGCTGCGGAACCCCGGCAGGTGGCGTGTCGCCGGTGCCTGCGACAGGCCCGTCCGCCTGCGGCTTCGGTTCGTCCGGCTGATCGCCGGAGTAGCCCGGGGGGTGATCGGTCATGACTCCACTCTGCTCCAGACGGCTGAGAAGTGCCTGAGACTAGGCTGTGCGACAGCCTGAAAACCGGTCGGGGAACTGTGATCTGCGACTGATCGAGGGGGCCCCGCGCTCACCGCAGCCGGGCGGCGATCTGCTCCGGCGTGACGTCGTTGATCCACACGCCCATGCCGGATTCCGAGCCCGCGAGGTACTTCAGCTTGTCCGCCGAGCGCAGCACCGAGAAGACCTCCAGGTGCAGCCACGAAAGCTCCCGCCCGGTGCGCACCGGCGCCTGGTGCCAGGCCGCGATGTAGGGCAGCGGGCGGCCGTAGAGACCGTCGAGGCGGCGCAGGATGTCCAGGTACGTCACGGCGAAGTCGTCGCGCTCGGCGTCGGAGAGCGCGGTGATGTCCGGCACCTGGCGGTGCGGCACGAGGTGCACCTCGACCGGCCACCGCGCGGCCGCGGGCACGAACGCGGTCCAGTGCTCGGAGTCGACGACCACCCGGTCGCCCGCGGCGCGCTCGGCGGCGAGCACGTCGCCCTGCACGTGCCGCCCGTGCTGCGCCAGGTACTTCTCCGCGACCTGCAGCATCTTCTCCGTCTTGGGCGTCACGAACGGATAGCCGTAGATCTGGCCGTGCGGGTGGTGCAGCGTGACGCCGATCTCCTCGCCGCGGTTCTCGAAGCAGAACACCTGCTCCACGCCGGGCGTTTCGGCCAGCGCGGCGGTGCGGTCCGCCCAGACGTCCACCACGGTGCGCACCCGGTCCGGGCTGAGCGCGCCGAACGACGAGTCGTGGTCGGCGGTGAAGCACACCACCTCGCAGCGGCCCCGCGCGGGCGCGACCGGCACCATCGGCATGCCATCCACAGTGGACTCGTCGCCGGGAATGCCTTGCGCGAACGACGGGAACTGGTTCTCGAAGACGACGACGTCGTAGTCCGGTTCCGGGATCTCGGTGGGCCGTCCGGGCACGCTCGGGCACAGCGGGCAGAGCTCGGCCGGCGGCTTGTAGGTCCGCGCCTGCCGGTGCGCCGCGATCGCCACCCACTCGCCGGTCAGCGGGTCGCGCCGCATCTCCGAAGCCGGGGCCTGCGGCGGCAGTGCCCTGGTGTCCTCGGCCAGCCGCTCCCGCGCCGGGTCGGCGTCGAAGTAGATGATCTCCCGCCCGTCGGCCAGGCGCCGCGCCGTCCGCTTCACCGCTCCTCCTCCACACCCCGCTGATCGGCCAGCAGGAGTTCGACGTGCTCGGCCAGCAGCTCGCGCGCGTCGGCCGGCAGCCCCTGGTCGCTGATCAGCAGATCGACCTCGTCGAAGTCGACGATCGTGGAGATCCCGACGGTCGACCACTTGGCGCTGTCGGCGACCACGATCAGCCGCCCGGCCGCCTCGGCCAGCGCCCGGTTGGTCTCGCTCTCGTTGAGGTTCGGGGTGGTGAAGCCGGCCCGCGGCGCCATCCCGTGCACCCCGAGGAACACCAGGTCCAGGTGCAGGGAGCGCAGCGCCTGCACGGCGACCGGCCCGACCAGCGCATCCGACGGGGTGCGGACGCCGCCGGTGAGCACCACGGTGCGGTCGGTGCGGCCGCGCTGCTGCAGGGCGTCGGCGACCCGCACCGAGTTGGTCACCACCGTCAGGTCGGCGACGTCGTCGAGGTGGCGCGCGAGCGTCCAGGTGGTCGTGCCCGCGGACAGGCCGATCGCGGTGCCCGGCCGGACCTGCTCGGCGGCCAGCCGCGCGATCGCCTCCTTCTCGGCGAGCTGGCGCACCGACTTGGCCTCGAAGCCCGGCTCATCGGTGCTGCGGCCGATCGTCGAGGTGGCGCCGCCGTAGACCTTCTCCACCAGACCGCGCCGGGCGAGCGCGTCGAGATCGCGGCGGATCGTCATGTCCGACACGCCGAGCCGCAGCACCAGCTCGCCGACCTGCACCGCACCGGTGCGCCGCACCTCGTCGAGGATCACTTCCTGGCGTTGCCGCGCGAGCACAGCACCGTCCCCTCAGACCGTCGAACGGCCGCGCGGGGCTCGTGAGTGATCGTTCCGGCAAGGACCGGAACGATCACACAGAGCCCACCTGCGCGGCCCAAGCAAACAAGAACCAACACTACCCGACCGGGCTACCGACGGATGGCGCTTACTCCTTGGCAGCGCCCGGAGCGTTGCTGTTCATTGCTGTTCGATGTACTGGGGGCTGCCCGGCAGCGTCATGCGCAGCAGCGCGCCGCCCTCGGGGGCCTCGCCGGCCCAGACCGTGCCGCCGTGCCGCTCCGCGACCTGCTTGACGATCGACAGGCCCAGCCCGGAGCCAGGCAGGGTCCGGGCGTCGGAGGACCGGTAGAAGCGCTCGAACACGTACGGCCGGTCCCCGGCCGCGATGCCGGGCCCGCTGTCGGCGACCTCCAGCACGGTGGTGCCGCCGGTCGGCTCGGGATGCAGGTCCACCCGCACCCGGCCGCCGTCCGGGCTCCACTTCGCGGCGTTGTCCAGCAGGTTCAGTACCGCGCGCTCCAGCGCCGTCGCGTCGCCCATCATCACCCACGGCTCCAGGCGGACGTCGAACTCGATGCGCGGGGCACGGCGCCGCGCGCGGCTCAACGCGCGCTCCACGACGTCGACCAGGTCCACCGGCTCGTGCACTGCCTGCGGGGTGTCCTCCCTGGCCAGCTCGACGAGGTCGCCGACCAGCGCGGACAGCTCCATCACCTGGGCCTGGACGTCGGCGAACATCTCCGCCCGGTCCTGCTCGGACAGCTCCGGCGCGTCCGGCCGGGCCGAGGCCATCAGCAGCAGCTCCAGGTTGGTGCGCAGCGAGGTCAGCGGGGTGCGCAGCTCGTGCCCGGCGTCGGCCACCAGGCGCCGCTGCCGCTCCTGCGATTCGGCCAGGGCGCCGAGCATCCGGTTGAAGCTGGTGGTCAACCGGGCCAGCTCGTCGTCGCCGCCGACCGGGATCGGCCGCAGGTCGCCGGTGAGCGCGACGCGCTCGGTGGCCGCCGTGAGCCGCTGCACCGGCCTCAGCCCGGCCCGGGCCACCGCCGTCCCGGCGGCCGCCGCGAGCAGGATCCCGGCGCCGCCCATCACCACCAGCACCACGCTCAGCTGCGCGAGCGTCTGCTGCGTCGGGTCCATCGACGTGGACATCACCAGCGCGGCGTTCTGCCCGGTCGGCACCGCCACCACCCGGCTGTTGGTGCGCGGATCGGTGCGCAGCGACTCCCGGGTCTCGCCCTTGGCGACCGCGAGCTCGGCGATGCTCATCGGCGGCCGGTCGGCCGGGCCGACCACGACGCCGTCCGCGGACAGCACGCTGATCTTGAAGTTCTGGGCGACGAAGAACGCCACCGGCACCTGCTGCAGGTCGGCGGTGCGCACCAGCGGGCCCTCCGCGGCCTCCACCGCGCGCTCGACGAGGCTGTCGTCCAGCTGCTGGTAGAGGCTGTCCCGCACGGTGACGAAGGCCGCGACGGACACCAGCGCCACCGCACCGGCGACGCAGACCGCCGCCAGCCAGGTGACGCGGTTGCGCAGCGAGACGCGCTGGAACCGGCCTTTCGGGCGCTCGTGCGGCTCCAGGTCCGGCGGGGGTGGTGCGGGAACCGTCACGGCGGCGTCTCGCGGAGCACGTAGCCGACGCCGCGGACGGTGTGGATCAGCCGCGGCTCACCCTCGGCCTCGGTCTTGCGACGCAGGTACCCGATGTAGACCTCCAGGGCGTTGCCCGAGGTCGGGAAGTCGTAGCCCCACACGTCCTCCAGCAGGCGGCTGCGGGTCAGCACCTGCTTCGGGTGCGCCATCAGCAGTTCCAGCAGGGCGAACTCGGTGCGGGTCAGGCTGATCGGGCGCTCGCCGCGGCGGACCTCGCGGGTGCCCGGGTCCAGCTCCAGGTCGGCGAAGCGCAGCGCGGGCGGCAGCTCGTCCAGTCCCGCATCCGGCGGGCTGGCGCGACGCAGCAGGGCGCGGAGCCGGGCCAGCAGCTCTTCGAGCGCGAACGGCTTGGGCAGGTAGTCGTCGGCGCCCGCGTCGAGCCCGGCGACCCGGTCGGACACGGCGTCGCGCGCGGTGAGCACCAGGATCGGCAGATCGTCGCCGGCGCTGCGGAGGCGGCGCGCGACCTCCAGGCCGTCCAGGCGGGGCATCATCACATCGAGCACCATGGCGTCCGGGCGATTGCCCGCCAGGAAGTCCAGTGCCTGTTGACCGTCCGCAGCGAGCTCGACCTGGTACCCGTTGAACTGCAACGACCTTCGCAGGGATTCCCGCACGGCACGATCGTCGTCGACGACGAGGATGCGCATGGCCACAGTGTTACCCCTGGCCCTGAGAAGCAGCTGAGAACCCGCCGTGCGTCGCGGCACCGCGTGACATCCATCTCCACCCGAGTGCCATTCCGGCGCGCACCATCACCCTGGGTGATCGCGCGCGCCGGTTCGGTCACCGCTGCTGGAAGTGCCGGATGAGCGCGCGCGGCACCAGCTTGCGCTCCCCGTCGACGACGATCGGCACCAGGTCGGGCGCGGTCGCCTTCCACTGCGATCGGCGGTGGCGGGTGTTGCTCCGGGACATCTTCCGCTTGGGAACGGCCATGTCGGTCCTCTCGTGTTTCTGATGTTTCCACTGCTCATGGGCCGTGCATGTTTTGTGTTGCCATGGCGACACAAAACATGCACGGCTGTGATCAGCGGATTCGGTCGCCGTAGCGGCGGCGGAACTTCTCGACCCGGCCCTGGGTGTCGAGCACCCGCTGGTTGCCGGTCCAGAACGGGTGCGAGTAGGCGGTCACGTCGATCACGATCAGCGGGTACGTGTTGCCGTCCGCCCACTCCGTCCGAACGTCGGACGTGGCGGTGGAGCGGGTCAGGAAGCGGTCCCCGGTGGTGCGGTCCTGGAACACGACCGGCCGGTATTCGGGATGGATCCCGGGTTTCACGACTTCTCCTCCAAGGTCGTTCGAAACTGGTCCCCCGCGGCACGAGCCCCATGCGGGGTGCGGGCGATTTCGCGCGAAATCGACATCCGGCCCGCGTGGGGAGTGGCGATTTCGCGCGAAATCGCCCTCGCTCCCGAGGCCGCTAGCGGCTGCCGGTCTCGCCGGTGGCGTCGGCGGTGGTCTCCGCCGGGTCGTCCCCGCACGGATCCGTGTGCCACTCGCCGAACGGGTCGTCGTAGCTCGCCCAAGCCCGCTCTCCCGCGGCGAGCTCGTCGTCGGTGAGCAGGGCGCGGCGCAGTGCGTGGACGATGTCCCGCGGATCGGCCTCGTGGACGATCACGACCAGCTCCTGCATCCGGTCGCCGTAGTAGTCGTCCCAGGTCAGCGAGGCCCTGACCTGCCGCTCGGCCGAGACGTCCGCCCAGTCGCCGGGCTCCAGCGCGGCCAGCCACGGCCCGGCGTGCGCGACGCCGAGTCCGCCGCCGGCCGACTCCAGCCACAGCGCGACGTCCGGCCGGCTGGCCACCCAGACCCGGCCGCGGGTGCGCACCACGCCGTCCAGCAGCACGTCGATCGCCTCGTGCAGCCGCTCCGGGTGGAACGGCCGCCGCTCCTCGAACAGCACCACCGACACTCCCGCGTCGGTGTCCAGCGACGGCTGGCCGCGCAGCAACCGGCCCTGCGGCCCGTCGACCGCACCACGGCGCGCGTCGGCGGGCACCTTCGCCAGGAGCACGGAAACGTCCAGGTCGTCCAGGTGCGCGGCGGGGGCGTTGGGCGTGAGCCGGGCGATCACCTCCTCGGTGCGCACCCGGTTCCACCGGTCGCCGGAGCGGCCGGCGAGCACGATGGCGTCGGCGAACTCGACCTGCCCCACCGCGACCTGGGCGACGGTGCGCTCGTCGTCCGCGCTGCCGCCGAGGCCGCGCTCGACGAGCTCCTCCTCACCGGTCGCGTCGGCCAGCCAGGTGGCCAGGTCGACGGTGGTGACGACGGCCCGGACCTCGACGTCGTCGACCAGCGGGCGGTCGTCCACCAGGACGTTCTGCAGCGCCCAGCAGATCGTTTCGGGTTCCAGCGCCGGATCGAGCCGCACGACGATCCGGGTCACGTCAGGCGCGGCGGACAGCCTGCGCAGCAGCGGCAGCATGTCGAGGCGCAGGGTGCAGGACACGCAGCCGTGCGCCAGCTCCAGCACCTCGGTGGTCTCGGCGTCTCCGTGCCGGACCAGGCGCCGGACCACGCCCTGGGTGACTTCGCGCAGGTCGTGGTGCACGAGCGCGGAGCCCGCCGGGTCTTCCCGCCACGCCGCTCCGGCCGCCGCCGCGACCTGTTCCGCGCGGATACCGGCCACCATGATCAGCGGAGTCCGCCGGTTCGCGGACGACTCGGTTCCCATCCCCACCTCAATCGACAACGGTTTTCATCTGACGCGGACACACGCTACCCTCGACGGCAGCAAAATGAAAATGGATGTCATTATCGAGAGGAAGGTCATGTCCGTCCGCTGCCAGGTGACCGGGAAGAAACCCGGCTACGGCAACCAGGTCTCCCACTCCCACCACCGCACCCGCCGCCGCTGGCTGCCCAACGTGCAGCGGAAGCGCTACTGGCTGCCATCCGAAGGCCGCTGGATCCGGCTGCGGGTGTCGACGAAGGGGATGAAGACGATCGAGAAGCAGGGCATCGAGGCCGTGGTGGCCGCGATGCGAGCGCGAGGGGAACGCGTCTGATGGCCAAGAGCACCGACGTCCGCCCGGTGGTCAAGCTGCGATCCACCGCAGGCACCGGCTTCACGTACGTGACCACCAAGAACCGCCGGAACAACCCGGACCGCCTGGTCCTGCGCAAGTACGACCCGGTGGCCCGCAAGCACGTCGAATTCCGCGAAGAACGCTGAATTCGGGTTTCGAGGCTCCATTTGCGTCGCGGTGCGGGAAGCGGCTTCGCCGCTTGCTTGGCGAGAGTCGCGGTCGAGCACGCCCCGCTGCCGATCTTCGTGTCCATGCACCTGCTCGTGAGCGTTGGTTCCGGTTCTTGCCGGAACTGCCGCTCACGAGCTTCGAGCAGTGAAAGGAACGGCCGAATGGCCAAGAAGTCCAAGATCGCGCGCAACGAGCAGCGTCGCGAGATCGTCGCCCGGTACGCGCAGCGGCGGGCCGAGCTGAAGCAGATCATCATCGCGCCCGGCAGCAGCCCCGGGGAACGCGTTGCCGCTCAGCGCGAGCTGCAGCGCCAGCCGCGCGATGCGAGCCCGGTTCGCCTACGCAACCGGGACGCCGTCGACGGGCGTCCGCGCGGCTACTTCCGCAAGTTCGGCGTCTCCCGGGTGCGACTGCGCGAGCTGGCGCACTCGGGCGAGCTGCCCGGCGTGACGAAGTCGAGTTGGTGAGCCGTGGTGCACAACGACCGGCGCAGCGTGCGCCGCAAGCCGAACCTGCTCCAGCGCGAAGGCGTCGTCCAGGTGGACTGGAAGGACACCGCGCTGCTGCGGAAGTTCATCTCCGACCGGGGCAAGATCCGCTCCCGTCGCGTCACCGGCCTGACCACGCAGGAGCAGCGCGAGGTGGCGCGGGCGATCAAGAACGCCCGCGAGATGGCCCTGCTGCCTTACCCCGCGAACGGCCGGAAATGAACCATTTGCCCAGGTAGATGCTCGTGAGCGTTGTGGATCGCCAGAGCGCTCCACAACGCTCACGACACCTGAGCAGGCAAAACCCTCCGCCGGTGCCCCTCGCCCCGCGACCCTCGGCGCCAGCGGCAGGATGGTCGGCGATGACGATCGCCGGACGAGCTTCCAAGTTGACCGACACCGCCCCCGCCGCCGACCTCTACGACGTGATCAACCGCCGCCGCGACGTGCGCCGGGAGTTCACCGGCGGCGAGCTCCCCGAACCGGTGCTGCGCCGCGTCCTGACCGCCGCGCACAGCGCGCCCAGCGTCGGACTGTCCCAACCGTGGGACTTCGTCCTGGTCCGCGACGACGCCACCCGCCGCGCCTTCCGCGAACACGTGCTGGCCGAGCGCAGCGTCTTCGCCGCCCAGCTCGACGGGGAACGCGCCGAGACCTTCGGCAAGATCAAGGTCGAGGGCATCGTGGAATCGTCGCTGGGCATCGCCGTCACCTACGACCCGAACCGCGGCGCACCGCAGGTGCTCGGCCGCCACGCGATCGCCGACGCCGGGCTGTACTCCGTGTGCCTGGCCATCCAGAACCTGTGGCTGGCCGCCACCGCCGAGGGCCTGGGCGTCGGCTGGGTCAGCTTCTACCGCGAGGAGTTCCTCCGCCGGCTGCTGGGCATTCCGCAGGGAGTGCGTCCGGTGGCATGGTTGTGCGTAGGGCCGGTGCGCTCCCTGGCCGACACGCCGGACCTGGAGCGGCACGGCTGGCGACAGCGGTTGCCGCTGGAACAGGTCGTGCACTACGACAAGTACGGACAAGGTCGCAGCCGGTAGCCTGGACGGCACGAAACCGCTCCGGCACGCGGTTCCACTACAAGTTGCGCTCCTGCGAGGACGCGGTGCTGCAGGATGATCCGCTGATGGTCGGCCACCTGCCGGCCCACGACCGCCACGTGCGGCTGTTGCTGGACTCCGGCCGCTTCGCCGAGGCGAATGCGGCGTTCGACGAGCTGATCAAAGCCGGGACCAGCGACGTCGGCGAGCACTGGAACCGCCCGACCGTGCTGGTGCACCGGGCGTCGCTGGCATGGCGGCTGGGACGCATCCCGCTCGCCCTGGAACTGATCGCCGAGGGCTGGACCGATCTCGACGTCGACCGCCCGGAAGGCCCCGCGGCCGCGCACACCATCAGCATGCTCGGCTACCTGCTGGAGACCATCGGCCACCGCGGCCCGGCGCTGGAGCTGATGACGCTGTCGGTGCAGATCGCGCGCGACTCCGACGACCAGGCGGCGCTGGCGCACTGCCTGAGCCGGGAGGGCAACGCGCGGGTGTTCCGCGCCGTGACCCACCCCGACGAGACCAGCAGGGCGCAGTTCGAGCTGGCCCGCGACCTGTTCGACGAGTCGCAGGAGCTGGCCAAGCCAGGGCAGGTGAAGCGCTCCTCGCTGGCCGGGTTCGCGCGGGCGCTGGCCGGGGTCGGAGAGACGGACGCCGCCGAGCGGACCGCCCTGGAGGCGCTCGCGCTAGGGCGCGGCGCCGACGACTGGTTCACCACGGCGTTGGCGAACTGGGTGCTTGCGGCGGTGCGCCGCGAGCAGAACCGGCTGGAGGAGGCCCGCACGTTCGCCAGCCGTGCCCTGGAAGGCGCCGAAACGATCCGCGACACCATGCTGATGATGCAGTTCTCCCTCGACCTCGCGGCGATCTGCGAGGAGCTGTCCGACCCGGTCGGCGAGTCCGCCGCGCTGCGGCGAACGGTCGCCGCGAGCAGCACGGCGGTGGACGTGCTGCAGGAGGGGCTGGGGCAGGCGTTGGAGCAGCGCCGGGTGGCGGTGCAGGCGCAGCGCATGGCGGTGGCCGCCCGCGAAGCCGCGCTGCGCGACCCGCTGACCGGCCTCACCAACCGCCTCGGCCTGGAGCGGCGCGCACCCGTGCTGCTGGAGAGCACCGCGGCCGCCGGCCGGGTGCCGTGGCTGTTGTTGCTGGACGTGGACTGGTTCAAGGACGTCAACGACCTCGCCGGGCACACCGCGGGCGACGTGGTGCTCCAAGAGGTCGCGAACCTGCTGCGCCGCGAATGCCGCGGCGACGACCTCATCTGCCGCTGGGCGGGCGACGAGTTCGTGGTGCTGCTCGTCGACGCCTCGGAGGAGTCCCGCGACGCCGGGCCGATCGTCGCCGAGCGGATCCGAGCCGCGGTGCAACGGCACGACTGGCGGCTGGTGCTCGGGCGGCTCACCAAGGCGCCGACGGTGAGCATCGGCGTCGCCGCGGGCCCGGCGAACCTGGAGCACCTGTTCGCCGCCGCCGACATCGCGCTGTACCGGGCGAAGCGGGCCGGGCGCAACCGGTGGGAGATCGATGGGGACCGGCCGACCGCGGACAGCTCGACCACGAGCTGAGGCGCACCCGGCTCGATTAGGATCGATCGCCATGTCCACCGCGCTGCGATCTCCGATCGACGGTTTTCCCCTGCGCAGCAAAGTAGAATCAACACCGGAAGCCCGGAAGCCCGGAAGCCCGGAAGCCCGGAAGCCCGGAAGCCCGGAAGCCCGGAAGCCCGGAAGCCCGGTGGTGGGCCATGTCGCCCGCTGAGCCGCAGCGGGCGGAGCGCTGGGACACCGCGCCGGTGGAGCGCCGAGTGCTCGGCGTCGTGCGAACCCTGACGACGCTGGACCGCCTGCTGGACGTGCTCCCGGTGCTCGCCGACGACATGCGGGTGGAGACGCGCTTCGCGGTGGCGGCGGGTTCGGAGTTCGCCGCGAACCTCACCGACCAGCTGCACCGCTCGCAGGCCCGGGTCGCGGATTGGGACCAGGTCGTCGGCAAGGACTTCGACCTCGCGATCTCGCCGAGCGGCAATGGCCGGCTGCACGAGCTGGAGATGCCGGTGCTGACGCTGCCGCACGGCGCCGGGCACCACAAGCTCCGCGCCACGGAATCCGGTGTGGCGGAGGAAGTTTCGGGCTTGTCCGCAGCGCAGCTGATGCACGGTGGCCGGGTGGTTCCGGCGGTCGTCGGCCTCTCCCACCCGAGCCAGCTGGTCGCGCTGCGGCGCGACTGCCCGGAGGCGGTCGCGCGCGCCGAGGTGATCGGCGATCCCTGCTTCGCACGGCTGCAGGTCAGCCTGCCGATGCGCGAGCACTACCGCGCGGCCCTCGGCACCGGCCGGCGAAAACTCGTGGTCCTCGCCTCGACCTGGGGCCCGCATTCGCTGTTCGGCAGGCAGGGCGGGCTGGCCCGGGAATTGGTCGCCGCGTTGCCCGCCGATTACCAGGTCGCCCTGGTGCTGCACCCGAACATTTGGAGCAGGCACGAGGGCCTGCAGATCCGGACCTGGTTGCAGACCGCCCTGAGCGACGGGCTCGTCCTGGTGCCCAGGCTGCGCAAGTGGCAGGCCGCGCTGATCGCCGCGGACGTGGTGATCGCGGATCACGGCTCGCTGTCGTGCTACGCCGCAGCGCTGGGAAAACCGCTGCTGCTAGCGGCTTTCGGCACCGACGAGGTGGTGCCCGGCTCCCCGATGGCGCTGCTGGGCGAGCGGGCGAAGCGCCTCGACACGACCGGAGATTTGCGGGCGCAGATCGACGCGGCGCGACCGGTCCCCGACCACCAGCAGCTCGCGGACCTGGCCTTCCAAGACCGCGCCTGCGAACGGCTGCGCGGCCTGATCTACCGGCAGCTGGACCTCCCGGAGCCGCCGTGGCCCGCCCGGCCGGCACCGGTCGACCTGTTCCACTCGTGAGCTGTTCCGGCAAGAACCGGAACGATCACTCACGACCGAGCTTGTGGGCCACCCGCTCCGCCTTCGGGCTCTCCGCCCGATCGTAGATCTCCAGTGCTTCCGCCAGGCATTCCCGCGAACCCGGCTGCCCGGTCGCGGCGAGCGAGTCGGCGAGCAGCTCCAACGGCTCGGCGAGGTCGAAGGAGGCCTGCCGTTCCCGCGTCGCTGCGATGACCTCGCGCAGCACCGAAACGGCCTGCTCGTGCTGCCCGAGCGCCTGGTGCGCCCGAGCCGTCGCGACCCCGATCCGGCCGGGAGTCCGCTTGTCCTCGGGGAATTCCGCGAGCCGGTCCAGGGCGGTCCGCAGCAAGGCCAGGGCCTCATCGTGCCGACCGAGCCCGGACAGCGACTTGCCCGTCAGGTATTCCTGCAGCGCCATGCCGCGACGCCGCCCCAGCTCCTCGTTGAGCCGCCGCGCCCGCTCGAAGTTCCCGATGGCCTCGGCGAATTCGTCGCGCGCATGCAGCACCTTGCCCTGGAACTCCAGCGCGGAGGCAAGGATTCGCCGGTGCCCGGCCTGCTCGGCAGCGGCGACCGCCTTCGCGCACTCCTCGTGCGCCTCGTCGAGTTCGCCGCACTCCATCAGCAGCTGACCGCGCAGGCTCCGCATCCGCGCTTCCGCAACGGGGTCCTCGATCGCCGCCGCGGACTCGATGGCCGATGCCAGCGCAGGCAACGTGTCGGAGTAGTGCTTGTGCTGGTTGTGCAACGCCCACAGCGGACCGTCGCAGAGCGCGATCACGTCGACGTGCAAATCGCTTTCGCCGGCCAGTCGCACCATGCCGAGGATGTTGACGCGCTCGCGCTCCAACCATTCCAGCGCTTCTTCCCGCGTGCCGAACGGGTTCTCCCCGTCGACCTCGTCGTCCACGACGCGGAGCCGGCTGGGTTCCATCACCATCCGATCGGCGAACGCGCCCTGCCGCCGGTACCACCCGACGAGGCGCCGCAACGCGTCGTCGCGCTTCGCGGCGCCAAGCGCCCGAGCGGCTTCGGAGGCGTGTTCTCCCACGAGATCGTGAAGGAGGAACTGCTCTTGGTCGTTCTCTTCCACCAGACAAGTCCTGTGCAGCTCGGCGAGACGGGATTCGGCATCGAACTCGGCGAGATCGGCTAACGCCGCCACCGCCCCCGCCGAGAACACCGCCCCGGGGAACACCCCCAGCCACGCATAAAGCTCCGCTTCGGCCCTCGAGAGCTGCTCGACCGCCAGGTCGAGCGCCGCGAACGCCTCGTGGAGGTGATCGCGCCGCCTCCGCTTGTCGGACAGTTCCCGCACCGCCCGGGCGATGCTCCAGGACGTCCGGCGCCGGAGCATCCCGGCCACCAGGCGGAGGACGTGAGGCAGCTTGCCGCACCGGTCCACGAGCTCCGCGGCAGCGACCGGATCGGCGTCGATCCGCTCTCCCAGACCACTGCGCCGCAGGTAGTCGAGGGCATGCCCGGGTTCGAGCGCGGTCAGGCGAATGGGCCGAACGCCGTCCAGCACCAGGTCTGCGGCGTCGTGGTGGCTCGTGCAGAGCACCACGCTCTCCGCCGAGGCGGGCAGCAGCTTCGCAACGTGCGCGAGATCGCCCACGTTGTCGAAGAAGAACAGCAGCTTCCGGCCTTTGGTCTTGGTGCGCAGCAGGGCGATCTTGTCGTCGTCCGACAGCGGAATCCGGTCCCCGGCCACGCCGAGGGAACGCAAGCAGTGCTCGGCGGCCTCACCGAGCGACCGCTGGCCGAGCCCGAAGTCGAACCGAACCTGGCCGTGCTCGAACGAGTCGATCACCCGGTGCGACCAGTAAGTACCCAGGGCGCTCTTGCCGACCCCGCGGATCCCGCTGATCACGGCGCACCCGGCCCGAGCCCCGCGCGCCTCGGCGAGCAGCGCGTCGAGCGCCTCGCGCTCCGGCTCCCGGTCGACGAAGTTGACCGGCTCCGGCAACAGCTGCCCGGGCGCCTCCGGCGCTTGCTGCTCGTGGAAGTGCACGTCGCCGTGGATGGCCCCGGCCTGCACGAGGTTGCGCACCGGACCGCTGTTCTCGTTGCCCATACCCACCCCAGTGGCGCCGAACGGTAACGATCACCCGACGATACGCGACGGAAGCCTGCGACAGGCGGGACGCAGGGGACGCCAACCGGGTGTCAGACGACCCCGGCGAGCCAGGTACGCTCCGAGTGAGGTCGAAGACCAAGCCCTCGTAGCTCAGGGGATAGAGCACCGCTCTCCTAAAGCGGGTGTCGCAGGTTCGAATCCTGCCGGGGGCGCAAGCACGGTCAGCCTGCTGACCTGCGGCGGGACGCCAAATCGATGATCTTGGCGCTCCCTTCGGATCCCCCCGAAGGGAGCAAAATGGGAGCATGCTCCCCGTCGCGGGCTGCGGCGACCGCCGCCCACCGCTCGGGTTCCGCCTCGGCCAGTGCGCGCACCGCCGCGGCGATCGCATCGGAACTCAGCCCATCCGAAATCGGTTCCGGGCCGCCGATGATGTCCCGCACCTGTGCCCAACGGGCATCCGCGGGGTCTCACCTGCCCAATTAACGAAGAATTCGGCGCAGTTGGAGATGTTGTGGGCATTCAACGCGGATGACTTGATGGGGTTCATCGAGCGGGTTATCTCGGGCCGTGTCCTGTTGGAGGCCCTACCCTCCACTCCCAGCACCCTCGCAGTGACGAGCGGTTCGGCTCGGGTAGCGATCTCCGACCCGAACCGCTCTGTCACCAATCCTCTCGCCACCCGGGAGCTCAATTAATGAACCCCGGCAAGGTGAACGCCGGCGCGGTTCTTGAGTTTCCTCTTGTCAGAGTGTGTCCTTGACCTTGATCTGGCCGCTCTGAACAACCCACTTCTGGTTGGGGTGATTGTCGTTGCATCGCCAAAGATGCGGCTTGGTGCCGTTGGCGCGGCCGTGTGTGGTGTCCAGGCACATCTCGTTGCTCGTGCCCATGGTGTCCTCGACGACGAGTTGGCCGTTGCGCACGACCCATTTCTGATTCTTGTGGTTGTTGACGCATCGCCACATGTGCGGCTTGGCGCCGTTGCTGCGGCTGTGCGTGGTGTCCAGGCACAGCTCGTTGCTCGTGCCGATGGTGTTGGCAAGCTTGATCTGGGCGCCGTCGATCACGAACATCTGGTTGGCGTGGTTGTCACGGCATCCCCAGAGGTGCGGATTGACGCCGTTGGTGCGGCTACCCGTGGAATCCAGGCACATCGCGTTCGGGGCCGGGGTGGCAGTGTTCTGTTCCGCGGACGTCGCAGCAACAGCAGGCAGTGCCACCGTCGCGGCCAACGAAACAGCGGCGGTTCCGACGACTGCCATGCGGGAAATGAAAGGACTGAACGAACTCACTTCGTTTGATCCCCTTCTCGGATAAGGCTGGCCGCAACCTGGCGCAACCAGTTATCGGCCGTGCGTGAATTGCCACTCCGTGCGTGACGTCGGCAAGATTATGCGATCAAGGTCAGTTCCACGCCGGCGGATCAGCGCAACGAACCGAGGTTCACCCGGTAGAACACACTAGGGCGTCTGAACGGAGAAGGCGGTAGCAAAATTGTGAATCTGTCTCCGCTTCTGGTCGTGTCGTGAACACAGCACCCCACGGCCGAGTCGCCCGCCGCGACATCGCGTTCAAGGCCGAGCACCTGCGCCTCGAACCCCACTGTCCCCACGTCCTTGCAGGATCCGCCGAGCCACGTGGGCTGCGGCGCCCACGGCCTGATCACGGTGTGTCTTGGGGTGCGGTCCGGGTGACCGTCCCTACGGTGAATATCTCGACCTGGCGGCGGGATAGGGGTGGCTGTTAGGTGCCGATTCGGTGCTCCGCCGGTTATCTCGTTTCCTGCAAGAACACAGGATCCAGGAGGGAGAACACTAACCGTGGTTCGCATTCTTGTCCGGTTCATGCCGGCACTGGCCGTACTGGCCACCACGTTGGGGGTCGCACCCGCTGCCCGGGCCAGCGTCGATGGCTGCATCGACTATGCCGTCGAACATGGCGCCAACGAACACCTCGCGACGTTCGCCTGCCACGAGGACACCCTCACAGGCTGCTACCGGATCTTCCGCGACAACTACGGCCCCCAGCAGTGGGCCCTGGACGCCTGCAAGCGCCGCACCGCCATCGCCTAGCCCATTCCCGCCCCTTCGGCAGAGGCTCGGGTCTGTAACGGCAACGGAAACACTGACGTGGCCGTGTACGCATCCGGCGGGACGGTCGACGGCACGCCATGGACAACCCGTCCCCTGGTAGAACACCAGGCCACGGCACCGCTCGGGTTCCGCCTCGGCCAGTGCCTGTACCGCCTCGGCGATCGCATCGGAATTCAGCCCGTCCGGTCTGGCGCGGCTGAGGACGAGCGCCGCCTTTGTTGGCCAGCCGGGGTTTTCGGCCGCGGCAATCAGGTGGGCGGGTAGTCGCGCCGTTTGGAATGGCTTGGGCGAGCATGGTGTTGTCGTCGCCGGTCGTCAGCCCGTCCGGGAGAGCACTTCGGGCGAACCCGTTGCCCGAGAACGCTTTCCGTCGGCATGTTCCGCATCGAAATTGCTACGGTTTCGGTGAAAGCGAAGGTTGACCCCTGGTGCTAGTGGAGACTCTTGATGTTTCGTAGGCGTGCCGCCGGTTTCGGCGTTGCCCTGGTCGCATTCGGCGCTGCGGTTTTCATGGCGGGACCGGCCTCGGCCAGTCCGGTCACCGAGGCCGTCGCGCCCAAGGCCGCCGCGCAGGCGTCCTACACCGTTGTTGCGACATGGCCCGGAACCGGAGATGAACAAGCCCACAATTGCGAGGTGTTCAGGGCGACCTTCTTCCCCAACGGGGAATGCATGTTCTACAACGGCAATACCGAATTGCGGGTCCCCGAGTAACAAGCACCGCAGTTGGGAGGGCGCAACGCCGTGACCACCCCGCGGGCGGGTGGCCGGCCCCGGCGCTTGTAATCGCTGATGCGTCGTTGGTGTCACCGCTGACCGCAGTTGCAGCACTAAGCCCGCGCACAACGAACAGGCCCCTACCCGGGATCTCACCGGGTAGGGGCCTGTTCTCGTCCAGCTCGTCGTAGCTGCCGGGCCGCAAGAGTTCTTCGCCATGTGGGATTCCGGGCGAGAGCCCGAGCTGTGGTGATTCACGTGCCCCTCGGCTTCGCCGGCCTTCAGGTTCGCCAGGTAGACGACGCAGGCTCGTCCTTCGGGGCGGCGGCGTCCTCGCACCTCGATCCGACGACTCCGGCAACACGATCATGGGAACATCCGGCCGGTGCCGGCCTCGTGGGCTGCTCGGACAGGTGACGACGTTGGACTATTGGGTGAAAGCACCTCGTCTTCGTTGTCGCGGCCTTCGGGGATCAGTTGACTCCGCCGTGTTCCCGAGCATTCCCCAGGCTTAAGGAGCTTTGTCATGCATGCTCTGCATCGCGGGTTGATAGGTGCCACCACCGCCTTGGCCGCCGCTGTGCCGATGGCTACGGGCGTTTCCGCTCAGGCGGCGGTGAAACTCGATGACCCCAGCGCTCTGCTCGAACCGTGCTACCAGTCGGTCACGGTCCGCAACGATGGTGCTTTCGCCGTCGCGTTCACCGTTCGTGCCGAGAACAGCGAAGAGTTCTCGACCGAATGGACGTCCTACTTCGGCCGGTCGGAAGCGAGAACTCTCGACGCCGATGGCGTGGGGGTCGGCGAGTACACCCCGGTCCACGTCCAAGCGGTCGCCGCGTTCGGAAGCCCGTTCAGGAGCAGGGACTTCTCCTTCTGCCGCAATGGGCGCACCAAGCTCGTCGAAGCCAAGGGCACCGCTGCCAACCCGTGGTTCGAGGACCGCTGACGCACCGCGTTCGCGTTGCTCCGCCCGGCGTCGCGTGTGGCACGATTCCGCAGGTGACCAGCAGACCATCCGAGGCTCAGCGCTTGAGCGACCTCGCCCGGCTCCGTCGCGTTCGCGACCGGATCGACCGGGAGTACGCGCAGCCGCTGGACGTCGAGGCGCTCGCCCGCGACGCGCACATGTCCGCCGGGCACCTCAGCCGCCAGTTCCGGCTCGCCTACGGGGAGTCGCCCTACGGCTACCTGATGACACGGCGCATCGAGCGCGCCATGGCGCTGCTGCGGCGCGGCGATCTCAGCGTCACCGAGGTCTGCTTCGCGGTCGGCTGCTCGTCGCTGGGCACCTTCAGCACCCGCTTCACCGAGCTGGTCGGCATGCCGCCCAGCGCCTACCGGAACGAGGCCGCGCGCGCCACCGCCGGGATGCCGTCGTGCGTGGCGAAGCAGGTGACCAGACCGATCAGGAATCGAGAAGCGCGGTCACCTGGCCGCACATAGCCTGACCGGCATGGACATCAGCATTCACTCGACCTTCCTCCCGCACGAGGACCCGAACGCGTCGCTGGCCTTCTACCGCGACGCCCTCGGCTTCGAGGTCCGCAACGACGTCGAATACGGCGGGATGCACTGGATCACCGTCGGTCCTCCCGGCCAGCCCGGCACCTCCATCGTGCTGTTCCCGCCGGCCGCCAGCCCCGGCATCACCGACGACGAGCGCCGCACCATCTCCGAGATGATGGCCAAGGGCACGTACGGGATCATCGTGCTGGCCACCAAGGACCTCGACGGCACCTTCGAGCGGCTGCAGGCCGGCGACGCCGAGGTCGTCCAGGAGCCGACCGAGCAGCCCTACGGCGTCCGCGACTGCGCCTTCCGCGACCCCGCCGGCAACATGGTCCGCATCCAGGAACAGCGCTGAGCCTCCGGCCATGACCTGCGCGGACGATACCGTGGAGGAGCCCGCGCGCGGCGCCGGCGGCGACCTCCCGGTGGCCACCGGCGCCGCGCCGCACCCGGCCTGAGACGCCGGCACCGGACCTCGCGCCGAGCGCGGCCGGGCCGCGCCACCCCGAACGACACCGCAGGTCGGACCGCACCCACTTCCGGACTCGACGCTGATCGGATCGAGCCAGGCGACGCCGAGGGAGACCGCGAACGCGGCCCCCGCCCGACGAGATGGAGACACGATGAGCAAGGCCACGAGGAAGGACGCGCAGTCGCCTGCGCCGCACGCCGCCGACAGCCACGAGCTGATCCGCGTGCACGGAGCGCGCGTGAACAACCTCAAGGACGTCAGCATCGAGATCCCGAAGCGCCGGCTGACGGTGTTCACCGGCGTCTCCGGCTCGGGCAAGAGCTCGCTGGTGTTCAACACGATCGCCGCCGAGTCGCAGCGGCTGATCAACGAGACCTACAGCGCCTTCCTGCAGGGCTTCATGCCGACGCTGGCCCGCCCCGAGGTCGACGTGCTCGAAGGCCTGACGACCGCGATCATCGTCGACCAGCAGCGGATGGGCTCCGACCCGCGCTCCACCGTCGGCACCGCCACCGACGTCAACGCGATGCTGCGCATCCTCTTCAGCCGGCTCGGGAAGCCGCACATCGGCTCGCCCCAGGCGTTCTCCTTCAACGTCGCCTCGATCAGCGGCGCGGGCGCGGTCACGATGGAACGCGCCGGACGGACCATCAAGGAACGCCGCAGCTTCAGCGTCACCGGCGGCATGTGCCCGCGCTGCGAAGGCCGGGGCACGATCAACGACATCGACCTCACCCAGCTCTACGACGACTCCAAGTCGATCGCCGAGGGCGCGTTCACCATCCCCGGCTGGAAGTCGGACAGCTGGTGGACCGTGCGGACCTACGCCGAGTCGGGCTTCCTCGACCCGCACAAGCCGATCCGCAAGTTCACCAAGAAGGAGATGCAGGACTTCCTCTACCGGGAGCCGACCAAGGTGAAGGTCGAGGGCGTGAACCTCACCTACGAGGGGCTGATCCCGAAGATCCAGAAGTCGTTCCTGTCCAAGGACAAGGAGTCGATGCAGCCGCACATCCGCGCGTTCGTGGAGCGGGCGGTCACCTTCACCACCTGCCCCGACTGCGACGGCACCCGGCTCAGCGAGACGGCCCGGTCGTCGAAGATCGGGCGGATGAACATCGCCGACGCCTGCGCGATGCAGATCAGCGACCTCACCGAGTGGGTGCGGGAGCTGGCCGAGCCGTCCGTGGCGCCGCTGCTGAAGGCGCTCCAGGACACCCTCGACTCGTTCGTCGAGATCGGGCTCGGCTACCTCAGCCTCGACCGCCCGACCGGCACGCTCTCGGGCGGCGAGGCGCAGCGCACCAAGATGATCCGGCACCTCGGGTCGTCGCTCACCGACGTCACCTACGTCTTCGACGAGCCGACGATCGGGCTGCACCCCCACGACATCCAGCGGATGAACACCCTGCTGCAGCGGCTGCGCGACAAGGGCAACACCGTGCTGGTCGTGGAGCACAAGCCGGAGGCGATCGCGATCGCCGACCACGTCGTCGACCTCGGCCCGGGGGCGGGCACCAAGGGCGGCGAGGTGGTGTTCGAGGGCACCGTCGAGGGACTACGGGCAGGCGGCACGCTCACCGGGCAGCACCTGGACGACCGCGCGTCGCTGAAACCGTCGGTCCGGAAGCCGTCGGGGGCGCTCGAGGTGCGCGGCGCCGGCACCCACAACCTGCAGGGCATCGACGTCGACATCCCGCTCGGCGTGCTGGTCGCCGTCACCGGGGTCGCGGGCTCGGGCAAGAGCTCGCTGATCCACGGCTCGGTGTCCGGGCGCGACGGCGTGGTGGCGGTCGACCAGACCCCGATCCGCGGTTCGCGGCGGAGCAACCCGGCGACCTACACCGGGCTGCTCGAACCGATCCGCAAGGCGTTCGCGAAGGCCAACGGCGTGAAGCCGACGCTGTTCAGCGCCAACTCCGAGGGCGCCTGCCCCAACTGCAACGGCGCCGGTGTCATCTACACCGACCTGGCGATGATGGCCGGCATCGAGACCCCCTGCGAGGAGTGCGAGGGGAAGCGGTTCCAGGCATCGGTGCTGGAGCACCACTTCGGCGGTAAGGACATCAGCGAGGTGCTCGCGATGTCGGTGGCGGAGGCCGAGGAGTTCTTCGCCGAAGGCGAGGCGCGCCTCCCGGCCGCGCACAAGATCCTCGACCGGCTGGTCGACGTCGGGCTCGGCTACCTCCGCCTCGGCCAGCCGCTCACCACGCTCTCCGGCGGCGAGCGGCAGCGGCTCAAGCTGGCCACGCACATGGCGGAGAAGGGCGGCGTCTACGTGCTCGACGAGCCGACCACCGGCCTGCACCTCGCCGACGTCGAGCAGCTGCTCGGCCTGCTCGACCGGCTCGTCGACGCCGGCAAGTCGGTGATCGTCATCGAGCACCACCAGGCGGTCATGGCGCACGCCGACTGGATCATCGACCTCGGTCCCGGTGCCGGCCACGACGGCGGCCGGCTCGTCTTCGAGGGCACGCCCGCCGACCTGGTCGCCGCTCGCGCCACCCTCACCGGCGAGCACCTCGCGGACTACGTCGGCTGATCGTCCTCATAGGACTTCCCTGGCCCGTTCCCGGGCCGGGGAAGTCCTTTCGTCGACGTACGACCGCAAAGAACCATTTGCAAACACCTCTTTGCGATCGGTCGCGCCGCTGGGTCGCACCCGAGGCGACCAGGTGATCACCACCGACCACATCAGCAAGTGCTTCGACCACCCGGTGCGCCTCACCCCAGGCGGGCTGTTATCCCGTCGAGCAGGTACTCCAGGCCGCGGCGGAAACTGCTGTCCCAGTCCGCGTCGAGCACGTCCATGTGCGCTGCCAGGGTGGGGTAGCGCTCGGCGTTGCCGCGCAGGTGCTCGTGGGCCGCCCGTCGCACCGCAGGCTCGTCCTGCGTGCGCCAGCCGACCTGGTTGGTCGCGCACCCGATGACGTAGTTGGACAGCGCATAAGCCGAAGCCATCAGCTCCGGCGCGCGCAATCCCGCGTCCACGAGCAGCGCGTGCAGGTATTCGGTGCAGGCCAGCGCGTTGGGACCCATCAGCGGTCGCCGCCCCAGCAGCACGGCCGACCACGGATGGCGCAGCAGCATCGCACGCCAGTCGGTGAGCAGCCGCACCAGCTCGCCCCGCCACCCCGCCGCGCCCGGGGCCAGGTCGACCTCGGCGAACACCGCGTCCAACGCCAGGTCCAGCACGTCGTCCTTGGTGTCGACGTGCCAGTACAGGGTGGTCGCCCCACTGCCGAGACGACCCGCCAGCCGCCGCATCGTCAACCGGTCGGCCCCCTCGGCATCCAGCAACGCCACCGCCTCGGCCACGATCCGCGACCGCGTCAGCGGCGCCTCCCGCGCCGGGCGCGACTCCCGGAACCACACACTGGCGACCTGCTCGCCCATCGACACCCCCCGCTCCTCACCGCCCACACTAGTACGTCGAACCAGTACTCGAACAATGTTCTAGAGTTGTGCACATCGTTCCCGAATCGGAGGTAAGCGTGTCCCTGGCCCTTCCCGAGTCCGGACTGACCGACGGCACCGTGACCGTCCGGCACCTCACCGACGGCGACGCCGAGGACTTCGCCGCCGCCACCGCCGACACGGCTGTGCGCCGATTCGCGCACCTGCCCAGCCCGCACTACACCCCGCAACTGGTGCGCGAGCAGATCCGCGGCGTCATCGCCGACGGCCTCAGCAGCGGGAACCTCGCCGTGCTGGCCATCGCCAACGCCGCCGACGACCGCTTCCTCGGCTCGATCACCCTGTTCGACGTCCAGGGCCAGAGCGCCGAAGTCGGCTTCTGGCTCGCTCCGCACGCCCGCGGCCTCGGCGTCGTCCAGCGAACGGTGGGCCTCATCGCCACCTGGGCGCCAACCCGGGGCATCACCACGCTGCGCGCCCGCACCGAACAGGACAACACCGCCTCCCAGCGCACGCTGGCGCGAGCCGGATTCCGGCTGGTCGACGGCCCGAGCCCGCAACGCGCACCCAGCGGCGAGACCATCACCGGCCTGACCTACCAGCGCACCGCCCACACCGAGCCAACGACCGACCACTGACCAGCCCCGCCGCCGGCGGTGTCGGGATGTCGCTGCTGCTTTCGGCCCGGTGAAGGGAAATCCGCCCCCGGCCGTGACCGGCGGCCGCAAAGTCCCTGGCCCGACCGGGGGTTCCGTGCTTGGCTGAGCGCGTGGACTGGGTGCGGGAGTTCTATTCCAGGACCGGATCCTGGTGGGCGAAGGCCGACGCGAAGGTCACCGAGCGGGACCATCGCCGCGTTCGCCTGCTGCGCCGCCACGGCGGCCCGGCGGAGCGGGTCCTGGAACTCGGGTCGGGCTACGGAACGACGGCCGCGGCGACCGCCCGGGCCGGGTACGCGGTGACCGCGGTCGAGATCAGCGATCGCGCGGACTCCGCCGACGCGCTGGTCGCGGACGTCGCGCCGGGTTCGCTGACCGTGCACAAGGCCGACTTCTTCCAGGTGCGGCTGGACGAGCGGTTCGACGTGATCAGCTACTGGAACGGCTTCGGCGTCGGCTCCGACGCCGATCAGCACCGCCTCCTGACGCGGATCGCGTCGGAGTGGCTGCGGCCGGGCGGCACCGCGATGATCGACGTGTTCAACCCCTTCGTCTGGGCCGGCTGGGACGGCGACGAGGAACACCGGATGCCCGATCCCGCGGCGGGCTACCACTACGAACTCCGCGAGCGGACGAGTTTCGACCCGGTCACCTGCACCGCCACCGATACCTGGTGGGAAGCCGCCCGTCCCGACCGCAAGATCAGCCAGCACCTGCGCTGCTACACGCCCGCGGATCTCGCGCTGCTGCTGACCGGAACCGGCCTGGCGCTGAGCGGAATCGTCGCGGGGGATCGCGAGCTGCCCCTCTCGCCGAGCCCGGGCTTGCACGCGCTGCTGCGGGAAGAGCACGAATACGTCGCGATCCTCCGGCACGAAACCAGCGGCTAGCGACCGGTCGGCCGGCGGCCTGGTTCGGCGGAACTACGATTCCCGGTGGATTCCGCTTCTAGCTGCCGTCGGGAACCCAGCGGAGCACGTCGCCGGGCTGGCATTCGAGCGTGCGGCAGATCGCGTCGAGCGTCGTGAACCGGACCGCCTTCGCGCGGCCGTTCTTCAGCACCGCGATGTTGGCGGGCGTGATGCCGACGGCGGCGGCGAATTCGCCGACCGACATGCCGCGCTTGGCGAGCTGGACGTCGAGGTCGACGATGATCGCCATCAGATCACCTCGGCGATCTCCGACTGCAGATCCGTCGCCTTGCGCAGGAGGCTTCGCATGACGACGACGAGCATCGCGAACAACGTCCCCACGCCGACGCACGCGACCGCGGCGGCCAATGCGCTGATGACGTCCACGCCGTCGCCCGGAGTGGGGATGGTCGCCACGGACAGATGCCCGGCGGTCCCGATCGCCATACGGGACCCGCCGGCACAAAGACGCCGGGGTCGTGAGTGCTTTGGTCCGCCATAGCAGTCCAAAACGCCCACGACCCCGGGGGCGACTTGCTCTGTCCTCTGTGGTCAGAGGTGGAGGACCGTCTGGCCCAGCGCCGCCGCCGCGAGGAACGAGGACGAGTAGGTCAGCAGTGCGACCAGGACGACCTTCCAGCTCAGCTGGCGCAGCGCCTGGATGTCGCGGCCCAGTGTCAGGCCGATCAGGGCCAGGCCCGGGAGGCCGATCAGCATCACCTTCATGTTCTCCATCAGGTCCGCCACCAGCGGGCCGGTCGGGAGGAAGTTCGCCGACAGCAGCGTGCCGATGCCGAGCACGAAGACGCTGGCCGGGACCATCGGCACCAGCTTCGCCAGCCGGACGCACACCCACGTGAGGACGAGCAGCACGACGATGCCCACCGCGTCCTTGATCTCGAAGGAACGCGTGCCGATCGCGCTGGCCAGCAGCCCGCCGGCCCCGACGACGACGTAGGACAGCAGCGTCAGGCTCGGGGTGAGCTTGACCTCGGGGTCCTGCACGACCTCAAGCACCTGCTGCTTCTTCTGCTTCTTCGGCTTGGCGGCGGCGCGGCGCGAGTTGCCCTCGTCGTCGCGGCCGAACACGCGGCTCCAGAAGGCGTAGAGCCGGCGGCACAACGGCAGCGCCAGGAAGACGCCCGAGTAGAAGCCGACGATGTTGGTGACCAGGTTGGACAGCGCCGCCAGGGCGGCGATCTCCGCGGCCTGCTCCGGGTAGATCAGCGACAGCGCGCCGACGCCGCCCAGCATCATCGAGCCCGAGCCCAGGCCGAGCCCCAGGGCGAGCGCGAGCGGGTGGAAGATGCCCAGGCCGCCCATGAAGCCCGAGAGCAGCGAGACGTACAGGGCGCCGAAGACCGATCCGATCAGCCAGACAGAGAACACGCCCCGGTATTCCGGCGACCGGACGCCGAAGCGCTCGATCGCGAACGCCAGGTAGGACTCGCGGTCGATCGACCAGGTGGCCCCGATGGCCGCCCGCCCGAGACCCAGCGCCACCGCGACCGGCAGCGCGAGCAGGACCGTCCCGAAGATGTGGCCGACCTCCTGCAGCAGGATGGCCGGGCCCAGGTTCTGGAACTTCGCCAGCGAGGGGCCGATCTCGGTGCCGAGCTTCGCCAGGAACAGCAGGATGCTGATCTCCAGCATCACGGTCGCCACCGAGCGCGTGGCGCCGGAGACCGGTCGCCAGCGCTGGACGCCGATGATCGCGCCGATCAGCACCGCCCAGATGATCGGGAACAGCGCGATCGCGGCCGGCCCGACCTGGAACTTGTACTCGCCGATCAGCACCGAGACCACCGAGATCACGGTGGACAGCACGATCGCGGTTATCCAGTTCGCACGGGTGATCGGTTGCTCCGTCGCGGACGTCGTGCCGGTGCTTTGGTCCATGGCTGCCTCCAGGGCACGGTCCGTGAATTGGACCGGTCGGGCCTAGCTGGTATACCGACGGGAGGGTAGAGAGCTGTTCCCGGAATGGCCAGATCGGACGAGCGAAGAGTTACCTCGGCTTAACATTAACCGATCTAGCTAGGCCTTTATCGCTACGGAACGCCCCGTGGCCGCCCCGTTCGGTCAGCTCCATCTAAAAAGACCGTTCGCACTTGGTATGCCAAATGCTAGTGTCGGGGCACTTCCAGGCCACCGAGAACCGAGCCCGAGGAGATCCCATGCGCACGCGTTGGCGGGCCAGCCACATCCTCGCCCACCAGGACGGACACCACGCGCTCCTGCGCGACGGCGAAGTGGTCTGGGAGGACGACGTGATCGTCCACGTCGGCCACGGCGTCGACGGGCCCGTCGACGCCGAACTCGACCTCGGCGAATCGCTGGTGCTGCCCGGCCTCATCGACCTGGACGCCCTCACCGACATCGACCACCTGGTGCTCGACGCCTGGCCGACGCCGGAGCGGGCCGACGGGCTCCAGTGGTCGCTGGACTACTTCCAGCACCGCCGCCGCGACGTGTTCACCCCCGAAGAACGCGCGACGATCCGCGAGTACGCTCTGGTGCAGCTCGCCCTGCACGGCATCACCACGTACATGCCGATCGCCTCGGAGATCCACAGCTCGTGGGCCGAGCCCTACGACGAGCTCGTCACCATGACCGAGACCTCGCGCAAGCTGGGCCTGCGCGCCTACCTCGGGCCCGCCTACCGCTCGGGCGTGAACGTCGCGCTGCCCGAGGGCGGTCGAGACGTGGCGTTCGACGAGGAACGCGGGCGCGCCGGGCTGCAGGACGCGGTGCGGTTCCTCGACCACGCCGCCGGGCTCGCCGACCCGCTGGTGACCGGCGTGCTCCTGCCCTGCCGCATCGAAACGATCACCGAAGAGCTCATGCGCGAGACCGCCGCCACCGCCCGGCAGCGCGACGCGATCGTGCGGCTGCACTGCCTGCAGGGCCTGCTCGAACGCGACCTCGTCGAGCGCCAGCACGGCGTCACGCCGCTGGAGATGCTCGAACGCACCGGGCTCCTCGACACCCACCTGCTCGTGCCGCACGGCCTGGTCACCGACCGGCACCCCGACGTCCACGGCGAAGACCGGGGCGACCTCGCGAAGCTCGCGGCGGCGGACGTGTCGATCGTGCACTGCCCGCAGACGTCCCTGCGCTACGGGAAGGTGCTGCACACCTTCGGCACGTACCGGGACGCGGGCATCAACCTGTGCCTGGGCACCGACTCCTTCCCGCCGGACCTGATCCGGGGCATGGACGTCGGCATCCACCTGGCGAAGGTCCTGGAAGACCGGCTCGACGCCGCGCCTGCCGAGGACTACCTCGACGCCGCCACCCTCGGCGGCGCCCGGGCGCTGGGTCGCGGCGACCTCGGCCGGCTGGAGCCGGGCGCGCAGGCCGACGTGGTGGCGTTCCGCATCGACGACATCCGCGACGGCGTGCTGGACGACCCGGTGCGCACCTTCCTGCTCAACGGAACCGCGCGGCAGGCGACGCACTCGGTCGTCGCGGGCCGGACCGTCCTGGCGGACTCCCGCATCCCCGGCGTCGACCTCGAAGACCTGCGGAAACGCGCGCAACTGCTGTTCGAGAAGATGCGCGAGGCCTACTCCGAGCGCGATGTGCGGCGGCGGCCGGCCGCGGAGCTGTTCCCGCCGACGTACCCGGCGTTCACGCCCGAACCGACCGGGGATCCGGTGGGATGACAGTTTCAATTGAAACTGCGGTCACCTGGCGCTCCCGGCGGAGGTTTCAATTGAAACCGCCGACCACCGGGGTGGCGTTTCGCCCCGGTACGTGTCGGGGCCGGGTCCGCGTCACCGCGCGTAGGGTCGGCCCATGACCGGTCCAGCTGCCACCGATCGCCGCCAAGGTCCGGACCTCGGGCCGTCCACCGCGGTCCGCGCCGCGGACGAGATCCGCCGCCGGATCTTCGCGGGTGAGTACGCGCCCGGCGACCGGCTTCGCGAGCGCGATCTCTCCGAGGCCCTCAGCATCTCCCGCATCCCGGTGCGCGAGGCGCTGGCGCGGCTCGAAGCCGACGGCTTCGTCGTGGCGTCGCCCCGCCGCGGCGCCACCGTCCGCGCCCTCACGCTCAAGGACGTCGACGAGCTCTTCGACCTGCGGCTGAGCCTGGAGGTGATGGCGGCGCGCCGGGCCGCCGAAGCCGTTGCGGCGGGCGGCGGCGGAACGCGGCTGCGGGAGCTCATGGACGCCGCCGAGGACGCGACGCGACGCGGCGACGCCGACGAGATCCCGGCCGCCAACACCGCGTTGCACGCCGAGATCGTCGCGATGACCGGGAACCGGATGCTGGAGAACGCGCTCAAGCCCTCGCTCGGGCTGATGCAGTGGCTGTTCACCATGACCTCGGATCGCGACATGCGCGTCCAGTGCGCCGAGCACAAGGACATCTGCCAAGCCATCTACGCGGGCAACGCCGATCTGGCGGCGGCACTCGCGTTCTCGCACATCGAGCTGGGCCGGGCGCCCTCGCTGGCCAGCCTCGCCGACGTACTGCCCGAGACGTGACCGACGGAGAGCCAATGCTGATCACCAACGTGCGTCCGTGGGGCGGCGAACCCTCGGACATCGAGATCCAGGACGGGCGGATCACCGCCATCACCCCGCACGCCGCGGCCGCCGACCGCGCCGACGCGGTCGACGGCCGCGGACGGCTCGCCCTGCCGTCGTTCTCCGACGTGCACTGCCACCTCGACTCGACCCGGATCGGCCTGCCGTTCCGCCCGCACACCGCCGGCCCGGGCATCTGGCCGATGGTCATGAACGACCGCGAGAACTGGCGCGACGCCGAGTGGAGCGTCGCCGAACGCGCCACCTACACGCTCCGCCGCATGATCGAGCAGGGCACGACCCGCGTGCGCAGCTACGCGCAGATCGACGCGGACTGCAAGCTGGAGCGGTTCGAGGGCGTGCTGGCCGCGAAGGAAGCGCACCGCGACCGCTGCGACGTCGAGATCATCGCGTTCCCGCAGGCCGGCCTGCTGCGGGAGGAGGGCGTGCCGCCGCTGATCGACGAGGCGCTTTCGTCGGGCGCCGCCGTGGTCGGCGGCATCGACCCGTGCACGCTCGACCGGGATCCGGTGCGCCACCTGGACGTCCTGTTCGGGCTGGCGGAGAAGCACCAGGCGCCGATCGACGTCCACCTGCACGAGCCCGGCGAGCTCGGGGTGTTCTCGACCGACCTGATCCTGGAGCGCACCCGCGCGCTCGGCATGGCGGGGCAGGTGACGATCTCCCACGCCTACGGCCTCGGCAGCGTTTCCGAGGCCACCACCCGGCGGCTGATCGCGGAGTTCGCCGAGCTCGACATCTCGATGGCCACCGTCGCGCCCGCGCGGCACCACTCGCTGCCGCTGGCCGAGCTCACCGCCGCCGGTGTCCGCGTCGGGCTCGGCGAGGACGGCCAGCGCGACTACTGGTCGCCGTACGGCAACGCCGACATGCTCGACCGCACGTGGCAGCTCGCGTTCACCAACCAGTTCCGCGCCGACGAGCTCATCGAGCACTGCTACGCGGTGGCCTCCCGCGGCGGTGCGTCGATCCTCGACCGCTCGCTGCCGCGCGTCGCGTCGGTCGCCGACCGCCCGGGCCTCGCCGTCGGCGACCAGGGCGATCTGCTGCTCGTCGACGGCGAAACCGTGACCTCGACCGTGATGGACCGCGGCCGCGACCGCACGGTGATCCACAACGGCCGTGTGGTCGCCGACGGCGGAAGCCTGACCGAGTAAGAGCCGCCGGCGGCGCGGTGTGCCCCGCCGCGCCGTCGGCCCCGCGTCACCCAGGAGCGCGTCCCCGGCGGCGTTTTCGCGCGAAACCGGCGTTCGGCACGCGTGGCCGCGCCGGTTTCGCGCAGTGATGATGTGGGTGGTGATCGTCCGGGGCGTCTGACTCGGTTTCGCGCTGACGCCTGTGGGTTGTCTTGGTTTCGATCTGTCGGC
>NZ_JBWKKH010000037.1:0-38111 GCF_056431645.1 Saccharopolyspora sp. NPDC045839
CGCCCACTCTACCACTCACTCGTGGGAGCTTGGTTCGCGACCCGTGTCAGGCCCGGCCCGGTTTTCCCGGCCCGTGTCGCGCTGACTTGGATAAATTTACACACCCCCGAAACACCCCCTGCAACCACCCCCCCTTAAACATCAAAACACCAGGTCAGAGCCGATCTTGGGGTGCTCGCGCGGGATGGCCGCCGGGACCGCGGTTCGAGTCCACGTTCGTGTGGTCCTGCTTCGTCGCCGCGAATCGCCAGGAAAGCGCCGGTAGCCTCCCAGACGATCGTCTGAACGGGGGTAGCAGTGGACTCCACACCGATCTACACCGAGCTGCGCAAGACGCTTGGGGACCCGGAAGACCGGAACTGGGGTCCCAGCGCCCCGCCCGAGTTCGCCGCCGCCCTGGCTGAGCGGGTCGAGCGGCCGAAGACCGAGACCAAGAAGGCTGCGCGAACCGGGCCCGGTTCGCGCAGCCGGTCACGGCGGCACCGCGCCGAGGACTGACCGCTCCTTCAGGACGCGGCACGGCGCGAGCGCTGGCGGACCGGGTCGGGCACCGGTGCCGCGGCCAGGAGTCGTCGCGTGTATTCGTGCTGCGGGTCGCCGAGCACCTGGGTGCGGTCTCCCTGCTCGACCACCTCGCCCCGGTGCATGACGGCCACCCGGCGGGCGAGCAGATTCACCACCGCCAGGTCGTGGCTGATGAACAGGCAGCTGAAGTTCAGCCTGGCCTGGAGCTCCTGGAACAGCCGGAGCACCGCGTCCTGCACCGACACGTCGAGCGCGCTGGTCGGTTCGTCGGCGATCAGCAGTCGCGGCTCCAGCGCCAGCGCCCGCGCGATGCTGACGCGCTGGCGCTGCCCGCCGGACAGCTCGTGCGGGTAGCGGCCGCGCATCGACGCTCCGAGCTCCACCGCGTCGAGCAGGACGTCGACGCGCTCCGCCAGTTCGCGGCCGCGTGCAGCTCGGTGCAGGCGCAGTGGCTCGGCGATGCTGTCCGCGATGGTCATGCGCGGGTCCAGCGATGAGCCGGGGTCCTGGAAGACGATGCCGATGTTGCGGCGCACCGAGCGCAGTCGTCGTGCCGGCAGCCGGCTGATGTCCTGGCCGTCGAGCACGATCCGGCCCTCCGCCGGGGTCAGCAGGCGGGCCACCGCTTTGCCCACAGTGGACTTCCCGGAGCCGGATTCACCGACCAGCGCGAGGACTTCGCCGCGTTCGACGTGCAGCGACACCCCGTCGACGGCACGCTGGCCGGCGTAGCTCACGACCAGGTCTTCGACCCTGAGCACCGGCTCTGCGGGCTCGGCTTCGGCGCGCTCGCCGATCTCCAGCCTCGGCACGGCCGCCAGGAGCGCCTTGGTGTAGTCGTGCTCGGGCGCGCGGAACAGCTGCTCGACCGGGGCCTGCTCGACCAGGACGCCGCGGTGCATCACCACCACCCGGTCCGCGAGGTCCGCCACGACCCCCATGTCGTGGGTGATCAGCAGGATCGTCATCCCGTGGCGTTCGCGGAGGTCGCGCAACAGGGCCAGGATCTCGGCCTGCACCGTCACGTCCAGCGCGGTGGTCGGTTCGTCGGCGATCAGCACCCTGGGCTCGCAGGCCAGCGCCATCGCGATCACCACCCGCTGCCGCTGCCCTCCGGAGAGCTGGTGCGGGTAGTGCTTCAGCCGTCGGCGCGGCTCCGGGATGCCGACGACGTCGAGCAGTTCAGCCGCGTGCTCGCGCGCCTCACCGGCCGGCACGTCCCGGTGCAGCCGGATCGCCTCGACGAGCTGCCAGCCGATGGTGAAGACCGGGTTGAGCGAGGTCATCGGCTCCTGGAAGACCATCGCGAGCTGCTTGCCCCGGATCCGCCGCAGGTCCGGCCCGCTCAGTTCTGCGCCGTCCAGCTCGATGCGCCCGGTGACCTCGGCGGTCGGCGCGAGCAGCCCGAGCGCGGACATCGCGGTGACGCTCTTGCCCGAGCCGGACTCGCCGACCACCGCGAGGATCTCGCCGGGCGCGATGCCGAAGCTGACGCCGCGGACCGCCTCCGCGACGCCGTCCTCGGTGCGGAAGCGCACCCGCAGGTCGGTGAAGGAAAGCACGTCGCTCATCGCTGCCCCTTCGGGTCGAGGGCGTCGCGCAGACCGTCACCCAGGAGGTTGAAGGCGAGCGTCGCGAGCACGACCGCCAGGCCGGGGAAGACCACCAGCCAGGGCGCCTGCGCGAGGTACGTCTGCGCGGCCGACAGCATCACCCCGAGCGATGCCTCCGGCGGCTGCACGCCCAGCCCCAGGAACGACAGCAGCGCCTCACCGATGATCGCCAGCGGGATGGCGACCGTGACCTGGATCAGCAGCGCGTTCACCGCGTTGGGCAGGATGTGCCGGAACATCGCGGTCGTGCCGCGCGCCCCGGCCGCGACGCAGGCGGCCACGTAGTCCTCGCCGGCCAGCCGCAGGGTCTCCCCGCGCATAACGCGGATCAGGTTCGGCACCTGCGACAGGCCGATCGCGATGGCCGCGTTCACCATCGACGCGCCGAGCACCGCTGCCAGGCCGACGGCCAGCACCAGGAACGGGAACGCCAGCAGGGTGTCGGTGAGGCGCGAGACGACGGTGTCGGCGAAGCCGCGGTAGTAGCCGGCGATCAGGCCGAGCGGCACCGCGACGACCACCGCGAGCAGGACCGACAGCACGCCGACCACGATCGACGCGCGGATGCCGTAGATGACGCGCGCGAGCTGGTCGCGGCCGAGCTCGTCGCTGCCCAGCGGCAGCGCGAGCGACGGCTGCTGGAGGACCTGGTCGAAGTTCACCGCCGCCGGGTCCACCGGCGCGATCACCGGCGCGGCCGCCGCCACCAGCACGAACAGCGCCGACAGCACGAGCCCGACGACGCCGGTGCGGTGCCGTAGCAGGCGGCGCAGAACCCGTCTCGACCCGCTCACCCGCGGCAGATCCGCCTGGGTCATCCGGCACCTCCACGGACTCTGATTCGCGGATCCACCACCGAATACAGCAGGTCGACGAGCAGGTTCACCAGGATGTAGCCGGCCGCGGAGACCAGCACCGCGGCCTGGATCACCGGGTAGTCGCGGGTGAACACGGCATCGACCATCAATTTGCCGAAGCCCGGCAGCACGAAGATCTGCTCGGTGACCACGGCGCCGGAGATCAGCGTGCCGAGCTGCAGGCCGAGGATCGTCAGGACGGTGATCAGGCTGTTGCGCAGGCCGTGGATGCCGACCACGCGCCACTCCCCGGCGCCCTTGGCGCGCGCGGTCCGCACGTAGTCCGAGCTCAACGCGTCCAACATGGACGATCGCATCTGCCGCATCAGCACTGCGGCCAGGCCGCTGCCGAGCACGAACGCGGGCAGGATCAGCCGTTGCAGGTTGCCCAGCGGCGACTCGGTGAACGGGACGTAGCCGGAGGCGGGCAGCACGCCGAGCCAGACCGCGAACACCAGGACGCACATCAGGCCGAGCCAGAAGTTCGGGATGGACAGGCCGAACAGCGACGCACCGTTGCCGAGCCAGTCCACCGCGGTGCCGCGGCGCACCGCGCTGAGCACTCCGGCGGTCAGGCCGATCAGCGCGGCGAACAGCAGGCTCAGCACGGCCAGCTCGAGGGTCACCGGCAGCCTGGTGAGGATGATGTCGCCGATCGGCAGGCCGGTCTGGGCCGATTCGCCGAGATCGCCCTGCAGCACGCGGCCGAACCAGGCCGCGTACTGCACGTGGATCGGCTCGTCGAGCAGGTGGGCGCGGCGGATCTCCGCGATCACCGCGTCATCCGCCTCGATGCCGGCGATCGCGACGGCCGGGTCGCCGGGCAGCGCGCGGAGCCCCGCGAACACCACCAGCGACACCAGCACCAGGGTCACCGCGGACTGCAGGATCCGGTGGAGCGCGTAGCTGCGCATGTCATCCCCCCGACTGGACTCGGCCCGCGGACTTCATCCGGATGATCCCGTCGGGGAAGGTCTCGACGCCGGCGAGCTGCGCGGTGTGCGCGGTGTAGTACTGCGTGCGGTAGAGGTAGACGACGTTGTTGCGCTGGTGCAGGGCGTCGACGATCTGCTCGTACAGGGCCCGGCGCCGGGGTACGTCCTGTTCGCTGCCGGCCTGCTCGATCAGCTCGTCGGTGGCGGGGCTGAAGTCGCCGCTGTAGTTCTGCGAGCCGCCTTCGGTGTGGAAGGCCGCGATGTTGCCGTCCGGGTCGGGCCGGCCGGACCAGCCGACGAAGAAGGTCTGGAAGCGGCCCTGCCGCGCCTCGCTGATCGCCGTCGCCGACTCGGTCGGGCGCAGCACGACGTCGAAGCCCGCCTGGGCGGCCATCGCCTGGATGACCTGGCCCGCCCGGAGCTGGGTCGGGTCGTTGGCCAGCGTCATCTCGAACCGCACCGGTGTCCGCACGCCGGTCTCGGCGATGAGCCGGCGGGCCCGCTCCGGGTCGTGCGGCGGGCATTCCTGGGTCTTCGGGGTGGCGTACTCGCTGCTGTCCGGGATGGGCCCGCAGGCGGCCCGGAACAGTCCGTTGAAGGCGATCTTGTTGAGCGTGCGCCGGTCGATGGCCAGGGACAGGGCTTCCCGCAGCCGGGGGTCGTCGGCGAGCGGGCCGGTCACCTCACCGGTCTCGCCGCCGACGTTGCGCACGTTGACTGTGATGCCGTAGTACTGCAGCGTCGGCTGGTTGAGCAGCACGATTCCGTTGTCCCGCAACAGGATCGGTACTTCGGGAGTGGGCACCTCCCAGATCACGTCGAACTCGCCGGAGCGCAGGTTGGCCATCCGGATGTTGTCGTCGGGGACCGTCCGGTACACCAGCCGGTCCAGGCGGACGCGATCGCGGTCGTAGTAGAACTCGCTGCGGTCCAGCACGATCCGGTCCTGCGCGACGCGTTCGGTGAACCGGAACGGCCCGACGCAGACCGGGTCGTCGGTGAAGTCCGCGCCGCGTTCGTCGAGCTTCGCCGGGGACATGATCATGCCGGCGCGGTCGGCGAGCATGCTGGTCAGCGGCGTGTAGGGCCGGGACAGGGTGAGCCGCACCGTGCTCGGATCCACGACCGCCACCGATTCGACCGCGTTGAGCTCGGTCTTGCGGGCCGAACCCTTGAGCTCGCGATGCCGGTCCAGGCTCTTCTTGACCGCGGGCGCGTCGAACGGGGTGCCGTCGTTGAACAGCACCCCGGTGCGCAGCGGGATCGTGAGTTCCCGGCCGTCGGCGGAGATCTGCGGCAGCGCGGCGGCCAGTTGCGGCACCAGGCGGACGGATTCATCGACGTCGTAGAGCTTCTCGCACATGCTGCTGAAGATCTGGCGGCTGGCCAGCGTCGACGCCAGCGTCGGGTCGAGCTTGTCCGGTTCCTGGTCGAGCGCGATCACCGCCTCGCCGCCGCGCACCGTCGCGGCCTGCACGGAGGAACGCACCTCGGCGGCGGTCTGCTCGACGTCCACCAACGGGGCGCAGCCGGTCGCCGCGATCGCGGTGGCCAGCGCCACCAGCACGCCTCGTCTGCAGCGATCCGCCACGCGCGTCTCCCGTCTGCCACCGGGGTAAACGCGAGCACCGTATTTTGACCGGACCGCGCGTGTCCAGATCCGTGATCATTCCGGCATCTTGCGGAATTCGCTCACGGCATGGCGTCAGGCCGGAATGGGCGCGGTTTCGCCGAACCTGCCCGGCGAGCTCAGTCGACGGCGGAGGAGAACGTCGGCAGCGAAACGGCCGGCACGCGGGCGGCGTCCGACTTCTCCTCGGTCGACGTCGCGTCGAAGAGCGTTTCCTCGACCGGCTCCGACTGCTCGGCGGGCCCCGACTGCTCGGCAGGCTCCGGCTCGGCGGCCTTCTTGCTGAGGTGCTCGCGGGTGCGCTGCGCGGCACCGCGGATCTGCTCCGTCAGCTGCTTGTTGGCCTGCCGGGCCTGTTCCTCTTCACGCTCCTGCTGGCGGGTGCTGCGCACCGGCTCCGGCTTGGGCGCCCGCGCAGCCTTGATGTAGCGATCGAGCACGGCCCGGAGTTGCTTGGAGTGCTTCTCGTTCAGGTCGATTTCGTAGGTCACACCATCCAGTGCGAAGGTGACGGTGTGGTTGGCTGGGGACCCGTCGATGTCATCGACGAGTTCGACCTGAATCCGCTCGGCCATGATCACCTGTCTCGGGAACGTGCCCCGCCTCGATCCGCGACACTTGCAGGTAAGACTACTGCGAGCCCTGACCACGTTGTAGCACGCGGCATCGCTGTTGTCTCGTACTTAACCATAGAACAACGCGGCGACCTGTCGATAACCGCCGGGCGGGTCACGCGCCACCTCACACGCCGGCGAGCGCCCGACCACCAACGGACAGTAACCGTTGCGGGGCAATCCTGGAAAGTAATCCAGCGCACATCGCAGGAAATTCCGGCCGCGGCTGGATCATTCTTACGCCGATCGTTTATTGTTCGCTCGCTCTTCTCCGCACGAGGTTCGCGGAGAAGACGGGGAATCGAGCCGGAATCGAGGGTTACCGTGGCGCAGAAAGTCACCGTTCAGCTCGTCGACGACGTCGACGGCACAGCAGCCGACAGCACCGTCGAGTTCGCCTTGGACGGGGTGAACTACGCAATTGACCTGTCCACCGAAAATGCGGCCAAACTCCGCGACTCGCTGGCGTCTTTCGTGGCCAGCGCCCGGAAGACCGGTGGCCGCAAGCGCGTCGCCGTCAAGCCGGGCAAGCCCTCGGCGACGCCGACCGCGGCCGACCGCGAACGCAACCAGGCCATTCGGGAATGGGCCCGGAATCAGGGCATGCAGGTTTCCGACCGGGGCCGCATTCCGGCGGAGGTCGTCGAGGCGTACGACAACGCTCAGTGAGCACGTGCCACGGGCGGCCGGTTCGAACTCGGGACCAATCCGGCCGCCCGTGAAACTCGTGCAATGACTCCTCGTAACGCGGTCTTGAACGAGCAGTAATTGTCGCGGTGAATCCCTTATGCGGACGCCAAGAAGTCGGTGATTTCCTGACGGGTCGGCATCGAGCTGCTGGCCCCGTTGCGCTGCACCGACACCGCCGCACCGGCGGAGGCCAGCCGCAGTGCCTCGGGCATCTCGGCGCCCTCGCCCAGCGCTGCGCTCAGCACGCCGACGAAGGTGTCGCCCGCGGCCGTGGTGTCCACGGCTTCGACCGGGAAGCTGGGCGCCTCCACGCGCGCTCCGTCGCGGTTGCCGTACAGCGAGCCGCGGCCACCGAGGGTGATCACCACTTCCGGAACCAGCTCCAGCAGCGCGGCGAGCGCGCGGTGCGGGTCGTCGTCGCCCGCCAGGATCGCCGCCTCGTGCTCGTTGGGCACCAGCAGGTCCACATTCGACAGGATTTCCCCGGGCAGCGGCACCGCCGGGGCCGGCGTGAGCACCACGCGCACCCCGTTGCGGCGCCCGGCCGCGGCGGCCGCGGCCACGCCGGGGAGCGGAATCTCCAGCTGCAGCAGCAAACTCCGCGATCCGGCGATCAGTTCCTCGTCGCCGTCGGCGAGCCCGTCGACCGTCCCGTTGGCACCCGGCACCACGACGATCGAGTTGCCGGCCTCGTCGTCCACCACGATGTGCGCCGTGCCACTGCGCCCCGGCACCACGCGGACCCCTTTGACGTCCACAGTGGATTTCTGCAGGGTGTCGCGGATCTGGGCGCCGAATTCGTCCTCGCCGACCGCGCCGATCATGCGCACCGCCGCGCCCGCCTTCGCCGCGGCGATCGCCTGGTTGGCGCCCTTGCCTCCCGGCACCGTGTGGAACTCCCGCCCCAGCACGGTCTCGCCGCGCTTCGGGGCCGTCCCGACGTAGGCCACCAGGTCCATGTTGCAGCTGCCGAATACGGCCACAGTCGTTGTCACGTGGTTCATCATGGCCGATGAGGGGCCCTCGATCGGCTGACGGGTCCTCGCCTGCCGGACGACGTAACATGCCGACCAACCGTCGAGGAGAGGGCGAGAAGCGGTGGACTATGCGGTGACAGCGGAGCTCGCGCCGCCGGCCGAGGTCGTGGAGCTCGACGCGCTGCAGCAGGAGGGGATAGCGGCCGTGCTCGACCGCCACCTCGCGCTGGTCGAGGGGGTCTCCGGTCCGGGGGATGGCGACATCGACGTCCTCGACTACCGCATCACGGTGCACCTGACCGGCGCGAGCGTGGTGCTCGCGCTCGACGCGCCGTCGCTGCTGGCGGCCGAGGAAGCCGCCGCCTCGGTGCTCGACGAGCTGATCGGCGAGTCCGAGGTGCTCACCGGCTGGTCGGTGGCGCACTCGGAGGTGCGGATCACCGAGGACGAGTTCAACCAGCGGCTCGCCGCGGCCTCGGACATCAACGAGGAGTTGGAGGCGGCGGTCGAGGAGGCGCTGGAGACCTCCGCCGAGCCCGCGATGGACGCCGAGCACTGGCGCGTCCGGCTCACCCAGCTGGCTCCGCAGCTGCGGGCGTTCGAGGCGAGCGCGTTCGGCGCCGATCCGGACACCCACGCGCTGGCCGCCGGGGCGCTGATCCACGCGGTGCGGGTGGTCACCGACGAGATCTTCTACGACGAACTGGCCCTGGCGGTGAACAACGCGACGGTGGCCGACGCGGTCGGGCTGCTGGTGCTGGAGGAATTGCCGCCCTGCTACGACCACCGCTACGACGCGTTCTTCGCCCGCGCTTTCGTGCTGTCGTCGGCGGCGGTCGCGGTGCGGCTGACGGAGCCGAGCTGGACGCCGCCGCGCACGGTCGCCGAGGCGCTGGCGTTGCGGCTGGTGGTCAACGAGGCGCGCGTGGTGCTGGAGGCCGCCGAGCTGATGAGCTGGGACGACAGCGAGACGGTGTTCGCCGCCTTCGCCGGGCGGGCCTTCGGCGACACCGACCAGGACGAGCTCTACGAGGTGGACCTGCCGCTGTCGGAAGATGCGGAGCCGGAGGTGGCGGAGCAGGTCTCCAAGGTCGAGGCCGAGCTGCGCGCGCGGGGCGTGGCCTTCGACCAGTGGTTCATCCCCCGCGACGGCAACCCGGGCCGCCACCCCTACTTCGGCTCGCTCTAGGCCGCAATTTCAATGAGGTTCTTCCAACCTCGTTCTGCGTGGCTGTGCGGGTAGCGGAACCTCAGAGGCTCCCTGGACTGCGGATGCCCCTCCTGATGTACGCCCAATACACGCCGGAGGGGCCGTCCTCGCCGGGAGAACCCCGGAGGGGTGGGCACAGCGAACCCGCGGCGGTGCACGTGTCGTAGGTGGGCTATGCGCCTGCGGCGCATGCGACACCCCATCTGGCGTGCAGCTTCGCGACCCGCGGCTGCGGGCCGACCAGGATGAACCGCAATTTCAATGGAAATCGAACCTCTGATTTCCATTGAAATTGCGGGCCGTGGAACCGGAGTTCCGTATTGCGGAAGGTTCAGGTCTGGTTGCGGACCGAGTACGGCGGGACGGTGCAGCCGATGAGGCTGGCCTCGTCGATCGTCTCCGGCCGGTAGGCGGACTTGGAGAACGCCTCCAGCATCACGTTCGTCGGGTCGTCGATCTGCTCGACCCGGCCGAACAGGAACGCCCACTCATGCTCGTCGGAGCCGAAGTAGGCGACGGTGTCGAACATCGACCGGAACCGGTTGTAGGCGCGGATCAGCGTCTCGTTGCGCCACACCGTCGGGCAGCCGGCCTGGAACGCGACCACGCCACCGGCCCCGAGCACCGCCTGGCAGCGCTGGATGAACTCCAGGCCGTACAGCCGGTTGTGCTGGCCGTCGGCGTCGTCGGCCCGCTCGTCGGGCAGGTCGACGACGACGATGTCGTAGCCCTCCGGCGGCGCCTGGTCGAGGAAGCCCCAGCCGTCCGCGTAGTGCAGCTTGATCGGCCCGTCACCCTGCTCGACGCGGGCGAGCTCCTCGGTGCTGTAGCCGTACGGCAGGTGCTCGGCGCAGATGCGCACGCACTGCTCGTCGATGTCGACGTGGTCGACCCGGCCGGCCCCGGCCGCGACCGCCATCTGGCTGGCCACGCCCTCGCTGGAACCGATGATCAGCACCCGCTCGACCTGCGCGGCGAGCAGGAACGCCGGCACCATCATCGCCTCGTGGTAGATCAGCTGGGAGAACTCGGTGCTCTGCCGGTCGTCGTCGCAGAACAGCGAAACGCCCTGGCCGGTGCGACCGATGACCACGTGCTGGTAGTCGGTGTCGCCCTCCCACAGCACCTCGTCGACCCGCCACAGGCGCTGCAGGTCGTCGCCCATCGGCTCCTTGATCCACCGGTGCCCGTCGAGTTCGATCAACGGTGCTCCTCCTTGATTCGGCTTGCCCGGTAAAGCATGTCTTCCAAGCGGCGGAGCCGCTCAGCCCACACACGCACGGTGACCACCCGCGGGTTCTCAGATGTCTTCCCGGGAGGACAGCCCCGACGTGGTGTATTGGACATACATGATGTCGGGGATCCCGGCCCGAGAAGGCGTCCGAGGTTCCGCTACGGGACCACCTGCGCAAAACGCGCTCGTGACCGTCTTGGCAACTTCACGAGACAAGGCCCGCGTAGTCGCGGCCCCGCTGAATGGTCTGGACGTTCTGCGAGGCCGGTTTCAGCGCCTCGGCGAGCAGTTCGACCGCGCGCTCCGGCTGGGCCGTGTGCCCGCAGGTGAAGACATCGATGAAGATCGAGCCGTCCTCCGGGTACGTGTGCAGCGAAGCGTGGGACTCCGACAGCAACGCCAACACGGTGACACCCTGCGGCTCGAACCGCTTGGCGATCATCTGGCACACGGTGGCGTGCGACTGGCTCAGCGCGTCGTGCAGGGTCTCGCGCAGGAACTGCTCGTCGTCGAGCAGATCCGGATCAACGCCCTCCAGCTCGGCAAGGACATGCTGGCCGGTGAACAACCCAACCGGCGGTGTCCCGGTGTCAACGGACATCTATCGACCTCCCATCATTTCGCAGATTCCAGCGCTCGGAAGTTGAGCGGGTCGGCTTGCATGGCGGTGCAGGTGGCGGAACCTCAGGTGTCTTCTCGCTGTGGGATCCCCGACACACGTATGACCAATACGACGCGTCGGGGCTGTCCTCGCGAGAAGACCCCTGAGAACCCGCGGCGGCGCAAGTTGCGGACGTGGCCGAAAGCGGCTCGCGCCGCTTGCCTGACGGCAGGCTCGCGTTGAGCGCACTGGCTCTCCCATCCCGCACGATCTCCCAGTCGGCACTGTTCGGTGTCGGCTTCTCGAAGTTGCCGAGGCGATCACGGCTGTTCGTCGCCGTCGACGCAATACGTGGGCAGCGGGGTGAATCCGTTGAAACCCACCGATGAATAGCTCGCGGTGTACGCGCCCGCGCTGAGCAGATCGACCCAGTCTCCGCCGCGCAGCGTTCGCGGCAGCTCGTACCGGGTGCGCTGGTAGAGGACGTCGTCGCCGTCGCAGGTCGGCCCGGCGAGCACCACCGGGCCGCGCGGGTCGCCGTCGCGGGAGGTGCGCAGCCGGTAGGCGATGGCCTCGCCTTCCGTTTCGGCGAGCCCGTTGTAGCGGCCGATGTCCAGGTAGACCCAGCTGCGGTCGCCGTCGACGGCGTCGCTGACGAGCACGACCTCGCTGCGCAGCACGCCCGCGTCGCCGACGATGAAGCGGCCCGGCTCGATGAGCAGTTCCGGCCGCTGGGCGCCGAAGTTGCGGTCCAGCGACTCCTCGATGCGGCGCACGTAGTCGGCCAGCGGCGGGGCGGATTCGGTGTAGCCGGCGGGCAATCCGCCGCCGAGGTTCACCATCCGCAGCCGCACGCCGTGCTCGGCGCAGTCCTCGAACACCTGCCGGGCGGCGCTGATCCCGTGCTCCCACGCGGCGGGTTCCAGCTGCTGCGATCCAATGTGGAACGACACGCCGTAGGCGTCCAGGCCGAGTTCCCGCGCGCGCCGCAGCAGCTGCGCGGCGGTCTCCGGCGAGCAGCCGAACTTGCGGCCGAACGGGGTGCGGGATCCCTTGTTGTCCACCAGGACCCGGCAGAACACCCGCGAACCCGGCGCGACCTCGGCGATGTTGGCCAGGTCGGCGGCGCTGTCGGTGACGAACAGGCGGACGCCCTGCTCGTAGGCGCGGGCGACATCGCGGCGCTTCTTGATGGTGTTGCCGTAGGAGATGGACTCCGGGGCCGCGCCCTTGGCGAGGCACAGGTCGATCTCGCCGGGGCTGGCGACGTCGAAGGAGGCCCCCAGGCCGACCAGTTCACCGACCACTTCGGGGGTGGGATTGGCCTTGACCGCGTAGCAGATCCGGGCGTCCGGCAGGGCGGTTCGCAACTGCCGGTAGCGGTCGCGCACCTGCGCCAGATCCATGACCAGGCAGGGGGTTTCGGGGCGTTGCCGGTCGAGGAACTGCAGAATCGGGTCCGGCGCGGCGGATTCGGTCTGCTGCGCGGTGCCGCTCGGGCGGTCCGTCACACCGGTGGTGGCGGACAGATCGGTCAATCCCGGTACCTCCGTCTCGGCTGGTGGGGTTGGGTTTTCCCCGGGGTCCGACCCGCTGGGGCGCGCGCCCTCGGAGCTCGACTGCGACCAAGCACAGTACCCCGCTCACGCACAGATTTCGAACCGCGCCCACCCCTTCCCCTGGACAGCGGAACCGAGTGTGAGCACTCCCACGGGACCGCGCCGATGTCGTCGCTTTGCGTGGTCGGAGACCGACTTCCCGTGATCGCGTCGCAGGTAGATGTTTTGCCTGGTCAGGACCCGTGAGCACGTTGGGTCGCCATAGCAACCCAAAACACTCGCGGGAGCTCACCTGGCGAAACGTCCGTCCAGGGCGGAACCTGCGGCGCTACTCGGCGGGCTCGCGGTCGAGTTCGAGGGCGAGGTAGAAGTCCACTCGGGACGGGAAGTCGGCGAGGTCCCGCCCGGTGATCTCCTCGATCCGCTGGATCCGGTAGCGCAGCGTGTTCACGTGCACGTGGAGTCGCTTGGCGCAGCGCGACCACGATCCCGAGCAGTCGAGGAAGGTCCGCAGCGTGCGCACCAGGTCGGAGTTGTGCGCCGAGTCATATGCGATCAGATCCGCGAGCAACCGCTGGCGGTAGGAGCGGCGCAGTTCGTCGGGCGCCGACGCCAGCAGCACCTCGTGCGACGCGAGTTCCGCCGCCGCGACGACCTCGGCGCGCCCTCGGCGCCGCTGCGCGAGCCGCCGCGCGTAACCCGCCTCCTCCAGCGCTCCGCGCAGGGCCGTCGCCGGGCTGACGTCGCTGACGCCGACCGCCAGCCGCCGCCTGCCCAGGCCGGGCTCCGTCTCGGCGGCGATGCGGCGCAGCAGCACGTCCAGCTCCGCCAGGTGGGCTTCGTCGTCGACGAACAACGCCGTCGCGCCGTCTCCCAGCGGCGCCGTGACCGACGCCATGCCCGTCGCCGCGGCGATCTCGCGCAGCAGCGTCGTCGACTCGGCCGGGTCGCCGACGCTGAGCGCGACCGCCCGCAGCGGCTCGTCGGTCGGCAGTCCCGCCGTCTCCAGCCGCGCCGCGACCTCGGCCTGCGTGGAGGTGCCGTCGAGCAGCCGCCGCAGGGCAGCCTCCACCGAGCGGCCCGCGATCCGGCGGGCCTCGTCCACCCGCGCGCGCAGCAGCGCCACGACCGTGCTCAGGTCGGTGGCGATGGCTTCCTTCTCCTCGTCCCAGTCGGCGACGTCGCCGCGCGCCAGCACGAACCAGCCGGCGGCGGGCGGCTCGATGCCGGACTCCACCGGCCACAGCACGTGCGCGTCGCCCGGCCGCACGGTGCGCGGGAGGCGGCCGGTCGCGAACTCGCGCAGCGCCGCGCAGCGGGTTTCCTCCGGCAGGTCGGCGGTGCCGCCGACGATCCAGCCGGCCGCGGACAGCACCCAGCAGTCGGTGCCGAGCTCGTCGGCCGCCATCCGCAGCACCTGGTCGAGGTCGGCGCCGCCGGCGACCGCGGAGACCAGCTCGCGGCGCGGCGCGGAGCGGCGCTGGATGCGGTCGGCGAGCGTGTTGAAGCTGACCGTCAGCGGCACCTCGAAGGCGGGCAGGCCGTGTCGTCGGCACGCTTCGACCAGGTCCGGCGGGGCGTGGCCGAGGCGCGCGGTGCCCGCGGCGAGGCCCGCCACCCCGGCGTCGACCAGCGCGGCGACGAACGCCTCCGAATCGGCGGGCTCGTTGCGCCACATCAGGCCGCTGAGCACCAGCTCGCCGCCGTGCAGGTAGCGCCGGGGATCCAGCAGGTCGGTGATGTAGACGCCGCGGACCGGGCGGGCCATCTCCTCCGCGCCGTTGAGCAGCACCAGTCCGAGTTCCGGATCGGCGAGAAGGTCGTTCAGCTGCACCTGCGCACCTCGGATCCCGCTGCCGGCGCGAGGCAGCCACCTGTTCCCGGTGCGGAGCTCCGCGATGTTCCGGCGGGCCGGCCCGAACGGCGCATCGCAGCTCCGCGCGTTTGGAGAAACATACAACTCCCGTCCGCACACCGAAAGGCTTTTTCGGGCCTTCCACCGCTAGTCACCGACTGCTCCCCGGCTGTGTACTGACTCACACCTTTTCACCGGCCGTGACAAGGAGTACAACCGTGGAATTCCTCCGCCCCGCCTCATGGCGGGAGGCGCTCGAAGCCAAGGCCGCGCATCCGGATGCGACGCCGATCGCCGGCGGCACCGACGTGATGGTCGAGATCAACTTCGATCACCGCCGCCCCAGCATGCTGCTCGACCTCACCGGTGTCCCGGAGCTGACCGGCTGGTCCGAGGCGGACGGCGAGCTGCGCATCGGCGCGGGCCTGCCCTACGCCAACCTGATCAACGAGCTCGGCGACCGGGTGCCGGGCCTGGCCATCGCCAGCCGCACCGTCGGCTCGCCGCAGATCCGCAACCGCGGCACCCTCGGCGGCAACCTCGGCTCCGCCTCCCCCGCCGGCGACGGCCACCCGCCGCTGCTGGCCTCCGACGCGCGGATCGAGGTCGAGTCCGTGCGCGGCAAGCGGCTGATCCCGGCGACGGAGTTCTTCACCGGCGTCAAGCGCAATGCGCTGGCCGAGGACGAGCTGATCGCCGCCGTGCACATCGCCCCGGCGACCGGCGCGCAGCAGTTCTCCAAGGTCGGCACCCGCAACGCGATGGTCATCGCGGTGTGCACCTTCGCGATCGCGCTGCACCCCGACCGCAAGCAGGTCGGCACCGGGATCGGTTCGGCCGCCCCGACGCCGCTGCGCGCGCTCGCGGCCGAGGAGTTCCTGAGCGCCGAGCTCGACTGGGAGCAGCGGCGGCCGTTGGAGGAGTCGGTGGCCCGCCGGTTCGGCGAGCTGGTCGCGCAGGCCGCGTCGCCGATCGACGACGTGCGCGGCACCGCCGACTACCGCCGCCACGCGCTGGCCGTGATGGCCCGCCGGACCCTGTCCTGGGTCTGGGACGACCACTGTTCCGGGAGGCAGGAATGCGCCTGAAGTTCACCGTCAACGGACAACCGCACGAGGCCGACGGCGTGTGGGAAGGCGAGAGCCTGCTGTACGTGCTGCGCGAGCGGCTGGGCCTGCCGGGCTCGAAGAACGCTTGCGAGCAGGGCGAATGCGGTTCCTGCACGGTCTACCTGGACGGTGTGCCGGCCTGTTCGTGCCTGATCGCGGCCGGGCAGGCCGAGGGCCGCGAGGTGCGCACCGTGGAAGGCCTCGCCGACGGCGAGAAGCTGGACGAGGTGCAGGAGGCGTTCGTCGAGGCCGGTGCCGTGCAGTGCGGTTTCTGCACGCCGGGCCTGCTGGTGCAGACGCACGACCTGCTGAACCGGAAGCCGGACCCGTCCGACGCGGAGATCCGCGAGTCGCTGGCCGGGAACCTGTGCCGCTGCACCGGCTACGAGAAGATCATGGACGCCGTCCGGCTCGCCGCCAAGAAGAAGACGACATCGGGCAAGGCTCACTCATGAGCAGCAACCCTGCGTCAACCCCACCCCCTCCCAACCGCACCTCAGGGGACCGTGACGCAACCCAGCCACAAGAAACCGCCGAACGCGAGATCAATCCCGAACGCGACCACCGCTGTGAATCGCGGAGAGGCGGGACTGTCATCATCGAGGGCGGCGCCGTGGTCACCGTCGACGACTCGGGCACCGAGTTCGCCGAGGGTCACGTCGTCGTCGAGGGTGACCGCATCGTCGCGGTCGGCCCCGGTTCCGCGCCGGCCCAGCAGGGCCCGGTGCGGCGCATCGATGCGTCCGGCTGCCTGGTCACTCCCGGCCTGATCAACACCCACCACCATCTGTACCAGTGGGCCACCCGCGGCTACGCGGCGGACGCGACGCTGTTCGGCTGGTTGACCGAGCTGTACCCGGTCTGGGCGGGCATCGACGAGGAGATCACGCACGCCGCTGCGTCGGCGGGCCTGGCCCGGATGGCCCTGTCCGGCTGCACCACCGCCGCCGACCACCACTACGTCTTCCCGCGCGGCGGCGGCGACGTGTTCGGTGCCGTGGTCGCCGCGGCCGAGCGGATCGGCGTGCGGCTGCACGCGGTGCGCGGCTCGATGGACCGGGGCCGCTCGCACGGCGGCCTGCCGCCGGACTCGGTCGTCGAGGACCTCGACGCCGCGCTGGCCGGCACCCAGGACGCGATCGACCGGTTCCACGACCCGAACCCGGGCGCGCAGGTGCGCGTCGCGGTCGGGCCGTGCTCGCCGTTCTCGGTCAGCACCGACCTGATGCGCCAGGCCGCGGAGTTGGCGCGCCGCAACGGGGTCCGGCTGCACACCCACCTCGCCGAGACCACCGACGAGGAAGAGCAGTGCCGGGCCGAGTACGGCCGCACGCCGGTCGAGTACGCCGACGACCTGGGCTGGCTCGGGCCGGACGTGTGGCTGGCGCACACGATCCACCTGTCCGAGAAGGGCATCGCCCGGCTCGGCGAGACCGGCACCGGCGCGGCGCACTGCCCCACCTCCAACGGCCGGCTCGGCGCCGGGATCGCGCCGGTGCGGCCGCTGCTGGACGCCGGTGCCCCCGTCGGACTGGGGGTCGACGGGGTCGCCTCCAACGAGGCCGGTGGCCTCGGCGAGGAGATGCACCAGGCCCTGCTGACCGCCCGCGCCCGCTACGGGCCGGAGGCGCTGTCGGTCCGCGACGCGCTGCGGCTCGCCACCCGCGGCGGCGCGCGGTGCCTCGGCCGCGACGACGAGCTGGGTTCGCTGGAGCACGGCAAGCTCGCCGACATCGCGGTCTGGCGGCTCGGCGGCCTCGACCACGCGGGAATCGCCGACCCGGTGGCCGCCCTGGTGCTCGGTCGTCTGCCGAAGCTGGAGCGGCTGCTGCGCGGCGGCAGCGTCGTGGTCGACGACGGCCGGCTGATGCCGGTGTCGGAGACCGAACTCGCCCACGAACTCGACCGGGCGAGCGCCCGGATCCGCACCCGGGAGGTGTCCGCATGAGAAGTGGCGGTTCCGCAATTTCCATTGAAATCGAAGGTTCGATTTCAATGGAAATTGCGGCAGGAGGCCCGAACCGGGTTCGGAAACAGGCATCTACGGAGGTGTCCGCATGAGCAGCAGCCATGCGCCTGCTCGCAGTCCTCAGGAGCTCAACGACGCCATCGGCGGCGGCATCGGCGAATCTCCGCTGCGCCCGGACGGCGCCATCAAGGTGCGCGGCGAGTTCGCCTACTCCTCGGACCTGTGGGCCGAGGACATGCTGTGGGGCGCGACGCTGCGCAGCCCGCACCCGCACGCCCGGATCCGGTCGATCGACATCGGGCAGGCGATGGCGATGGCCGGCGTGCAGACCGTGCTCACCGCCGAGGACGTGCCCGGCGACAACTGCTTCGGCCTGAAGTACGCCGACCAGCCGGTGCTGGCCTCCGACGTGGTGCGCTACAAGGGCGAAGCGGTCGCGCTGGTCGCGGCCGACCACCCGGAGACGGCGCGGCGCGCGCTGGAGAAGATCGTCGTCGACTACGAGGTGCTGGAGCCGGTGCTCGACGCCGAGCGCGTCGCGCACGACGACACGCTGCCGAAGCTGCACCCGGACGGCAACGTGGTGCGGCACCAGAAGATCGTCAAGGGCGACCCGAACGCGACGGCCGACGTCGTGGTCTCCGGCGTGTACACCGTCGGGATGCAGGACCAGGCGTTCCTGGGGCCCGAGTCCGGGCTGGCCATCCCGGCCGAGGACGGCGGCGTCGACCTGTACCTGGCGACCCAGGACCTGCACTCCGACCTCCGGCAGACCGCGCGGGCGCTCGGGCTGCCGCCGGAGAAGGTGCGGATGACCATGTCCGGCGTCGGCGGCGCGTTCGGCGGCCGCGAGGACCTGTCCATCCAGGTGCACGTGTGCATGCTGGCGCTGCATCTGGGCAAACCGGTCAAGATGGTCTACAACCGCGAGGAGTCGTTCTACGGCCACGTGCACCGGCACCCGGCCAAGATGTACTACGAGCACGGCGCGACCCGCGACGGCAAGCTCGTGTACGTCAAGGCGCGGCAGTACTTCGACGGCGGCGCGTACGCCTCGAAGACGCCGGTCGTGGTCGGCAACGGCACCACGCTCGGCGCCGGGCCGTACAAGGTGCCGAACGTCGACATCGAGGGCTGGGGGCTCTACACCAACAACCCGCCGTGCGGCGCGATGCGCGGACTCGGCGCGGTGCAGCCGACTTTCGCGTACGAGTCCCAAATGGACAAACTCGCCGACGCGCTGGGCATGGACCCGGTCGACGTGCGCATCGCCAACGCCATCGAGCAGGGCGACTCGATCCCGACCGGTCAGGTGCTGGACTTCCCGGCGCCGGTGGCCGAGCTGCTGGCGCGGGTGCGTGACCTGCCGATGCCCGGCGAGCGCACCGGGCCGGTGGACATCCGGGACATGCCCGGCGGGGCGTCCAACACCACGCACGGCGAAGGCGTGGTGCGCGGCGTCGGCTACGGCGTGACGATCAAGAACATCTGCTACGCCGAAGGCGCCGACGACTTCTCGACCGCGCGGGTGCGGTTGCAGGCCCTCGGCGGTGAGCCGGCGGCCATGGTGCACACCGCCGCGGCCGAGGTCGGGCAGGGCCTGGTGACGGTGCAGCAGCAGATCGCGCGGTCGGAGCTCGGCGTCGAGCGGGTGACCATCCACCCGAACGACACCAGCGTCGGCCCGGCCGGCTCCAGCTCCGCCTCGCGGCAGACGCTGGTCACCGGCAGTGCCGTCAAGGCGGCCTGCGACGCGGTGCGGGAGGCGCTGTTCGCCCGGGTCGCCGAGCGCTACGACGTCGAACCGGCGCTGCTGTCCCTGCAGGGCGGCAAGGTCGTGTCCGAGGCCCACGGCGTGCTGGCCGACCTCGTGGAGGTGCTCGGCGACGACGTCATCGAGGAAACCCGCGAGTACCACCACCGGGAGACCTTCCCGATGGACGAGAACGGCCGCAGCGACCGGGTGCACGTGCAGCACGCGTTCTCCGCGCACCGCGCGGTGGTCGACGTGGACCTGGATCTCGGCCTGGTCAAGGTCGTGCAGCTGGCCTGCTCCCAGGACGTCGGCAAGGCGATCAACCCGGACGCGGTGATCGGCCAGATCCAGGGCGGCACCGCGCAGGGCATGGGGCTGGCCGTGATGGAGGAGATCAAGGTCGTGGACGGGCACATCCGCAACCCCTCCTTCACCGACTACCTGATCCCCACGATCCTCGACACGCCGCCGATGGAGATCGACGTGATCGAACGCGCCGACCCCAACGCGGTCTACGGACAGCGCGGGGTGGGCGAGCCGCCGACGATCTCCACCACGCCCGCCGTGGTGGCCGCCATCCGCGCCGCCACCGGCAAGGAACTCCCGCACACCCCGGTGGCCCCCGAGCACATCGTGTGACCAGACCAGCTGGGGCGGCGGTGCCGGGCCGCCGCCCCAGCTACCCAAAACAGAATCACCGGAAGACCCGGCGAGCAGTTCACAGTGATTCGCGTGGCGGTGCGGGTGGCGGAACCCGCGGCGGTGCAAGCCGAGTCCCGCACCGCAAGCGGCTCCCGCCGCGCACTGAAAAGATCATAGGAGGAAAGCAATGTCCGTGGACGTAGCAACGGGCGCCGAGCAGGACTGGATGGCGCAGGCCATCGACCTCGCCAAGACCAATGTGGACAGTGGCGGCGGCCCCTTCGGCGCGTTGATCGTCCGGGACGGCGAGATCATCGCGACGGGCACCAACAAGGTGACCGTCGACCTCGACCCGACCGCGCACGCCGAGGTGACCGCGATCCGCAACGCCTGCCGGGCGCTGGGCACCTTCAAGCTGGCCGGCTGCGTGCTGGTGACCTCGTGCGAACCGTGCCCGATGTGCCTGGCCTCGGCGCTGTGGGCGCGGGTCGACCGGGTGCTGTTCGCCGCCGACCGGGACGACGCCGCCGACGCGGGCTTCGACGACCGCGCCTTCTACGACGCGTTCGAGGATCCCGAGACGAAGTGCCCGACGCCCGTCGTCCGGGTGGAGATGGCCGACCGCAACGCCGCCTTCGACGCCTGGCGCGGCAAGACCGACCGCGTCGACTACTGAACCGCGAGCCGATCCAGCAATTCCCCAGCCAGCAAGAAGATTCCGACAACGACGTCCTGAGCAGAGGCATCGGTAGCGACGACCGGGTCGCCCGAAGCCTGCGGACGGGCCACACCGACAGTTCCCCGCTGTTGCGCCGGAGCTGGGTCCGCCCGCCGTCCCGATGAACCGAACCGGGACAGCGAAAACCAATCGATCAAATGCCCCGCACCGATTTCGGCGAATTCCCGCCGGGCCCTCCCCTGCCCGGAAAACGCCGGAAATAAGTCCGGGCGGCACCGAATCCGGGTGCCGCGCGGGGGCGCCCACCGGCATGGGAGGACTCATGACCCAGCAAGTGCAACCGGAAAGATCCGCCGACACCGGCGCCTCCGGATTAGATCGCTTCTTCCGCATCACCGCCCGCGGCTCCACCCTCTCCCGCGAACTGCGCGGCGGCCTGACCACGTTCGTCGCGATGGCCTACATCGTGATGCTCAACCCGCTGATCCTCGGCTCGTCCGCGGACGCGACCGGCGCCGTGCTGACCCCTGAGCAGCTGACGACGGCCACCGCGGCCACCGCCGGCGTGATGACCATCGTGATGGGCCTGGTCGGCAACGCGCCGCTGGCCCTGGCCGCCGGTCTTGGCGTCAACGCCGTCGTCGCCTTCACCATCGCGCCCGCCATGACCTGGGCGCAGGCCTTCGGGCTGGTGGTGCTCGAAGGCATCGTGATCGTCGTCCTGGCCGTCAGCGGCATCCGGGAGAAGATCATCAACGCCATCCCGGCCGCGCTGAAGACCGCGCTCACCGTCGGCATCGGCCTCTACATCGCGCTGATCGGCCTGGTCAGCGCGGGATTCGTGACCCGGAAGCCGGACGCGGCCAACACCACGGTGCCGGTCCAGATGGGTCAGGGCACCGAGGGGCACCTGATCGGCGTGCCGATCGCGATCTTCTGCGTGAGCCTGCTGATCATGCTGGTGCTGCTGGCGCGGCGGGTGCCCGGCGCGATCCTCATCGGCATCGCGGTGAGCACGGTGCTGGCGATCGCGGCGAACGCGTTGTTCGCCATCGACCCGAAGCAGTGGGGCACGATCGTGCCCGAGCTGCCCGACCACGTCGTCGGCAGCCCCGACTTCAGCCTGTTCGGCGACGTCGACCTGTTCGGCGGGTTCGCCGCGGCCGGCGGCATCGCGGCCACCGTCTTCCTGTTCACCCTCGTGCTGTCCGGGTTCTTCGACGCGATGGGCACCATCACCAGCGTCTCCTCCGAGGCCGGGCTGGTGAAGGACGGCAAGGTCGAGGGCATGGGCCGGATCCTGGCCGTGGACGGCGTCGCCGCCGCGGCGGGCGGGCTCACCGGCTCGTCGCCGAACACGGTGTTCCTGGAGTCGGCCACCGGCGTCGCCGAAGGCGCCCGCACCGGCCTGTCCAGCGTGGTCACCGGCCTGCTGTTCTGCGCGGCGCTGCTGTTCACGCCGCTGGCGGCGGTGGTGCCGGCGCAGGCCGCCGCGCCCGCGCTGGTGATCGTCGGGGCGCTGATGATGGCCCAGGTCCGGCACATCCCCTGGGACGACCCGGACTACGTGATCCCGGCGTTCCTGACCATCGCGGTGATCCCGTTCACCTACATGATCACCAACGGCATCGGCGCGGGCCTGGTCGCGTTCGCGGTCATCAAGATCGCCCGCGGCAAGGTGCGCGAGATCGGCTGGCTCGTCGGCGTCCTGGCGATCGTCTTCGCCTTCTACTTCGGCGTAGAGGGCATCGAGGCCCTGGTCGAGTAGCTGCCACTCGACCAGGAATCAGGTGGAGGGCGCCTTTCCCCGAAAGGCGCCCTCCACCGCCGTCTCCGGATGGGTACGGTGCGTGCGTGGGAGTCGCGGGAGTCGTGTTGGCCGCCGGTGCCGGACGTCGCTTCGGGATGCCGAAGGCGCTGGTGGAGTACCACGGATCACTGCTGGTCGACCGGGCCGTGCGAGTGCTCGCCGCGGGCGGCTGCGCGCCCGTCGTGGTCGTCCTCGGCGCCGCCGCGGACGAGGTCCGCGAACGGGCCGAGCTGACCGGCGCGACGGCCGTGGTCAACCCGGACTGGGCCACCGGCATGGGCTCGTCGCTGCGCACCGCGCTCGACGCGCTCGCCCCGACCGATGCCGACGCCGCCCTCGTGCTGCCGGTCGACATGCCCGGCATCAGCCCGGAAGCCGTGCGGCGCGTCGCCGCGCTCGCGGGCCGCAGCGCACTGGCCGCCGCCGCGCACGACGGCGCGCGCACCCACCCCGTGCTGTTCGGCCGCGACCACTGGGCCGGGGCCCGCGCGGCCGCCACCGGCGACGCCGGCGCCCGCGGCTACCTCAAGGGCCGCGAGGTCGCGCTGGTGGCCTGCGACGACGTGTCGGCGGGCTTCGACATCGACCGTCCTGAAGACCTCGCCCAGGGCAACCCGTAAAGTCGACGGCCACGCGCGACCGGCCTGCCAGCGGCTGCCCAGCGCCGACAGCGATCGACGCAGCCCTCGCCGGTCCGCGACGTCACACGAACGCCCGAGCGCGCCGGAGGCGGAGGCATTCATGGCAAGCGGACACATCACGGCCGACTACATCCCGGACGGCCACGACTGGCTGGTCACGGTCACGACCGGCGCCGATCGCCGGACGGCCCGGGCGCCGGGCCTGATCGCGGCGCGCGACCAGGCCGACCAGTTCATCGAGCAGCTCGCGCCCGGCAAGGCGGGTCGCGTCGTGATCCACCTGCTCGACGGCGACGGCTTCGCCTTCACCAGCGCATACCTGCAGGCCAGGCACGGCCTGTCCGACGCGGCGACCCGCAGCGCCGTGGCCGCCGCGACGGGCCGCGCGCGCGGCGCCCGGTGACCGCGCGGAACGTCCCGATTGCGTGCACAGTGGACGAAAGCGGCGCGGACCTTAGGATGTCCGGTGTGAGAGCGGCGAGCAGTGCACGCGAGGAGGAACCAGCGTTGGCCAGCGTCGAAACGAACCGGCCGGCCAGCGGCCGGGGGCGCCCGCGCGATGCCACTCGCGACGCGGCGCTGCGCCAAGCCGCGATGGAGGTGCTGGCCGACGTCGGGTACCGGGCGTTGACCATGGACGCCGTCGCCGCCCACGCGCGGGCGGGCAAGGCCACCATCTACCGTCGCTGGGACTCCAAGCTCGACCTGGTCATCGACACCTGCACCCAGCTGGTGCGCCGCAGCATCCCGGAACCCGACCGGGGCACCATCGAGGCCGACCTCGGCGAGTTCCTCCGCAGCTTCGCGTCGTTCCTGACCGGCCCGGTCGGCAAGGCGGCGCAGGCGCTGGTCGGCGAGCTCCCGCACGAGCCCGAACTGGCCGCGGCGTTCCGCGAGTCCTTCCTGCTGCCGCAGCGCGACATGCTGCGCCGCATCATCGAGCGCGGCGTGCAGCGCGGCGAGATCCGCGCCGACTCGCCGATCGACACGGTCGTCGAACTCGCCGGAGCCAGCCTGATCTACCGCCTGATGCTCACCGACGAGCCGCTCGACACCGGTTTCGTCGACCGGCTGCTGCACGAGGCGCTGCTGCCGCTGCTCCACAGCGCCGCGCCCCGGCGATGATCCCCGGTTCGCACGAGTCGGAGCATCAGGGCCACGCGCTAGGGTGAGGCCACGCGGTGAATGGAGGTCTGCGTGGCGCGGGGATCGGTGACGGAGCTCAATCGCTGGCCGGTGAAATCGCTGCGCGGTGAGCGCGTCGAAGCGGCCCGGTTCGACGACCGCGGCATGGCAGGCGACCGCGCCTACGCGCTGCTCGACGAGCGCGCCAAGCGTTCGGGCAAGGTGCTGACGGTCCGGCAGAACGCGGTCATGCTGAGCTGGTCGGCGAGCTACGGCGACACCGTCGACCCGACCGAACCGCCGACCCTGCACGGCCCGGACGGCGCGGACTGGTCCTGGACGGACCCGAAGCTCGCCGACGCCCTCGCCGGATCGCTGGACATCCCGCTCAGCCTGCGCGCCGCGGACGGGCAGCAGGACCGCGGGCCGACCGTGCTCGTGACCTTCGAAGCCTCCCGGGTGGGGCTCTCCGACGAACTGGGCGCCGACGTCGATCTCCGCCGGTTCCGCACGAACATCCACGTGACCACCGATCTACCGGCCTTCGCCGAGGAAGCCTGGGAGCACGGCACCGTGCTCACCGTGGGCGACGTGGAACTGGCGGTGACCGGGGATCACTCCGGGCCGTGCATCCGCTGCGCGGTCCCCAGCTGGGACGCCGACGGCCGCGAGCGCTGGCGTGAACTGCAGACCCACCTCATCGACCGCCACGACAACAAGTTCGGCGTGATCATGCGCGTCACCAAACCCGGCGAAGTCCGGGTCGGCGACGCGGTGCAGCAGCAAGAGCCGTGAGCGTTTTGGGTCGCAAACCTTGTTTTCAGGCTCGTTCTGCGTGCGGGTAGCGGCCCCCTGCGGGAATTACAGGGGCCTTCTCGCTGTGGGATCCCCGACTCATGAATGCCAATTCACCACGTCGGGGCTGTCCTCGCGAGAAGACCCCTGAGAACCCGCGGCGGTGCAAGCGGCGAGGGTGGGCCAAGCGGCTTCGCCGCTTCAGACCCCGCCCTACCGCACACCGCCTCAATCCAAGAGACCCACGGCCTCAGCGGAACAGCTTGCGCACCACCGCAACGGTGACGAGAGCACCGACGCCGATCAGCACGTAGCGCACCCTCGGATCGCTGAGCTTCTCCTGCAGGCTGGACTTGCCGTACTCGACGAAGCGCTTCGGGTGCGCCTTGACGCTCAGTTGGTCCAGCGTGCTGGCCAGCGCTTCACGCGCCTGCTCGATGTCGCGTTCGATGGCGTCTGGATCACGGGCCACGTGTCCTCCTCACGTTCACCTGGCTGCTGACACCGTAGAGCACCGCCGAACCGGCCACGCACCAGCGGTTCGCGTGTCGCGCCCGCAACCCCGGTCGGGAACGCGCCTCCCGCCAAGATCACCCCACCCGCTAGGCTGTGCCGTGCGGGGCCGTAGCCCAATTGGCAGAGGCACTAGGTTTAGGTCCTAGCCAGTGAGGGTTCGAGTCCCTCCGGCCCCACGATCCGATTGCCCGGAGTGCGTCTGCGGAGAGCGCAGACCTGCATCGTCTCGTCATTTCATCGCGGGGGCCGAGCCCCCGCGGACCCCCACGGTGCGGTGGCCGCCTTTCGTCTGCTCCCCGCCGTGCCGAGACCGACCGCTCCCCGTCCGCTCGCAGCATGGCCAGGGCCGCGTTCCCGACCAGACCGGCGGTTGCGTCGCAGGTCTGCACCAGTAGCCCGATCCTGGCCGCGGTGGGTTCGTCGGGCACCCCACCGAATGCTTCGACGAGCCGGGCGACCGCCTCGTCGGCAGGTTCTTCCGCACCGGCGCCGGGTTGGTAGGCCTTGGCCACCGCCGCGACGACATCGGCGGGCACCGGAGGCATGCCGAGGGCGGCGACGAGCACGTCGATCGGTACCACACGAGCCACCCGTGCCATGAGATCGAACGGGCCGCCGCCGGTGACCTCCAGCGCAGCGCACGTGCGTTCCGCTGCCAGCCGGCGCAACCCGGCCGGCTCCACCTCGGCCAGCATGCTGGTGGCCTGCCGTCGACGTCGGTCGTGCTCGGCGCCATCGGCGAACCGCGCGACACTCCTCCTCAGCCAACGAATCCCCGAGGCCGGACCACCGCTGGGAACACGTGGCATGGTCAATGCGGGATCGACGAGCGCGGCCGACACCGCGGCGTGGTCGGCGATCCGGGTCTGCGATGACATGCCGGTCACCGTAGGACCGCGTCGTTTCGGTGTGCGCCGAAACGACACCGCACCGTGAGCGCGGACCGACCTGGCACCGCCGAACCCGCCACGCATCGCGGCGCCGGTTCGCGCCCGGCGACCTTCGGTCCACTGTGGCCGGTTCTCCGAAACGGCGTCAGGCGCCGCGATCCGGCTTGGCCGCCTTTTCCCGGTCGCCCCAGCCGATGATCACTTCGAGGCCGCGGAGGAACGTCGCCGTCTCGTCAGGCCCCAGCTCTCGCTCCAGGCGCTCCCGAAGCTGGGCGACCCGTTCCTGTGCCACCTCCCGCTCTTCCCTCCCCCGGTCGGTCAGGTGGACCAGGCGGCCGCGGCCGTCGGCGGGATCGGGTTCGGTGCGGACGTAGCCGGTGCGTTCGAGCCCGGCGACCTGGCGGCTGATCGCCTGCTTCGAGACGCCGGTCATGCGGGCCAGCCGGCCGACCGACCGGGGCTCCTCGCCCAGGTTCCGCAGGACGTTGACGCCTTGCGCCGGGGAGTGGTCCCGGAAACCGTCCTCGCGCAGGCCGTCGGCGATCAGGCCGTACACGACCGCGAACGCCCGGGAGAGGGCTCCGGCCAACGACAACTCGGAGGAAGACACGAGCCGAGTGTAGTCAACTCGTTGACAAGAACCCGAGCCGTCGACCAGCATGACCAATCGTCAACCAGTTGACCACTACTGCCGGAAAGCGAGCGCGACTCCATGGAGCTCCGGGTGCTCACCATCAACGTGCAGAACATCCAGGGCGACCCGCGACGAACCGAGCACATCAACCGCGAGCTGCGGCGCCTCGCCCCGGACCTCGTCGCCTTCCAGGAGGTCGTGCGGACACCCGAGCGCAAGCAGCTCGACGAACTCCTCGCCGGCACGGGCCTGCACGGCACCCACCAGAGCGATGTCATGTCGTACGAACCGCCGTGGATCGACCGCTACGGCGGGAGCGCCGTCGCCACCCGCTGGCCGCACTCCGTGCGCGAGGTCCTCGACATGCGATTGGCCGGGGCAGCCGACGTGCCGTGGTGCACCTTGGCCGTCGCGGTGCCCACGCCCGCGGAGGGAGAGCTCCTCTTCATCGGCACGACCGCCGCGTGGCGCCTCGACGCCGAGCAGGTCCGCGAACAGCAGGCGATCGCCCTCACCGATCTCGACGCCCGGCACCGCCGAGCCCTACCGACGATCATCGCCGGCGACTTCAACGCCGCGCCCGAGGCCGCCAGCATCCGCTACCTCAGCGGCCTGCAGTCCCTCGGCGGGCGAAGCGTCCACTACCACGACGCCTGGGCCGTCGCCGGCACCTCGCCCGGGCACACCTGGACGGTCGACAACCCGAACGCTCGCGACGTCATCGATCTGGCCGTGCGCCAGCCCCACCACCGCCGGCGGATCGACTACGTGTTCATCGGCTCGTGGCACCAGCATCCGGACGCCCACTGCCGCGTGCGTTCGGTCGAGCTCGCCTTCGACAAGCCCACCGAGGGGATTTGGGCGAGCGATCACTACGGCGTCGTCGCCGACCTCGAGATCGGCGCCGGCTGAACCCGCGCCGCGCCGGGTTCAGCGGAGATCGCGGAAGAAGGTCCGGACGTCTTCGACGAGGGCTTCCGGTTCTTCCATCGCGAGGAAGTGGCCGCCCTTCGCCAGATCCGTCCAGTGCACGATGTCGTGGTCCCGCTCCGCCCAGCGGCGGATCGTCACGTCGTGGTTCGAGACCAGCACGCCCGTCGGCACCGTGCCCTTGCCCGCCGGCTCCGCGCTCCAGTCGGCCGCCGAGATCTCCTCGTAGTAGATCTGCGCCGCCGATGTCGCCGTTCCCGTCAGCCAGTACAGCGAGACGTCGGTGAGCATCCGGTCGCGGTCGATGCTCTCCTCCGGCAGACCTTCCGGCGGGTCTGTGAGCTCCTTGAACTTCTCCACGATCCAGGCCAGCTGGCCGACCGGGGAGTCGTGCAGCCCGTAACCGACCGTCTGCGGTCGCTTCGAATTGCACTGCAGGTAGCCGTCGTTGAAGTTCTGCATCGCCTCCCAGCGCCGCTGCTCGACCTCGGTCAGGCCGTCCATCTCGCCGTCGATGCCTGCCGGGAACGCGAGCAGGGCGTTGACGTGGACGCCGATGACGTGGTCCGGGTCGTGCTTGCCCATCGCGGGGCCGACCCACGCGCCCGCGTCGTAGCCCTGCACGCCGTAGCCGTCGTACCCGAGCCGGGCCATCAGCCGCGCCAGCAGCCCGGCCATCCGCGCCACGTCCATCCCGGGCCCGGCCAGCGGCGTGGAGAACCCGAACCCGGGCAGCGACGGGATCACCAGGTGGAAGGCGTCGGCCGGGTCGCCACCGTGCGAGCGGGGATCCGACAGCGGCCCGATGACGTCGAGGAAGTCCACGACCCCGCCCGGCCAGCCGTGCAGCAGGACCAGCGGCGTGGCGTCCGGTTCCGGCGAGCGCACGTGCAAGAAGTGGATGTTCTGCCCGTCGATGGCGGTGACGAACTGCGGGTGCGCGTTGAGTTCCGCCTCGTGGGCGCGCCAGTCGTACTCGGTGCGCCAGTGCTCGACGAGTTCTTTGAGGTAGCCGACCGGAACACCGCGGCTCCACCCGACCCCGGGCAGCTCGTCCGGCCACCGGGTGCCGGCCAGCCTCGCCCGCAGGTCGTCGAGCTGCGCCTGCGGGATTTCGATGCGGAAGGGGCGCACGTCGTGCTGTTCGTTCGTCATGCTCCGGACGCTATAAGCCCCTTAGGACACATGCGGTCCTAAGAAATCGCCCGCACGGCCGCGAGGCGCCTTTGACGAACTTCGGTGATCCACGCCCGGAAGTTTGCGGGATTCGTCGAAGCGGCCGAGACCGCCGCGCACCTAGCGTTTCCGTTGGAACACAACGGTTTCGGGAGGACGAATGAACACATCAGGAGTGACCGCAGTGGATGCTGTCGTCGTCGGTGGCGGGGTTTCCGGCCTCGTCGCGGCGCGACGGCTCGTCGCGGCGGGAGCGGAGGTCGCCGTCCTCGAAGCGCGGCCGCAGGTAGGTGGCCGCACACTCCTGACCCGCGCCGCAGGGGTGACCGTCGATCAGGGCGGGCAATGGCTGGGGACGAACATGGGCCCGTTGCGGGAACTGCTGACCGAACTCGGCATCGGCACGAATTCCAACCCGTCGCTGCGCGATCCCGGCGCCGGCAACATCTGGCACCGCAACGGCCGGCGGAACGTCTACGAGGGAGACCTGCCGCCGACCCCGGAAGGAGCGGTGGTCGAATTGCTGGCTGCCGTCGGTGCGCTCCAGGACGTCGCGGCCGACGTTCCGGGCGAGAACCCGTGGGACTCCGCACGGGTGGTCGAGCTCGACTCGACCACGCTGGAGCATTGGCTGAGCGAGCATGTCACCGACGAGGACGTTCGCTACCTGCTGACGCAGACCTTCACGTTGAACCTGGGTGCGCCGCCCGCGCAGACGTCGCTGCTGTACGCCGCGTGGTTCCTCAACGGCGTGGGCGGGTTCGAGGCGATGGCGTCGTCGGAGGCCGAGCGCGTCACCAGCGGTGCGGGCTCGATCGCGCATGCGCTCGCCGCCGGGCTGCGGGCAGCGAAACCGCGACGCGCTGGCCTGGTTGGATTTCCGGTGCGATCGAGGCGGGAGAACGCGCTGCCGAGGAGGTCGCGGCCGCGCTGAGCCGCTAGGGCTACCAGTCGAACATGCCGAGGACGCGGCCCCAGCGCAGGGCCGTCTCCAGTTCGGCGGCGCGGACGCTCACCGCGCGGCCGAGCTGTTCCTCGCAGGTGTTCAGCCGGTAGGCGACCGTCCGGTCACTGATGCCGAGGTGGATCGCGGCCGAGGACGCGTTGTGCGCGCTTCGCAGGTAGGCGTGGATGGTCGCCCGCAAGGTGTTGTTGCGGGCGCCCTCCCGGGCCAGCGCGCCGAGTTCACGTTCGACGAACCGGCGCGCCGCCTGCTCGTCGCCGAGCGCCACGGCCTCGACGCTGACGTCGTCGTAGTGGCACACGCAGGCACCGAGGCGGGAGGCGACGCCAGCCGCGGCGAGCGCCTGGCGATGCGTGGCCCGGAAACCCTCGGCGCCTGCCTGTGCGTCCCCGACGCCGAACCGCACCTCGTCACCGAGGCCATCGAGTTCGGGCACCTCGTCCGTCGCCAGCCAGGCCCACAGCAGGTCGCCGCCGGCGGCCACGGACAGCGAGCGGACACCGAGCCGCCGGATCAGCCACTGCAGCACCGAATTCGCCCGTGCCCCCGAGGCGACCACCCCGACATGGGTGCGGAGCAGGTCGTAGCCCAGCTCGGCAGCGTCGAAGTGGCTGCCGCCGAGAACGTCGCGGACCATCTGGACCTTGCGTTGCGCCCGGCCGCGCAGGTACTGCTCCCGCTCGCGCTCGAAGACCTCCGCCACGTCGGTCATGACACCGTCGATGTAGGCGAACATGAACCGCGACGCGATGCGTAACGCCTCGGTGCGCAGCGCGGGGTCGGAGCAGACCGACTGTGCGATCCGCAGGCACCGGTCGAAGCAAACCTGCTGGCTGAGCCGGTACATGGCCAGCAGATCCGGCAGCCGGAAGCCCATGCGCGCGGCCGCCCGCGCCTCGTCTAGGGCGTCGGTGGGTACCTCGACCGGCCCGTGCCTGCGGTGCCGGAGTGCGTCCAGCGCCGCGCGGACGTTGCCGGCGGCGCTGCGCCGCATCGGCTCGTCCAGTTCCAGCCGGGCCGGCTCGTCCAGCGTCGGGATGTGTTCGTAGGCCGCCCGCATGATCTCGTCGACGAGTTCGCCGACCACCTCACCGAGGCGGTCGGCGAACTCCTCCAACGACTCTTCCAACCGCGTCGTCCCGACGTCCACCTGGCGATTATCCCGCTCACACGGGAACGAACCGGCCGGGCAGTGCGGTCCTGCGGCGCGCGGCGAAATCCTTCCGTCCACTGAGGATGGACCCGCCCCGGGTCGCCGTGCCCGAGCGGTGGCTCAGCCGAGTTCTCCCGAGCTGCGGATCCGCAGGGCCAGGCCGTCGAGCAGCGAGCGCAGGCCCAGCTCGAACAGGTCGTCCAGGATCAGGTCATAGCCTTCCGCGGACAGCGTGGTGAGCATCCTGGCGAATGTCGGGTAGCGCCCCGTGCCGGTGATCGCCTCCAGGCTCGGCGCCTGGCTGTCCATCCACTCGTCCTCGGACAACCCGGACGCACCGAGTGCCTGCTGCTCCCGTTCGAGGTGGACCGCGATGCCCTGCACGTGACTGACGAGCAGCACGTGCAGGTCGCACATCGCGGCTGCGCCGAGGCCGAGACCGTCCAGTGCAGCGAGCGCGAACTCCGCGTGCACCGCCAGGTTGGGCAGCGGCAGCGGCCGGGTGATCGGGGTCAGCTGGGCCAGCCACGGATGCCGCCGGTACAGCGACCACAGGGTGCGCGCGAAGAGCTCCAGGCGAGCTCGCCAATCGGCCGGCGGCTGGGCCGGGTAGCCGCACTCGCCGAACGCGGCGTCGGCCATCAGCATGACCAGCTGGTTCTTGCCGTCCACATGGCGGTACGGCGACATCGGCGCGACCCCGAGCCGGGCCGCGACGCCGCGCATCGACAGCACGGCCAGTCCCTCGTTGTCAGCGATCTCGATGGCGGCTCGCACGATCCGGCCACGGGTGAGGTCCTCCGGCCGGCCGTGTGGCGCGGACCGGTGGGCGGGCTTGGTCGCCGCCGGACGGCTGGAGCCCTCGACCACGTAGCCCGAGCGGGGCTCAGCGCGGATCAGCCCCTCCTGTCGCAAAGCGGCCAGCGCCTTGGCCGCCGTGGCCGCCGCAACGCCCCACTCCGCGGCAATCCTGCGGGTGGACGGCACCTTCGCGCCGGGGGCCGGCTCGCCTTGCGCGATCCTGCGCCGGAGTTCGGCGGCGATGGCCAGGTACCGCGGTTCCGTCGGCATGCGCACCTCCGATCTGTGCTAGTACAGATGGGCAACTGTACTACGCCAGTTTTGGCTGCTCTGCGGAAGAAATGACACCGTGTGCGGCGTACGCACGGACGCGTACACAGTCAAAGCAGTGGAGAATCCCATGCGGAACGTCCTGATCTCCGGAGCCGGCATCGCCGGCCCGACCCTGGCCTACTGGCTCCAGCGCAAGGGCTTCTCGGTGACCGTGGTGGAGCGAAACCCCGGCCCGCGCAATGGCGGCCAGGCGGTCGACATCCGCGGCGTCGCACTCGACGTGGTGGACCGGATGGGCCTCGGTGAGCCGATGCGGGCCGCACGCACCCGGATGCGCGGAATGTCCATGTTGGACGGTGAGGGCAACGAGCTGTTCCGGTCCGAAGAGCACACGATCAGCAGCGGCAGGTTGGACAACGAGGACGTTGAGCTGCTGCGCGAGGACCTCGTCGCGATGCTGCACGCGGCGACGAGGGACCAGGTCGAGTACGTCTTCGGCGACTCGATCGACGCACTGCAGCAGGACGAGCACGGCGTCCGGGTCGAGTTCGAGCGCGGCGGCTTCCGCACCTTCGACCTCGTCATCGGCGCGGACGGCCTGCACTCCACCGTGCGTCGGCTCGTCTTCGGGCCGGAGCAGCAGTTCAGCACGCATCTCGGCCAGTACCTGGCGATCTTCCCGATGGCCAACGTCCTGGGCCTGGACGACTGGCAGGTGTGGTTCCGGGACGAGACTTCGGGTGCCGGTGGCGGCGTCTACCCGGTGCGCGACAACACCGAGCTGCGGGTCACCCTCGGCTTCATGTCCGAGCCGGTGACCTACGACTACCGGGACATCGAACAGCAGAAGCAGCTCATGGCCGAGCGGCTTGCCGGTCTCGGCTGGGAAGTCCCGAAGCTGCTGTCGGCGATGGCGGAGGCACCGGACTTCTACTTCGACGTGATGTCCCAGATCCGGATGGACCGGTGGACGACCGGCCGGGTGGCGCTGATCGGTGACGCCGGATATTGCGCCTCGGCGCTGTCCGGCCAGGGCACCAGCCTGGCCCTCGTCGGCGCGTACGTGCTCGCCGACGAATTGGGCCGGTCCGGCATCGACCACACCGCCGCCTTCGCCGCCTACGAGCGGCGGATGCGCCCGTTCGTCGCGCTCAACCAGGCCCTGGCGACCGAGAACCCCGACGGCCCTGCACCGGAGGAGTCCCTGAACCGCGCCAAGAACGGCATCTCGCTGGACGTCGACGCGTGAGCACGGCCCGGACCGACCGGTCCTCGTCGCACAGATGCGGTGCGGTTTCAATTGAAACTGGTATCCCCGCGGGGTGATGCCTCGTGCAGAGTGCCCGGTGTTCGTGCGGTTTCAATTGAAACTGCACGAACACCGGGCACTTCGAGCTCAGTCGATCTTCGAGATCGTCGCGCCGGTCAGCAGGCGTCGGCTTCCGCCGACAGGTCGCGGTCCTTCGTCTCCGGGGCCAGCCAGGCTCCGAGGACGCCGATCGCCGCGTAGGCGAGCATGATCACCGCGATCGGCCACCACGCCGGCCCCGCCGCCGCCATCACCCCGGCGGTGAGGATCGGGGCCAGGCCGCCCGACAGGACGGCGCCGACCTCCTTGACCGTCGACATGAACGTGTAGCGGTGCTTGGCGCCGAACATCTCGACCAGCCAAGGGGATTCCACGCCGTAGAGGTTCGGCAACGGCCCGCCCACGAAGACCGCGAACACGATCGCGATGATCACCGGGTTCTCCGTGTGGATCAGCGCCAGGGCCGGCACCGCGAACAGCAGCTGGAACACCGCGAACGCCAGGAAGACCGGCCGGCGGCCGTACCGGTCGCTGAGCTTGCCGAACAGCGGCACCGTCGCGAAACCGATCACCGTCCCGATCATCACGCCGGTCGTCGCGACGCTGCCCGCGAGGCCGAGCGTCGAGGCCGTGTAGCCGACCAGGAAGCCCTTGACCAGGTAGACCGCGCCGTTCTCGGAGACCCGGATGGCCAGCGACAGCAGGAACGGCTTCTTCGCCTTCGCGACGTCCCGCCACACGCCGCCGTGCTTAGCCTCGTGCTTCTGCGCCTCGCGGCGGCGGCGCAGTTCCTCGAACACCGGCGATTCCTTCACCGATGTCCGCAGGTAGAGCGCGACGAACGTGGTGACCAGGCTCAGCAGGAACGGCACCCGCCAGCCCCAGCTCATGAACTGCTCCTCGGGCATCTGCGACAGCGACAACCACAGCACCGTCGCCAGGAAGATGCCGGAGTTGGTGCCCATCGCGACGACCGAGCCGAAGAAACCGCGCTTGTGCTTCGGGGCGGACTCGACCATCAGCAGCGACGCCCCGGCGAGCTCCGCGCCCGCGCCGAAGCCCTGGACCAGGCGCAGCACGGTCAGCAGCAGCGGTGCCCAGACGCCGATCTGCGCGTAGGTCGGCAGCAGGCCGATTCCGGCGGTGGCCAGGCCCATCATCGCCAGGGTGGCGATGAGCACGACCTTGCGCCCGTGCCGGTCACCGACCCGGCCGAAGAACAGCCCGCCCACCGGGCGGATCAGGAAGCCCGAGCCGTAGACGCCGAAGCTCGCGATCAGCGCCACCGCCGGGGACTGCTCGGGGAAGAACAGCGGGCCGAACACCAGCGCCGCCGCCAGGGTGTACAGGGTGAAGTCCATGTACTCCAAGGCGGAACCGAGCCACGAGGACACGGCCGCGCGGCGCAGGTCGGCCGGCGGGACGACGAGCTCGTCGCCGTCCACGCGCGACGCGGCCGGGGGAATCACGGTGCTCAAGAGATGCGCTCCTCCACGCTGAGGAAACCCCGTGCGGCACAGGGGTTCTCCGCCCGCGGGCGGTCGAGGACAGGTCGATGTGACTGCTGCCACTGGAGGAGAAGCCTCGCAGGCGGAGCTTCGTCCCGTCCAATACAAGATTTGTCGCGGACTGATACGCCGCCGGCATCAATTCCGGGCGATCACGGCGTCGGGAGCACCTCCTCGGCGATCCGCAGCACCGCCGCGGCCGCCGGGGAGAGGTGCTCCTGGCTCCACGCGATGGCCTCCTGCGTCCGGTACGGCCGACCGGCCAGCGGCACGAAAACGACGTTGCTGATCACGTCGATCACCGAGGTGACGGTCAGCGTCACCCCGAGCCCGGCGGCGACCATCGCCATGATGGTGCTCGTCTCGGGTCCGTACTGGACGATCCGGGGCGTGAAACCGGCGTCCACGCAGGCGTGCACCATCAGGTCGCGGAGGCTGGACACGCCGCCGGGCGGGTAGGCGATGAACCGCTCCTCGGCCAGCTCGGCGAGCGCCACGGACTCGGCCCCGGCCAACGGGTGGTCGGGCGCCACCGCGAGGATCAGCTGTTCGTCGAACACCACCCGCGTCGAGACGCCCTCGCGGACCGCAGGCAGCCGGACGAAGGCGAGATCGAGGCTGCCGTCGGCGACCAAGTCGAACCCCGCCTGCGAGTACACCTGGCCGACGACGACGAGCTCGATCCCGGGCTTCTCCGCGTTGAGCCGCTTCACCAGGCCCGGCAGGCACGCCAGCGGCCCGACGCCGCCGACGCCGATGCGCACCGTCCCGATCTCGCCGTGCGCCGCCGACGCCGCCACCGCGGCCGCCTCCTCGACTGACTTCAGAACCCTGTGCGCGGCGGGCAGGAACGCCTCGCCGACCGGGGTGAGCGTGACCCGGCGCGTGGTGCGGGACAGCAGCGACGCACCCAGGGACCGCTCCAGCTGGCGGATCTGGCGGCTCAGCGGCGGCTGCGTGGTGTGCAGGCGCTCGGCGGCGCGGCCGAAGTGCAGCTCCTCGGCCACCGCGATGAAGGCCTCGATGTGCCGAAGATCCATGGCTACCTACCTGGTGCGAGTGCGGACCGAGCACCGGTAGTTCTAGCACCGACGAGCCTGCGCCGGGCCTTCGAGCGAGGCCCGGCGCAGGCATCGATGCTGGTCAGCGCAGGTAAATGCGGTTCGGGTCGAGTTCTTCGCGCAGCAGCCGCAGCTCGTCGCCGGACGGCGGCGCGATCTCCGCCAGGTCGTCGGCGACCTTCAGGTCCCAGCCGGTGGCGGCGCGGACCTGCTCGGCGGTCACGCCCGGGTGCACCGCGACCAGTTCGAGCTCGTCGTCGATGCCGTCGCGCGCCATGATCCCCAGGTCGGTGATCACCCGCGTGACGCCCTTGCCGTGCGGCTGCACGCCGCCGCCCGCCTCGCGGGCCCGGCGCGGGCTGGGCGAGGTGCAGAAGTCCAGCTCCTCGACGAACGTGCGCGCGGTGTGCCTGCGCATCACGACGAAGATCTCCCCGGCGTTGGCCATCACCTCGATCGCGCCGCCGGAACCGGGCAGCCGCGCCTTCGGTTTCGCCCAGTCCCCGATGAGTGACGAGTTGAGGCCGCCGTACCGGTCGATCTGCGCGGCGCCGAGGAATCCGACGTCGATCCGCTGTCCTTGCAGGATGTAGCTGAACAGCTGCGGCATCCCCAGCACGCACTCGGCGCCGGTGACGAGCATCGAGTCGGCGATGCTCTGCGGCAGATCCACCGGGTGCGCGCCGGTCACGCCCGACTCGTAGACGATCTCGATCTCCGGCGACACCGTGCGCTGGGCCAGCGAGACCGCCAGGGTCGGCAGGCCGTGCCCGGCGAAGACCACGCGGCGGCGGGCCAGCTCGCGTGCCGCGGTCACCGCGAGGAGTTCGCTGCTGGTGGTGTCGGTCATCGCCGCCTCCCGTAATCGACCGGCGTCGACAGCTGCTCGTCGATCTCCAGCCGGTCCCAGTAGTCCTCGCCGAGGCTGTCGATGAACCCGGCGTGGTCCTCGGTGCCGCGGATGTGCCGGTCGATCCAAGCCCGCAGCGCGGCCGCGTCGCGGGCCCGTTCCGACCACTCCCGCTGAAACCGGTCGTCGCGGTCGTAATAGCCCTGCACCGGCGCCGGGTGCGCGCCGCGCGGGCACACCACCACGGCGTCGACCACGTGCGACGGCACGATGGTGCGGTTGGGGTCGGAGCGGACCACGTCGTCGTCGACGACCTCTTCGACCGTCACGATCACCGCCCCGCCGGCGAACGCCACTTCCTGCTGGACTCCGAGCATGCCCCAGGCCTGCACGTTCCCGGCCCGGTCGGCGCGCTGCGCGTGGATGATCGAGACGTCCGGGTTCAGCGCGGGCACCACGTGGATCTCGCCGCCGCCGTAGGGATCGGTGACGCTCTTGATCAGCGGGTTCAGCGCGACCAGGTCGCTGCCGGTGTAGGAGCGGATCGGCGCGAACGGCAGCTTGGCCGCGCCGGCGGCGTAGCGGGCGACCATGCCGCCGTGGCTGTACTCCTCGAACTCCAGCGGCGCCGGATCGTGGTGCTCGATGCGCCGCCGCAGCTCGTGCAGCGACCCGGCGGAGCTGTTGCCGACGAACGACGAGATCAGCTTGGTCACGCACCCGGCCGCGAGCAGCTGGTCCACGAGCGTGTCGCCGGTCATCCGCGCCAGGGTCAGGCCGGTGACGCCCTGCCGGATGATCTCGTGCGCTGCGGCGGCCGGGACCAGGTGGCCGAAGCCCTCCAACGCCACCGTCTGCCCGTCGCGGACGTGCCGGGCTATCGCCTCGGCAAGGCTCAGTGTCTTGTCGGTCGGCACGTTCGCCCCTCCGTTGCAGCTGGCCGAATCACGTTGCGAGCCTTGCACATTCGCGCGCGCCCGGACCAATACCGATTCGGTGGGGAATAGATGCCCAACCGGCATCAACGAGCGCGGTCAGGGCGTGATGGCCGGGGAGGCGAGGACCTCGCCGGCCTGCGTCACCTCGGTGCTCGGCCAGCCGGGCCCGGGGGGGGGGTTTTTTTTTTTTTTCCCCCCCAAACCCCCCCCCCCCCCCCCCCCCCTAAAAAAAGGGGGTTTTTGTTGGTTCTTTCCCCCCACGGACACTTTTTTTTTTTTTTT
>NZ_JBWKKH010000037.1:38121-89359 GCF_056431645.1 Saccharopolyspora sp. NPDC045839
CAGGCTGGGGTGTCGGGGGAGGAGAGGACCCAACTCTCTGAAAGAACTGGGGGGCGGGGGGGGGGGGTTGGGGAGGGATTTTGAGAAGCCCCAAAAGAAAAAAGGACCCACGGCCACCGGCCGCACCGACCCTCGCGAAGCGCGGGAACCGCGTCACTCCCGCGCGAGTTCCGCCTCGTAGGCGGCGCGCAGGCGGGCGAAGACCGATTCGGTGCCGGCCGGCCGCGGGATGCCCAGGTGCTGCTCCCGCAACTCGTCCATGAACTCGTCCCACAGCTCGGGGCCGCCCCGTTCGAGCAGTTCGGCGCGGATGGCCAGCTCGCGCGTCACCGGCAGGTGGCGGCGCCCCCAGGCGCCGAGGTGCGCCATGACCGGGACGAGCTGGATGGCGGTCTCGGTGAGGCTGTAGATCACCTTCTGCTTGTGGCTCGGGTCGTCGGCCTTCGACACCAGTCCGTTCTCGACGAGGCGCTGCAGCCGCGACGCGAGGATGTTCGAGGCGATGCCTTCCTCGGAGTTGTTCAGCAGCTCGCGGAAGTGCCTGCGGTTGCCGAACATCATGTCCCGGATGACGACCAGCGACCACTTGTCGCCGAGCACCTCGACGGCGAGGTTGATCGGGCATCCGGATCGGCGCTCGTCCTTCACCGAAACCTCCTTGGATCAGAAACCACTTGCACTCTGCATCCGGTCTTGTATATGGTCCCACCACCGGTTGCAAAACGCAATCGGATGGGACGACGAACACGGGAGAACCCATGTCCAAGGTGGTTTGCGACATCGCTGTTTCGGCTGACGGGTACGCCGCCGGCCCGGGCCAGACCCATGAGAAGCCCTTCGGCGACGGCCCGGTCGACCGGCTGACCACCTGGATGTTCGAGACCGCGGACGAGAACAAGGCCGAGCTGGACGCGGTCACCGCGGCCGGCGCCTACATCATGGGGCGCAACATGTTCGGGCCGATCCGCGGGGAGTGGGACCTGGACTGGACGGGCTGGTGGGGCGACGAGCCGCCGTACCACGCCCCGGTCTTCGTGCTCACCCACCACTCGCGCGAGCCCCTGGCCATGGCCGGCGGCACCACCTTCACCTTCGTCACCGACGGCCTCGAATCCGCGCTCGACCAGGCCAAGAAGGCCGCGGGCGACCGCGATGTCGCGATCGCCGGCGGCGCGGCCACGATCAACCAGTACCTCGGCGCCGGGCTCATCGACGAGCTGCGCACCCACATCGCCCCCGTCACGCTCGGCGCCGGCGAGCGGCTGTTCGACGGCGTGCCCGCGCTGGACCTGGAACTGGTTTCGGCACGTCCCGCCTCGCTGGTCACGCACATCACCTACCGCGTCCGCCGCTGAACGGGGGGCGCGGGTCGTGAGCGCTCCTGGTCGTCATAGCAGCCAAGAGCACTCACGACCCCGGGCAACCGCGACCAGGTGGAGCGCGTCTTCGACGCAGAACGGGTACCCACTGCGAGCGGAGGCGTGATGACGGGAAGAGGCGCGGTTTTCGTGGCGGCGAGCGCGTTGGCGCTGCTGGGAACGGCGATGCCGGCGGCAGCCGAGCCGCCGACCGGGACCGTGCGCGGGCTGCACTACTTCGACCGCAACGCCGACGGCGTCCGGCAGCCGGGCGAACCGAGTGGTGGCAACGCGGTCGGGCTGTACCACCTGGACGGCAGCTGGGTGGCGACGGTCGGGACGAATCCCGATGCCACGTACGAGATTCCGGGCGTGCCGCCCGGCCGGTACCGGGTCGGCATCAACCCGATCGGCTACCAGATGACCACGCCGGACGAGGTCGTCGTCGAGGTGCATCCCGGCGGCACCAGCACTGCCGACTTCGGCAAGCTCGGCAGCGACATCACCGGCGTCACCTGGCACGACCTCAACGCCGACGGGCAACGCCAGGCGGCCGAGCCGCTGCTGCCCGGCATCCGGTTCTGGATCGGCAGGTGGGGCAGCGGCAGCGACGGCACCGGGCACTACGCGATGCCGAACCAGGGCACCAGCACCTACGTCCTGCGCTTCGTCCCGCCCGAGGGCATGGGCTTCTCGCCGCAGCACGTCGGCGCGCCGGAGACCGACTCCGACGCCGACCCGGCCGACGGCACCGCCACCGCCGTCGTCGCGCTGACCGACGGCAAGATCAACCAGTTCCCGGACTTCGACATCGGCCTGGTCACGAAGTAGGCGGGCTCAGTTGGCGACCGCGATCGCCTTGCCCACCGAGCCCGGATCGGCGAGTGCGCGCAGCAGGCAGTCGGCGACGTTCGCCCGCGAGATCCGCTTGGCGCCGCGCACGTTCCGGTCGACCGCCGTCCGGTACCGGCCGGTGCGCGGGCCGTTCGTGAGCTGCGGCGGCCGGATGATCGTCCAGTCCAGGCCGCTGGCCCGGACGACCTCCTCCATGTGCCCCATGTCCGTCCAGGGGTTGCGGAGGATGCGCCACAGGATCGGCTTGACCACGTGCTTGGTCACCGGGCCGTCGCCGTCGGAGAGCATGCCGCAGTTGCTGACCACGAGGAACCGGCGCGCACCGGCGGCGGCCATCGCGTCGAGGATGCTCCTGGTGCTGTCGGTCTGGATGGTGGTCGGCTTCAGGTCGCGCGAGCCGATCGCCGAGATCACCGCGTCCCGACCGGCCACGTGCGGCCGGATCGCGGCGGAGTCCATCACGTCGGCGGCCACCACGGTCAGCCCCGGGTGGTCGTGGGCGAGCCGCGCCGGGTCCCGCACCACGGCGGTGACCTCGTGCCCCGCCGCGCAGGCCTGTTCGAGCAGGTGCTTCCCGGTGCCGCCGGTCGCCCCGAAGATCGTGATCCGCATGTTCCGCACCCCATCGAGTTGGTGAGTGTTCACTGACCACTGCCTCCAGTCGGCGTTCTTCGCCCACTTCACCGACCAACCCAGCCCACCCCCGGCCGACCTGGTCGAAGCCCTCCTCACCGACCCGACCCCACACCGGTGACCGACTGGACGGCCTGGAGTGTCGGTGGGCGGTGGGAAGGTTCGGTTCTTCGATTGGAGGGCATCGTGCCGGAAATCCCAGTCAGCACTTCGCCTCGGTGGGCCGGCGGCGATCGGGCCGAGCCGCCGCGAACCGGCAACGAGCTGGAGACGCTCAGCGCCTTCCTGGACTGGCACCGGGAAACCCTGGCCCTGAAGTGCGCCGACGTGCCGGCCGCGCAGCTGTCCGCCCGGCTCGTCGAGCCGTCCGGGATTTCGCTGCACGGCCTGGTCCGGCACCTCGCCGGGGTCGAGCGGTGGTGGTTCCGCATCCAGTTCGCCCAGGAGGACGTGCCGATGCTGTACTACTCCGACGACGATCCGGACCAGGACTTCGACGACCTGGGCGGCGATTTCGCGGCCGCGCTGGAGACCTGGCGGGCGGAGTGCGCGAGGTCCCGCGAGATCGTCGCCGCGGCCGCCTCCCTGGACGACACCGGCATCCGCCGCTCCACCGGCGAGCCGATCTCGCTGCGCTGGGTCATGTTCAACCTGCTGGCCGAGTACGCCCGCCACAACGGCCACGCCGACATGCTGCGCGAACGCATCGACGGCGCCACCGGCACGTGACCGCGGCGTTCGGCGCGGTTTCCGCGGAAACCGCGCCGATCGGTCAGCTCTTCGCCAGCCACTCCAGGGCCGCCGTGGTCATCGCCGTCACGCCGGTCGTCAGGGTCGGCTCGACGACCGGGGCGAAGAACGGCGAGTGGTTGGACGGGATGTCCCGGTTGAGGGTGCCCGCGTCCTTCGCCGCCAGCCACGTCTCCCGGTCGGTGCCGCCGAAGAACCAGTAGCAGGTCGGCACGCCCGCCGCGGTGCCGAAGAGGCCGACGTCCTCGCTGCCGACCACCGGCGGCAGCTCGTGCACCTGGCCGTCGCCGAGCTCCTTGCGCAGCGCCGCCGTCGTCCGGTCGGTGACCTCGGGATCGTTCACCAGCACCGGGAAGTCCGTGAGCCGCTCGAACTCCGGCTCGCGCTCGGCCCCGGCGGCGATCGCCTCGGCGCGCACGATGCGCTGCACGGCCGCGATCACGTGTTCCCGGACCCGCTCGTCGAAGGAGCGGATGTTGACCCGCAGTTCGGCCTGGTCGGGGATGATGTTGTCCTTCGTGCCCGCCTTGATCGAGCCCACGGTCACCACCGCGGTGTCGCTCGGGGCGACCTCCCGGGACACGACGGTCTGCAGGCGCATCACGGTCGCCGAGGCCATCACGACCGGGTCGATGGCGTTCTGCGGCTGGGAACCGTGCGCGCCGCGCCCGAACATGGTGACCTTCAGGCCGTCGGCGGCGGACATGCTGGGACCGCTGATCATGCCGACCGCCCCCGCCTCGAACGGGAAGACGTGCTGGCCCAGGCACACGTCCGGCTTCGGGAACCGGTCGAGGAAGCCGTCGTCGATCATCGCCTGCGCACCGGCCCCGATCTCCTCCGCGGGCTGGAACACCGCGACGATCGTGCCCGCCCACCGGTCGCGGGCCGTGACCAGCAGGTCCAGCGCGCCGAGCTGGCAGGTGACGTGCATGTCGTGGCCGCAGGCGTGCATCACCGGGACGTCGTTGCCGTCCGGGTCGGTGCCGCGGCGGGTGCTGGCGTAGTCGAGGCCGGTCTGCTCCAGGACGGGCAGCGCGTCGAAGTCCGCGCGCAGCAGCACCGTCGGCCCGTCGCCGTTGCGGAGCACGCCGACCACGCCGGTGCGCCCCACCTCGGTGGTGACCTCCAGGCCCAGCGCTTCCAGCCGGCGTGCGACCTCGGCGGCCGTCCGGTGCTCGGCGAAGGACAGCTCCGGGTTCGCGTGCAGGTCCTTGTACAGCTCGGTGAGATCAGCCCGGATGTCGTCGAGTCGGCCCAACACGGTCCCAAGATCGCCCACAGCGCCCTCCGTTCGTCGGTCAGACCACACGGTATGCGCGATCATCCCCGCACACCACACCCGGCAGTTGAAAGCGCGACGGGCGCCATCTGGCGCTCAAGGCTGCGGTTGTATCGGCGTGGGCTTTCACGGCCGCTGGAGTCGGTCGTGCCGCGACATGACGTGCATCTCGGTGCAGTGTTCCGGCAGGTCCGGGGCCGTGAGTCTTTTGGGCTGCTATAGCGACCCAAAAGACTCACGGGCGACGTGACCAGCGGAAAGATCCAACCGAAACTCAGCGGCGGGTGGGGAATTCGACGACCTGTTGGTACGTGGGGCGATTCTGCCAGTTGATCTTCTGCTGGCTGATGCCGCCGATCTTGGTCTGCAGGATGGCGTCCGCGCACCACTGGTCTCCTGGCTTGCAGTCCGCGTCACCGGGATAGGTGTCCGTCGCCGGGGTCTCCGCGGCCTGCCGCAGGGTGTCCAGCAGCATCTGCCGGCACGCCCCGGCGTCACCGCCGCCGCACAGCGGCTCGCCGAACCCGCCCGGCACCGGCTCGCCCAGCACCGCGCGGATGTCCTTGGACACCTGCCCGAACCAGCCGAACTGGAACGCCGAGCCCTGGTGGCCCTGGCCGACGTGCAGGCCGGGCTCGCCGTTCTGCCAGCCCGATGGCGACTCGTTGATCTGCATCATGTCCGTCATCGCCCGGTAGGCGTCGGCGCCCACGGCCGGCTCGAACTCGCCGCGCACCAGCCGCGGCCACCACGCGTCGAGCAGCTCGATCGCCTCGGCGTGCGCGTACTCCTTGCTGCCCGGCGAGGTTTCCACCCGCTTGCCGCCGTCGGCGAGCCACGAGCGCAGCCGGTCGACCAGCGCCGCGGTTTCCGGATCGGTGACCGGTTGGCTGTCGATGAGCCGCAGCAGGTCCGGGAGCACCCGTTCGGCGCGCAGGTCGGTGACGCCCGCGTCGGCCATCGCCTGCGTCAGCGTGACGCGGTCGAACTTGCCGCCCGACGCGATGTGCTCGGCGACGCGGCGGTCGAGCAGGTCACCTCGCTGCACCGCGCCCTTCTCCGCCTTGGCGCCCGCGGTGCCGGGCGCCTGCTTGTTGTTCCAGCTGATGTAGTAGTCCTGGTTGATCGAGTTCGGGTGCTCGTGGAACGGGGCGTAGGCCGCGGTGTTGTCCGCCGGGTTCCAGCCCTGCCACTCGAACGCCGGGTCGCCGGCGATCGGCATGCTCGGGTCGACGTCGGGCTTGCGCACCACGTTCGCCCCGGAGTTGAAGTACGCGGTGTCGGTCGCGTCGGCGTAGAACCAGTTGAACGTGTAGTTGATGTCGTGGGCGGCGCGCTGGAAGTCCGCCGCCGAGGTGATCGCGCCCGGGTCGTTGAACTTCTGGAACCCGATGATCGAGTCGACCTCGTGCAGGAACGTCGAGCGGGCCCGCGCGAACGCCACCGGCCGCCCGTCGACCGTCGCCCGGTGCGTCACCGGGCCGTAGCGGGTGCGGAAGGACACCAGCCGGTAGGAGCCCTGCGGGGTGTTGTCGCCGAGGTTCGGCTGCCAGGCGTTCTTGCGCTCGACGGTCTGCATCGGCAGGCATTCGCCGCGGAAGCGGTAGAAGTTCGAGTCCTTCGTGGCCGGGCGGCCGTCGGGTTCGCACAGCTCTACGGCGTAGGAATCGATCATGTCCTGCGATGCGGTGGTGGCGCTCCAGGCGTAGTCCTGGCCGCGGCCGAGCAGAGTGTAGAAGCTCAGCCCGGCGAAGGACGCGCCCTTCGACGAGATGCCGGGGCCCTGGAGTTCCTGCAGGGTCAGCAGCTGCGGCGAGAAGTAGCCGGTCTGCGGCCCGAAGACGGCCACCGGGTGGCCGCTCTCGGTGTGCGCGCCGGAGACGACGAGCGCGTTGGACATGCCGCGGGCCTGCCCCATGCCGCCGGGCACCACGCCGTCGTCGAAGATGCCGCGCAGGCTCTCCACCGGGTCGTCGGTGGCCGGCGGCGGGTTGCTCGATTCCGCCCGGGTGGCCGGTTCGGCGGCCTCGACGGCCGATCCGGTCGGGTCGAAGATCAGCTGCTGCCCGGACACCGAACCGGGATCGGGCAGCACGACGCCGCGCGGATCCGCCGGCGTTCCGCCGTAGGGGAACGACTGTCCATCGTGGATGGTGCTGATGGCTTCTGGATCGTTCTCGGCGCGGAAGGCCGCCCAGATCTGCTCGCCGCGCTCCGGGCCGAACCGCTCGTGCAGCGACATCCGCGCGACGGCGTTCTGCACCTCGTTGCCGCCGCCACCGCCGAACTGGGCGCCGACCAGCGACGCCAGGACGACCAGGTCGGTGAGCCTGAACTGCTCGATCCGCCCGGCGTTGGTGATCGGGTCGACGTGCCCGGTGGCGACGTACTCGCCGGGGAAATAGCGCCCGTTGTAGGACTTCTCGATGTACTCGTTGATCCCGTCCACATAGGACTTCGCGTCTTCGAGGGCCTGGCGCCCGCGCTCGCCGTACCGCGCGACGGTGTCGATCTGCTGCTGCAGCTCCTGCTCGGTGTACGGCGAGACAGTGAAGAACTGCTGCTCCAGCTGGCGGTTGGCCGGCGCACCGCCGGCGAACGGCGTCACCTCGCCGCGCCCCGCTCGGCGCATCGCGTCCATCAGGAACAGCTTGTCCTCGGCGATCGCGTAGCCCGCGCCGTAGGCGGTGCCGGAGCGCGTGGTGCCGTAGATGTGCGGGATCCCGGCGGTCTTGTCCCGGACGATGGTGACGTCCTCGCGCGGCCGGTAGGTCCGCTCGACGTCGTCGGGCCGCACGCCGAAGGAGTTGTCGTTGAAGAAGTCGTCGATGGTTCCCGTCGTCAGCTCGCGGTAGCCGCCGGCGAGGCGGTCGTACTTGGCCAGCTGGTCGTCGGAGTGCGGCGGCCGGGTGCCCAGCAGCATGTGCGCGACGAGCTCGGCGAAGGTCGCGTTGCCGTTCTGGCCGGGCGGCAGGATGTGGTGGCACTGCTCCCGGCAGTAGTCCGGGGCGGGTTCCGGGATCGGCTCGGCGGTCGAAGCTGGTGCGAGCACCAGGGAACCGACGACTGCCGCGGCGCTGAGCGCGGCCAGGGTGCGCGAACGTCGCGGCATGCCAGGTCCTCTCGGTCGGTCGTCGCCGAGTCCGGACGCTAGCCACCCCGAGCCAAAACCGAAAGCCTTTCACGTTCGCCTCGACCCGAACGGCCCAGCACGAAACCCCAGGAGCACCAACGACAACGAGCCCCGACCAGCACCAACCCACACCGACCGACACCGTCCGGCACCCATCGACACCGACCGACACCGACCGACACCGACCGCAGGACCCTGTGGACAACTCCCCCACCCTGTGGACAACTTCCGCAATTTCAATGGAAATCGGACCTCTGATTTCCATTGAAATTGCGTCAGGACGCCTTGGCAGTGGCGACCTCGCCGCTCTTCCACTTGGCGTTCTCCAGCTCCAGGGCCGTCCACAGCAGGTTCAGCGGGTGCTCGGCGTAGTAACCCTGCCGCTCCCCGCGACGCGTGAAGGCGCCCACCAGCACCTGCATCTTCGGGCCGACGTCGTTGATCAGCTCGATGGTGCGCAGACCCTGGCCTTCAGGCAGCCGCCCGTCGCCGGCCGCCTCGCCCACGCCCTGGGTGACGATCATGCAGCCGTGCAGCAGTTCCGAGCGCAGCAGGTCGAACCCGTAGCGGACGTCGTCGATCTCGGCGGCGATGTCGAGCTTGTCCCGGAAGTCGGTGCCGAACCACCCGTGCAGGAACCCGGAGATCAGCCCGCTCGCCGGAACCACCAGCGGCACCGCGTGGAGTTCACTCGCGCGCAACGCGCGGTTCGGCAACTGTTCTCCGGATAAGTTGGTGACCAGGCTCAGCCCGCTGCGCCGCCACTCCATCACGTCGAATTCGGCCAGCACGGCGTCGTCCTCGGACACCAGCGCGCTGCCGCAGACGAGGTCCGCCTGCTTGGTCCGCAACGCATCCAACAACTCGCGGGTCCGCAAGTGCGTGACGCGCAAATCGATTCCACGATCCTGGAATTCCTCGGCGACGTGTTCACCCGCATTGGCAAGGAAACCGAGAGTGAAGCGAGTGGTGCCGACAGTAACCGTTTCGCCACGAAGTCGTCGCGTTTCGCGCACCCCGTCGAGCCAATCGCCCAAGGTGTCCCGCGCGATCTCCACGAACGCTTCGCCGGAGGCGGTGAACAGCACCTTCTTCCCGCGCCCCTGCTTGACGACGAGCGGTTCTCCGCACAACTGCGTGAAGTTCCGGTTCAAGGTGTCCAGCTGCTTCTGCACGCTGGACTGCTCGCGCCCGAGCGAACGCGCCGCTGCCAGCGCCGTTCCCAGCTCGTGCACCAGGACCAGCGTCCGCATCTGGTCCATTGTGGTGTCCAGCAAAGCGGACGGTGATTGCAGCAGGCGGCTGCGCAGGTCGGTCGCGGGCAGGCTGGCGGTTCCGGCTAACGGCACGGCATGCGTCCCTCTCTCTATCCCTTTCTCGCGCCGGAGTGTAGTGCGCCGAACTGATCTGCGTGCCAGAACTAATGATCTGCGGAATTTTTCCGAAAAGTGCTGGAATCCGTTGCGGCGCGGTGTAATGATCTGCCTCGCCCCAACAGCGGTCCTTCGACGACCGCCCGGGTCGGTTCGCACCGACCGGTCAACTCGGGGCAATTCGCACGGACGCGGGCCCTGCGGTGGCGTGAGCACCGCAGCCCGCTTGGAGAGGATTCGCGAAGCACCATGCGCATCACCACCGCTGCGCCCTGTCCGGGCGCGGCGTCGGACGAGGCTCGTTTCAGCAGCGCGTGGGCTCGCGCTGCGCGAAATCGCGTCGGACAGCGGGAGCGACGCGCGGTGGTCGACACGGCTACCGGCTCCCCAGACGGGATGCTCCGCCCGGAAACGGGTCACGACCACCCGGCGGCACCGCAGCCGCCGGCCGAGGCGATCGCGCCCCGCGGATTCCCCCACCGATCCCCCCTTTCATGAACCCTGGCAAGGAGAAACAGCCGTGACGCACTCCCAGACCGCTCCCCCGGCGGGCGGCCCCGTCCAGACCGCGTTGAAGAAGCCCGCCACGCTGCTGGCGCTGGTGGTCATCTCCGGAATCTCCGCGTTATCCGGCCTGATCGGCGCGATCTACCTGTTCGCAGGCGGCCGCGACCTCGCCGAGGGCTACGCGACCGACGTCGCGATCAACAACCCCTCGCTGGTCGGCCTCGACACTGTCATGGAGACCATGGGGACCGACAACCCCCAGGAGGCCATCGACCTCGCCAAGTCCGTTGACGAGTGGGACACCATCGTCTCGATCGCGCACGCCGGGCTGATCTTCAAGGCGTTCCTGCTGATCGTCTTCGCCGCGCCGCTGCTGCTGTTCACCCTGTTCGCGATCAAGGGTTCGACCTGGTCGCGCGTGCTGATCACCATCTTCGCGATCCTGTCGCTGATCGGTGGCCTGGCGGCGGCGTTCGACACCGGCGGCCCGGCACTGCTGAACGCCACGGGCTACATCGGCCTGGCGACCGCGGTCATCGCGGTCGTGCTGTGCTGGCTGCCGGCCAACAACCGCTACGCGAAGGCGCGGAAGCTGGCGGCCTGATCTGGAATCGGCAGCGTCGCACTGGGGGTCGGCGCAGCGGAGTTCCACGAAAGCGGCGACCCGGCACCGAGGGGGTTCGGTGCCGGGTCGCCGTCTTTCGCGTGTCAGATCCCGTTAGCGCGGAACGAGCCTGGAAGCAGGCCCTCAGGCCGACTTGAGCTGCTGGCGCTGGCGGCCGAGACCCTCGATCTCCAGCTCCATCACGTCGCCCGCGGCCAGGTACGGGAACTTCCCGGACAGCGCCACGCCTTCCGGCGTGCCGGTGTTGACCAGGTCGCCCGGCTCCAGCGTCAGGTACTGCGAGAGGTGCCGGATGATCTCCGCCACGCCGAAGATCATGTCCGACGTGCTGGAGTCCTGCCGCGCCTCGCCGTTGACGAACGTCCGCAGCCGCAGCGCCTGCGGATCGGCGATCTCGTCGGCCGGGACCAGCCACGGGCCGACCGGGTTGAAGGTCTCGCAGCACTTGCCCTTGGACCACTGCCCGCCGGAGTGGTCCTTCTGGAACGCCCGCTCGGACACGTCGTTGGACACCACGAACCCGGCGATGCTGGCGAGCGCCTCCTCCGCGCTGTCCAGGTAGCGGGCCCGGCGGCCGATCACGATGCCGAGCTCCACCTCCCAGTCGGTCTGCTCGGCGCCGCGCGGGATCAGCACCTCGTCGTACGGCCCGACGACCGTGTTCGGGTGCTTGAAGAACAGGATCGGCACCTCCGGCGGGGCCGAGCCGGACTCGGCGGCGTGCGCGGCGTAGTTCTGGCCGATGCACAGCACCGCCATCGGCCGCGCGATCGGCGCGCCGACCCGCAGGCCGGTGCCGTCGCCGGGGTCGTCGACCGCCGGGAGTTCGCCGGCGGCCAGCGCCGCGCGGGCCCGCTGGATGCCGTCGCCGGCCAGGAAGTCCCCGTCGATGTCGTCGGTGATCGGGCTCAATTCGAACACCCGGCCCTGGTCGTCCGCCACGTGCGGGCGCTCGGCCCCCACCGGACCCAACCTCAGAAACTTCATCTCTCTCCTTCGAAATGCGCGTGGCGGTCGCGCTGTGCCACGCAACTTCCTTCGGTCCTGCCGCGGCGTCCGGGCGGCCGGGTGGGGCGCAGGGCGCCCCGAGCCCATCGGCACGGCAGCCCTCAGACTTTCCACGGAACCGGTCCAGAAGGCAATACCCCACGGGCAGGTACGCACCTTCACATACCAGAAGAGACTTCGGTATTCTGAAATTTGATCAGGGGCGCGAGCGCGCCGTCAAGGCCGCTCGCGGAGCGCGCGGGTCACCGCCCCCAGCCCGGTCGCGATGGCGCGCAGCTGATCGCGGCTGAGCACGTCGATGAGGTTCGCGCGGACCAGCTCGACGTGCCCGGGCGCGGCCTTGCGCAGCTTCTCCCGGCCGGCGTCGGTGAGCCCGGCGATGACGCCGCGGTCGTCGGTGTCGCAGGTCCGGCGGCGCACCAGGCCAGCCTTCTCCAGCTGCGTGACCTGGTACGTCAGGCCGCTCTTCGAGGTCACCACCCGCTGGGCGAGCTCGGTCATGCGCATCTCGTCGTCGGGCTCGGCGGCGAGCCGGACCAGGATCTCGTACTGCGGGTGCGACAGCCCGGCCTGCTCGCGCAGCTGCTGCTCGACCCGCCGGGCGACCAGGTTGCTCGCCTCCAGGAAGGCGTTCCAGGCGGCCATCTCCTCGGCGTCGAGCCAGCGCGGTTCCGTCATGTCCGCCAGCCTAGCTTGTTCAAATTCGAACAACAGCGTACCTTCGAGGTGTAGTTCAAATTCGAACGAGGAGGATCGCCATGACCGCTCCGGCGACGGGCCGGATGCCCGCCCTCTACCTCAGCCACGGCGCCCCACCGCTGGCCGACGACCCGCAGTGGCCCGGGCAGCTCGCCGCCTGGTCGCGGGATCTGCCGAAGCCGAAGGCCATCCTGATCATCTCGGCGCACTGGGAGGAGGCCCCGCTGGCGATCGGCGCCACGACGACCGTGCCGCTGGTGTACGACTTCTGGGGCTTCCCCGAGCACTACTACTCGGTCCGGTACGCCGCGCCCGGCGCCCCGGAACTCGCCGCGCGGGTGCGCTCGCTGCTGCGCGGCCCGGACACCCCGGTGCAGGACTTCCCGGAGCGGGGGCTCGACCACGGCGCCTACGTGCCGCTGAAGGAGATGTACCCCGACACCGACGTGCCGGTGCTGCAGATCTCCATGCCGACGCTGGAGCCGGAGCGCCTGATGCGCATCGGCCAGGCGCTCGAACCGCTGCGCGACGAGGGCGTGCTCATCGTGGGCAGCGGCTTCTTCACCCACAACCTCGCGGCGCTGCGCGCCGAGACCACCCCGAGCTGGTCGACGGAGTTCGACGACTGGGGCAAGCAGGCGCTGGAGGCCCGCGACGTCGACGCGCTGCTCGACTTCGAGCGCAAGGCCCCGGCGGGCCGCCTGGCGCATCCGCGCACGGAGCACTTCGCCCCGCTGTTCGTCACGCTGGGAGCCGCCGGCTCGGACCTCGACCGGCAGAAGATCGCCATCGACGGCTTCTGGTGGGGCCTGGCCAAGCGCTCCGTCCAGTTCGGCTCGTGAGACGGCGATTTCGCGCGAAATCGCCGCTCCCCACGCGTGCTGGATGGCGATTTCGGGCGAAATCGCCGGCCTTCCGGCCGGAGCCCGGGCAGTGCCGCCTTTCGCGGTGCCGGCTCGCGACGCCTGATCAGCGGCGGAGCTGCTGCTCCACGGAAGAGACCACAGTGGACAGCGGGGCGCGGGTCTCGTCGGTCCAGTCCGGCCCGCAGCGCGGCGTCGGCGCCGAGACCGACATGGCCGCCACCACCGCGCCGGAGTGGTCGTGGATCGGCATCGCGACGCAGCGGCAGCCGATGATGTACTCCTCGTCGTCGACGGCGTAACCGCGGACGCGGGCCTGCTCCACCTCGGCCAGCAGCTCGGCCGGCTCGGTGACGGTGTTCTCCGTGAAGCGCTCCAGCCGCACGCCGCGGTACCGGCGCTCCAGCTCGTCGCCCGGCAACCCGGCCAGCAGCGCCTTGCCCAGCCCGACGGCGTGCGCGGGCAGCCGCATGCCCACCGCGGACACCAGCTTCATCGGCTGCGGCGACTCGGCGATGGCGATGTAGACGTTCTCGGTGCCGTCCAGCCGGGACAGCTGCACCGTCTCGCCCGTCTGCTGCGCGAGCTGCTCCATCAGCGGCAGCGCCAGGCCGACGATGTCGCGGTGCCCGGTGTAGCCCTGGCCGACGGTCCACGCCTTCAGCCCGAGCCCGTAGGTGCGGGTGGTCTGGTCGAACTCGGCGAAGCCGCGGTGCACCAGGGTGCCGAGCAGGCCGTGCACGCTGGACAGCGGCAGCCGGAGGATTTCGGCGATGTCGCTGAGCCGGTGCCGGCCGCGGGAGAGCAGCTCCAGGATCACCAGCGCGCGGTCGGCGGACTTGACCACGTTCTGCCCACTGCCCGCCTGTTCAGCGGTGGCCGATTCCGCCTTCACGCCGAGTTTCCTCCTGCTCCGTTGCCGCCGCGCTGACCCCGCACGACCTACTGAACAGTACAGCGGCCCAGCCAGGACCGCGCAGCTCGTCCAAGCGACCCGAAACCGCTGCTCCGCCCGTCCCCGCGCCCCGAACGGCACCCACCGATATGAGGCGGATGAGGTGAACGGACTGTACGCCTCTCCTATCGGCACGAACGGTCCGTTCACTCCACACCGGCGGCGCCCGCCGAGGTTGCCGGGATGAAGCGAACGGCCCGTTCACCTCGCCTATCGAGGCGAACGGTCCGTTCACTTCACACCAGGCCACACGGCCTTCATGACCAGCGAAAACGCCGCCTAGTCGGCCTCGGTGAGGGCGGTGGCGATCGCGGTGGCCAGCTCGATGTTGTTCCGGTAGACCGCGATGTTGACCGCCAGGCTGCGCCCGCCGGTGGCGCTGCGGATCCGGTCGAGCAGGAACGGCGTGATGTCGTGGCCGCCGACGCCCTGCCGCCGGGCCTCCTCCCACGCCTCGGCCAGCGCCCGGTCGTGCAGGGCCGGGTCGAGCTGCTCGTCCCCCGGCACCGGGTTGGCCACCAGCACCGCCGAGCGCAGGCCCAGCTCGTCCCGGGCCGCCACCGCCGCCGCGACCTCCTCCGGCGTGTCGGCCGAGTACTCGATCTCGTGGCCGGAATCGGCGACGTAGAAGCCCGGGAAGCGCGACGTCCGGTAGCCGAGCACCGGGATGTTCAGCGTCTCCAGCCGTTCCAGCGTGGCCGCGACGTCCAAAATGGACTTCACTCCGGCGCTGACCACGACCAGCGGCGTGGCGGCCAGGGTCACCAGGTCGGCCGATTCGTCGAAGCTCGTCGCCGCGCCGTGGTGCACCCCGCCGAGCCCGCCGGTGGCGAACACGCGGATACCCGCGCGGTGCGCCAGGAACGACGTCGCCGCGACGGTGGTCCCGGCGTTGCGGCGCTTCGCCGCCGCGACGGGCAGGTCCCGAACGCTCGCCTTCGCCGCGGCGCGGTCGCCGGCCAGCCGGTCGAGCTGCGCGCCGGTCAGGCCGACCGTCGCGACTCCGTCGACGACGCCGATCGTCGCGGGCACCGCCCCGGCCGCGCGGATCTGCCGCTCGGCGGCCCGCGCCACCTCGCCGTTGTCCGGGCGCGGCAGCCCGTGGGTGATGATCGTCGATTCCAGCGCCACGACCGGCCGCCCCTCGGCGACGGCCCGCCGGACCTCGTCGGACACCACCGGCAGCGACATCGCACCCTCCAGCCGTCACCCGGGAAGCTTCCCCCGGTCCGCGGCCGGGGAAGGTGTGAGCATATAGGGATGCAGCAGCCTGAAACGCCGTTTCGGCCGGTCGAGCCCTCGATCGAACTGCCCGCGATGGAGCGGCGCATCATCGAGTGGTGGCGCGACCGCGAGGTGTTCGAGCGCAGCCTCGCCCAGTCCGCCGGCGGTCCGCGCTGGGTGTTCTACGAAGGCCCGCCGACGGCGAACGGGACGCCCGGCACGCACCACGTCGAGGCGCGGGCGTTCAAGGACGTCTTCCCGCGGTTCAAGACGATGAAGGGCTGCTCCGTGCCGCGCCGCGGGGGCTGGGACTGCCACGGGCTGCCGGTGGAGCTGGCCGTCGAGAAGGAGCTCGGCATCAGCGGCAAGCGGGACATCGAGCGCATCGGCATCGCCGAGTTCAACGCCCGCTGCCGGGAGTCGGTGCAGCGCTACGTCGGCGAGTTCGAGGCCGTGACGCGGCGGATGGGCTACTGGATCGACCTGTCCGAGGCCTACTGGACGATGTCGCCGGGCTACGTGGACAGCGCGTGGTGGGCGCTGAAGCAGATCTTCGACGCGGGGCTGCTGGTCGAGGACTACCGGGTGGCGCCGTACTGCCCTCGCGACGAGACGACGCTGTCCGACCACGAGGTGGCGCAGGGCTACGAGAACGTGCACGACCCCTCGGCCTACGTGCGGTTCCCGGTCGACGGCCCGGTCGCCGGGCACCGGAACGCCGACCTGCTGATCTGGACGACCACGCCGTGGACGCTGGTGTCCAACACCGCGGTCGCGGTGCACCCGGAGGTCGACTACCAGGTGGTGCGCACCGTGCGCGGCACCTTCGTGGTGGCCGCGCCGCTGGTCGAGGCGGTGCTGGGCGCGGACGGCGAGGTGCTCGCGACGCTGCGGGGCACCGAGCTGGCCGGGCTGCGGTACCGGCGGCCGTTCGACCTGGTCGACATCCCGGACGCGCACCGCGTGGTGCTCGCCGAGTACGTGTCCACCGAGGACGGCACCGGCCTGGTCCACCAGGCGCCCGCCTTCGGCGCCGACGACCTGGCCGTCTGCCGCGAGAACGACCTGCCGGTGGTGAACCCGGTCGGCGGCGACGGCCGGTTCGCCGCCGAGGTCCCGCTGGTCGGCGGGATGTTCTTCAAGGACGCCGACGCGGTGCTGGTCGAAGACCTCCAGCACCGGGATCTGCTGTTCCGCTACAGCACTTTCGAGCACCCGTACCCGCACTGCTGGCGCTGCCACACGCCGCTGATGTACTACGCGCAGCTGTCCTGGTACATCCGCACCACGGCGATCCGGGAAGCGCTGCAGCGGGAGAACGAGCGCACGAACTGGTTCCCGCCGAACGTCAAGCACGGCCGCTACGGGAACTGGCTGGACAACAACGTCGACTGGGCGCTGTCGCGCAGTCGCTACTGGGGCACGCCGCTGCCGCTGTGGCGGTGCCCGGCGGGGCACGTCACGGCGATCGGCTCCCGCACCGAGCTCGGCGAGCTGACCGGCCAGGACTTCGCCGGCCTCGACCCGCACCGCCCCTACCTGGACGAGATCGAGTTCCCCTGCCCGGCCTGCCGGCGCTCCGCGGCGCGGGTGCCCGAGGTCGTCGACGCGTGGTTCGACTCGGGCTCGATGCCCTTCGCGCAGCTCGGTTATCCGCACGCGCCCGGCAGCGTCGCGGAGCTGGCGAAGAGCTATCCGGCGCAGTACATCTGCGAGGCGATCGACCAGACCCGCGGCTGGTTCTACACCCTGATGGCGGTCGGCACGCTGCTGTTCGACCGCTCCGCGTACGAGAACGTCGTGTGTCTGGGGCACATCATGGCCGAGGACGGCCGGAAGATGAGCAAACACCTCGGCAACGTGCTGGAACCGCTGCCGCTGATGGAGGCGCACGGCGCCGACGCCCTGCGGTGGTTCATGCTCTGCACGGGTTCGCCCTGGTCGGCGCGGCGGGTGGGGCACGGGCCGCTGCAGGAGATCGTCCGCAAGGTGCTCATGACGTACTGGAACACCGCGTCGTTCTTCAGCCGCTACGCCTCGCTCGTCGACTGGATCCCGGCGGACGCCGATCCGCCCGCCGGGCGCCCGGTCCTGGACCGCTGGGTGCTCGCGCGGGTCAACCGGCTGGCCGGCGAGGTCGACGCGCGGCTGGAGGACTACGACACCGCGGGCGCCGGGCGGGCGCTGGCGGAGTTCGTCGACGACCTGTCGAACTGGTACGTCCGCCGCTCGCGGCAGCGCTTCTGGGACGGCGACCGCAACGCCCTGCGCACCCTGCACGACTGCCTGGACGTGCTGACCAGGCTGCTCGCGCCGTTCGTGCCGTTCATCTCCGAGCAGGTGTGGCAGGACGTCGTCCGCCCGGGCCGGCCGGGCGCGCCGGAATCGGTGCACCTCGCCACCTGGCCGGAACCGGATCCCGCGCTGGTGGACGACGCCCTGCTGTCCGAAGTGGACGTCGAGCGCCGGCTGGCCGAGGCGGGCCGCGCGGCGCGCAGGAGCAGTGGCATCAAGGTGCGCCAGCCACTGGGCCGCGCGCTGGTCAGCGCCGCGCTGCCGGCGGAGCTGCTCGCCGACCTCGCCGACGAGCTCAACGTGCGGCACATCGAGCCGTTCGGCGGCGCCGGTGAGGTGCTGGACGTGTCGGTGAAGCCGAACTTCCGCGCCCTGGGCAAGCGGTTCGGCAACCGCACGCAGCAGGCCGCGGCGGCCGTCGGCGCCGCCGATCCGGCCGAGCTGACCCGGGAGCTGCGCGCGACGGGCCGGGCCACGATCGAAGTCGACGGGCAGGCCGAGCCGCTCACCGGCGACGACGTGATCATCAGCGAGGTGCCGCGCACCGGCTGGGTGGTGGAATCGCAGCGCGAGGTGACCATCGCGCTGGACACCGCGATCACGCCGGAGCTCAGGCGCGCGGGGCTGGCCCGCGAGGCGATCCGCTTCGTGCAGGACTGCCGCAAGCGGGACGGGCTCGACATCACCGACCGGATCGCGTTGCGCTGGCGGGCGACCGGCCAGCTTCGCGAGGCGCTGCAGGCCCACGCCGGGGAGATCGCCGCCGCCGTGCTGGCCGTCGAGATCGGCGAAACCCCCGCTCCCGCCGGGGATTTCGCCGAGCATTCCGACGCCGAGCTCGGCCTTTCGGTCTGGCTGCGCAAGGCCGGTCCCGAGTAACGAGCCGTGGGCGGCGCACCGCCCACGGCTCGTCCACTGCTGGTCGTGAGGGGTGACGGGCCTCGAGGGCGGCCGTCACCGCTCACGGGATCGGGGTCAGGAACCGATCTGCGCCGCGATGTCGTCGTGGTAGGCACCGACGCGGGCGTACACGCCCGGCTTGCCCGGGCGGGCGCAACCCTCGCCCCACGACGTGACGCCGATCAGCTTGTTGTCCACGACCATCGGGCCGCCCGAGTCGCCCTGGCAGGTGTCCACGCCGCCTTCCGGCACTCCGGCGCACACCATGGCGTCCGGGTTGTACTCGCCGTACGCACCCTTGCAGGTGTCGTCGGAGGTCACCGGCACGGTGGCCTTCTGCAGGTTGTCGGCCTGCTGGCCGCCCTCGGTGGTGTTGCCCCAGCCCAGGATCGTCGCCTGGCTGTCCGGCGCGTAGCCCGGGTCGTCGGCCGTGGCCAGCTCGATCGGCGCCTCCTGCACCGGGGCCTCGAGGGTGAGGACCGAGACGTCGAAGCCCTGCGCGGCGTCCTGGTACTCGGGGTGCACCCAGACGTTGGTCACCTTCGAGACGGTGCCCTCGTCCGAGCTGATCACGGTGCGGCCGCTGACCACGTTGATGTCCGCCGGCTGCGAGCCGACGGTGCAGTGCGCGGCGGTGAGGACCTTGTCCGGGGCGACCAGCGAGCCGCCGCAGAACTGCTGGCCATCCGGGGTCACCAGCGCGACGGTGAACGGGTGGTCGGCGATGTTGGCGTCTTCGCCGCCGACGATGAACGGGCTGACGTCCGACGGCTGGGCTTGCGCGACGGAAGCCGTCGTCAGACCGGCGACGGCGATCGCGGCGACTCCGGCGAGCCGGGCCAGGCGACGTGGGGCATCGACCATGGTTGCACTCCTTGTCCCGATGGTCGCTGGCGAATTCGCCCCGGCGGCCTGCCTTCCGCCGAACCGTTACGCACAGCGACGAACTTGATCGGAACGATATAGGCGCCCCACGTACCGGGAAAGCCTCCGAATTTGCCGTTTTAACCAGTCCGCGCAACCACTTTCCGGAATCGGAAACCGACCCGCTTACATCAAGGTGTGGCGCGCGTCAACCGGCTTGGCTACTTTTCGTTGCCATCGGGGCGGATTCGGCACGCGCCGCCGGCGGGCGAGCTGAACGCCCACCGTCCGGCAGACGAAGGGTTCGCGAATTCCTCGCGAGACTCGGCATTTCCGGCGCCGGGAGCACGAATCGACCGGGCGCGCATGGAAATGTCCCCGGTGCACCCCGATTTGCACCGGGGACACCCCAACCTCGGCCGGACCCCTCCGACCGGTGTCGCCATCGATCCCCGAACCGACGGCCGGCTCGCTCCGAGGCCCCGACCGCCTCGATCGGAACGTGCCACGTCTGGTTTACCTTTTTTCCGGTGGCATATTCCAGAGCCAATCGGGGGAGCCCAACAGGTTGACCGTTGAACCTCTCGGCGTAACGCTGGACCACGGTTTCAATTGAAACCGTGGTCCACCAAGCCGATCTCTACCTCGGCACCAGGCCCGCGTCGTAGGCGAGCAGCCCGGCCTGGAGCCGGTTCGCGCAGGACAGCTTCACCAGCATCCGCGACACGTAGCTCTTCACCGTCGCCTCCGACAGGAACAGCCGCTCGGCGATCTGCGCGTTGGACAGCCCCTGCCCCAGACAGGTGAGCACCTCGATCTCGCGGTCGGTCAGGTCGCGCACCAGCTCCACCGCCCGCTGCCGGCTGCTCTGCTCCTCCCCCGACGCCGCGAGCAGCCGCTTCTTCGCCTCCTGGGAGAGCACGGTGTGCCCGTCGGCGGCGACCCGCACCAGGCCGATCAGATCCTCCGGCGGCGTCGACTTGACCAGGAACCCCGCCGCCCCGGCCCGCAGCGCGCGCAGCACGTACTTGTCGGCGTCGAAGGTCGTCAGCGCCACCACGGCGGGCGGATCGGGCAGCTTGCAGATCCGCTCGATCCCGGTCAGCCCGTCCACGCCCGGCATCCGCAGGTCCATCAGCACCACGTGCGGCCGGTGCCGCACCACGCACTCGACGGCCGCCGCGCCGTCCTGCGCGTCGTCGACGACCTCGATGTCCTCGGCCGAACCGAGGATGGTGCGCAGGTGCGCGCAGACCATCGGCTCGTCGTCCACCACGACGACCCGGATCGGATCACTCATCGCCGACCGCCTCCCCCGTGGGCACGTACGCAGGGAGTATCACATCCACCTCGAAGCCACCGTCGCCGCCGGCCCGGGCGTGGAACGTCCCGCCGACCAGCTCCACCCGCTGCTGCAACCCGAGCAGGCCGGATCCCGAGCCGCTGCCCGCCAGGTCCGCCGCGGCGCGGACCGGCGGCTCGGTGTTCCGGATGACCAGCCGCAGCCGGTCGTCGCTGTAGATCACGTGCACGCTCACCCGCGAGCCGAACGCGTGCTTGTGGACGTTCGTCAGCGCCTCCTGCACCACGCGGTAGGCGGTCCGCCCGACCGCCGACGAGACCATCGCCGCATCACCGTCCACAGTGAACTCGACGGGCACCCCGACCGCCTCGGACCGCCCGATCAGCTCCGACAGGTCCGGCACCTCGGTCGGCGGGGCCGAGGCGGGGAGGCCCTCGTCCTCGACGGAGCCGCGCCGCAGCACGCCGACGAGATCCCGCAGCTCCTCCAGCGCTTCGCAGCCGCTGGTGCGCAGCTCCTCGGCGGCCTGCCTGATCTCCGCGTCCTCGGCCGCCACCCCCAGCGCGCCGGCCTGCAGCACCATGAGGCTGACCCGGTGCGTGACCACGTCGTGCATCTCGGTGGCCAGCCGCGTCCGCTCGTCCGCCCGGGCCTGCTTGGCGAGCAGCTCCTGCTCGTACTCGGCCCGCTCGACGCGTTCCCGCAACGCCTGCACCAGCCGGCGACGCGCGCCGATGTAGAGCCCCAGGACGGCCGGGAAGACCGTCCACAGCACCGAGACGACCAAGAGGTCCCGGAAGTTCGGATCCCACGGCCGGATCGCGATCACGGTGACGATGGCGACCATGTCCCAGGCGAAGAACCGCCTGGTGCGGCCCTCCGTGTAGGCCGCGACGGCGTAGACGATCCACGGTGTCAGGCCCGGGACCCACGGGTCGTCGTGCTGGTTGATCGCCAGCAGCGGGCCGGGGCCGAACTCGATCAGCAGCACCTGCGCGATCGCAAGCACCGTGGTCACGGCCATGATGGCCACCGGGAAGCGCCGCCGGGCCAGCAACGTGATGTCCAGCAGGGTCATCAGCAGGTCGTTCGCCCACAGCCCGCCGATCCAGTCGTACACCTCGGGCGGTGTCTCCGACGGGTAGAGGACTTCGAGAACGCGGCCGAGCAGGTGCAACCCGATCACGAGGCACACGTCGAACGCGGCCTCCCGCTTGGAGTTCCACAACAGCCGCCACAACGGGCGCTTCACGTGGAACACGGTAGTTAACCGGGTGTTCGGAATCGGCGAGGAACCCACTCGTGACGGTCAGGGATAGACGAAAGTTGCACCGGCCCCCCGGAGCCGCAACTTTCGGTCGACCGAACCGCTACTAAGCGCCGTGTCGGCAAGATGATCAACCGGGTTCCAATGGACGCACAGTCCAGTCGAGACCTGGGGGAACCGATGAGCGCCCAGCTGCTCAGCCCGCAACAACCACCGCCGACCCGCGCCGAGCCACCACCGCTGGCGAAGGGTCCGGTGTTCACCATCGCCGGCCTCGTCGCGGCCGCCCACCTGGCCTTCAGCCCGTTCGGCGGGTTCTGGATCGACGAGGCCTACATGCTCGCGGCCGGGAAGTACCACCCGGACTGGGGCTACGTCGACCAACCGCCGCTGGCGCCGCTGATCGCGGCGGCGATGGACTGGCTCGCGCCGGGGATGATGCCGGTGCTGCGGCTGCCCGCGGTGCTCGCGACCGCCGCGATCGTCGTGCTGACCGCGCTGCTCGCCCGCGAGTTCGGCGGCGACCGGCGGGCCCAGGCGCTGGCCGGCGCGGCCGGGGCCACCGGGCTGTGGACCGCGCTGGTCGGGCACTGGGTCACGCCCTACACCTTCGAGCCGCTGTTGTGGCTCGCGCTCATGTGGTGCTTGGTGCGCTGGGTCCGGCTGCGCGACCTGGGTCGTCCGGATGATCGACTGCTGCTGCTGTTCGGCGTGCTGCTCGGCATCAACCTGCAGATGAAGTTCCAGGTCGCGATCCTGTGCGTGGCGCTGCTGGTCAGCGTGCTCCTGGCCGGCCCGCGGGACATCCTGCGCCGCCCGATGTTCTGGGGCGGCGTCGGCATCGCGGCGCTGATCGCCCTGCCGACGGTGCTCTGGCAGGCGTTCAACGGCTGGCCGCAGCTCCAGATGGGCGCGATCGTCGCGGCCGAGTCGCCGATCCTCTCCGGTGGCCGCGGCGGCACCGCCATGAACCTCGTGCTCTTCGCCGGTGTCGCCGGTACCGCGCTGTTCCTGTTCGGGCTGTGGCGGCTGCTGCTCTCGCCCGAGCTGCGGTCGTACCGCTTCCTCAGCATCACGACCGTGCTGCTGTACACGTTCTTCATCGCAACCGCCGGGCGGCCGTACTACCTGATCGGGCTTTACGGCGTGTCGATCGCCGCCGGTGTCGTGGGGTTCCAGCGGCGCCGGGAATCCCGGCGGACCCGGTTCGGCTGGACGGCTTGGCCGGCCTTCGCGCTCTCGGCCGCGGCGGCGGGCTACATGATGTACGCGTCCATGACCATGACCATGATGTTCGGGGCGTCGACCACGGATTCGCTCGCCCGCGAGTCGGCGGCCGCGTATGCCGCGCTACCGCCGGAACGGCAGCAGCACACCGCGATCCTCGCCGACAGCTACGTCATCGCCGCGATGGTCGAAGTCGGTGGCGCGCAACACGATTTGCCGCAGGTCTACAGCCCGCACCGCGGCTACGGCTACTTCCCGCCGCCGACCGAGCAGACCGACTCCGTGCTCGTCGTCGGCGACCCGACCGCGCTGCGGACGCAGTTCGCCGACGTGCACCAGGTGGGATACGGCGAAGTCCCGATCTGGCTCTGCACCGGCAAGCTCGCCCCGTGGGCGGAAATCTGGCCGCAGCTCAAGTCGCTGTGAACGGGCCGACACCGAACCGGTTTCCCGGCCCGGCCCCGGCGCGCCGGGAAACCGGGAACCGTCCGACCGCGGGGATGCACGCTGCGAGAATGGCCACAGCAAGGCGAAACAGAGAGGGGCCGACAGTGGCCGCCCGAACGAACACGAACTCCGCCGGGCTCCGGCTCCGGCCACCGCGCAACCGGGTCGAACGCCGCGCCATCGGCTGGTGGACGACGCAGGCCCTGGTCCTCGTCGCTCCGCTGCTGATCGCGCTGGCGGTGACGGCGGTGTTCATCCCGCCCGCGCGGTTCTGGCTGCTGCTCTCGCTCGTCGTGGTCGCCGTGCTCGGCGTGCCCTACGTGCTGGTGATGCCGCAATGGCGGTACCGCGTGCACCGCTGGGAAACGACCGAGGACGCCGTCTACACGGCCGAGGGCTGGCTGAGCCAGGAATGGCGCATCGCGCCGATGTCCCGGATCCAGACGGTGGACACCGTGCGGGGCCCGCTGCAGCAGCTGTTCAAGCTGTCCAGCGTCACGGTCACCACGGCGTCCGCCGCCGGCCCGCTGACGATCGCCGGCCTCGACCGGGACGTCGCGGCTTCGCTCGTCGAGCACCTGACGGCCACCACGCAGGCCACCCCGGGAGATGCCACATGAGCAGCGTCATCGACGGGCAGTGGCGGCGCCTGGACCCGAAGACCGTCGCGGCCGCCGCGGTCCTGGTGCTGGCGCCGCTGGTGCCGACCGCGGGGGTCATGTTCCTGTCGGACGCCGAGCCCGCGACCCTGCTGGTCACCGCGCTGATCTGGATCGGTGCCGCGGTGCTGATCGCCGGGTTCAGCGCGGCGGATTGGTGGCTCACCTGGTACCGGATCACCGACGAGCGCTTCGAGCTGCGCCACGGCGTCCTGACCCGGAACCACCGCTGGATCCCGCGCGAGCGGATCCGCAGCGTCGACCTCACGGCGGACCCGGGCCGCCGGCTGTTCGGCATCACCACGGTGAAGGTCGGCACCGGCGGCCAGGCCAGCGACGCCAGCGAGCTCAAGCTCGACGCGATCTCGCGCCACCACGCCGAAACCCTGCGCCAGGAACTGCTCTTCGGCGGTCCGTCCACTTCGGACACCGTGGCGTACCGCGAGCCGGTCACCGTGCCGGGCATCGCGGCGGGCGCCGGAGCCGGCGGCACCGCGGCGAGCACCGAGGTCGGCGAGGCCACGCTCGCCCGCCTCAACCCCACGTGGTTCCGCTTCTCCGCGCTGACCCTGTCGTTCATGCTGATCGTCTGGGGCGCGATCGCCTCGGGCATCGGGTCGTTCAAGGAGCTGCTGAAGTCGTTCGGCGTCTTCGACAGCCTCGGGCAGGCCGTGCAGGCGACGTCGCTGTGGCTGGTCCTCGCGGTCGGGGCCGCCATCGCCCTGGTCGTCGGCGTGCTCGGCGCCATCGCGCTGTCCGTGGAGATGTGGTGGGGCTTCCGGCTGGCCCGGGAACGGGGCGACACGCTGCGGGTGAAGCGCGGGCTGCTCACCACGCGGTCGGTCTCGCTGGAGGAACGCCGCCTGCGCGGCGTCGAACTGGCGGAGCCGCTGCTGCTGCGCTGGGCCCGCGGTGCGCGGCTGCACGCCGTGGCCACCGGGCTGAACCAGAAGAACGAAGAGCACCAGCCGGACAACAAGACGCTGCTGCCGCCGGCTCCCCGCGCGGAGACGCACCGGGTGGCGGCCGAGGTCCTGCGGGAACGGGAATCGCCCTTCGGCGGCGAACTGCACCGGCACCCGCGCGCCGCGCTGCGGCGGCGCATCACCTGGGCGCTCGTTTCGGCCGTCCCGTTCATCGCGGCGGCCGTGGTGGCGGCGGTGATCGGCTGGTTGCCGGTCGCCGCGACCGTGGCCGTGGGGGTGGTCGCGGTCGCGGTGGCGATCGGTTTCGCGCTGGACGCCTACCGCAACCTCGGTCACGCGATCACCGATCGCTACCTGATCGCCCGCTCCGGCACCGGGATTCGCCGCACCGTCGCGCTGCAGCGCGACGGGATCATCGGCTGGCGCATCAGGAGGACCGTGTTCCAGCGGCGCTCGGACCTGTTGACCATCGGTGCGACGACAGCGGCCGGGAACAGCGTCTACGAGGTGCCGGACGTGAGCACCGAGACGGGGCTGCGGCTGGCGGAAGAGGCGGTTCCGGGTCTGCTCGCGCCGTTCCTGCAACGGGGCTGACCTGCCGGGAACCGGTTCGGTGATGGTGGCTCCGCTCTTCCCCGGGAGCGGAGCCACTGCTGGTCAGGAGTCGAAGCAACCGTGCTTCAGGCCGCGCACGAACTCGTGCCAGCGCTGCACCGCAACGGTGATCTGACCGGCGGCGCGATTCTTGGTGTCGCGAACTCCGACGTGGTCGGAACCGAAGCCGACTTCGACGCACTGGCCCTGCCCCTGGGTGCGGGTGCTGGTGCGCCAGTCGGTAATGCTTGACATCTACAGCTCTCCTATACGTTGTTGGAGGAGTTTCACGGAACCCTCAGGGTCTACCGCATGCGCGCGTAAATGTTCCATCATCATCACGTAGTTCGATAGCTCGATCTCCCTTTCGAGGTAAAGCCCGCCCACATGTGTTTCCAGATAAACCACGTCCGGGTCGACGTTATTCGAGTAGCGCAGGATGACGAACGGACCGGCCTGGGCGGGATGGGCACCCGCGTCCAACGGCATCACCTGCAGCGTCACGTGCGGCATTTCCACCAGCTTGAGCACGTGTTCCAGCTGGCGGCGCAGCACGCCGTTGCCACCGACGCAGCGGCGCAACGCCGCTTCCCCGACGACCGCCCACAGCTCCAGCGGGTTCGCCCCGACGACCCGCTGCTGGCGTTGTATTCGGAGATCTACTCTTCGAGTAATTTCCGAATCATCCGCTCGAATGAGCGTGGCCTTGGTCAGCGCATAGGCGTATTCACGCGTTTGGAGCAGTCCGGGAATGGCCTCGGACTCGTACGTGTCAATTGACGAAGCTTCGGCTTCGAGCCCCACATAGGTCTCGTACCACTCCGGCAGGACATCGCTGTACGAATGCCACCATCCGCGCTTCCTGGCATCTCGCGCCAGGTTGATCAGCTGATCCCGCTCGGCCCCGTCCACCCCGTAGAAGTCCAGCAACGCCGAGACATCACCGACCGAAGGCGACCGCTTCGCGGTTTCGAAGCGCCCGATCTTCGCCTGCGTGCAACCGAGGTGGGTGGCGGCCTGCTGCTGGGTGACCTCGGCCTGCGCCCGCAGCCGCCGCAATTCGGCGGCGAGACGGCGACGCCGCACCGTGGGACTGACTGTCATGATCTCCATACTCCACGCAACCCCACATTGCGTCACCACCCAGTCACCCTTACGACAGTAGGGTCACGCGGCATATTCCAAAGATTGCGCCGAATGGGCGTCACCCGGAGCGCGGCTGGGCGGGATTCCGTTTGCCGTTGCGGGCAAGCGAATCCGCACGGCGGGGGAACGAGCGGCGCCCCTGCCCGGCTCGCAGGCAGGGGCGCCGCTCGGTCGCGGAGCGGTGGCTTACGGCCGCGGCACGTTGCGCAGGTTGCTGCGCGCGAGCTGCACCATCTTGCCCACTCCGCCGGAGAGGACCGTGCGGCTGACCGCGAGCGCGAACCCCTTCACCTGGTCGCCGGTGATGCGCGGCGGGATCGACAGCGCGTTGGGATCGGTCACCACGTCCACCAGCGCCGGACCCGGTCGGCCCAACGCGTCGGCCAGGGCGTCGCGCACCTCGCCGGGCTTCTCCACCCGCACCGAGTGCATCCCGGCGGCCGCGGCCAGCGCGGCGAAGTCGACGTGGTCGTGATCGGTGCCGAAGTCGGGCATCCCGTCGACCAGCATCTCCAGCTTCACCATGCCCAGCGAGGAGTTGTTGAAGACCACGACCTTCACCGGCAACCGGTGGGTGCGCAGCGTCAGCAGGTCGCCGAGCAGCATGGCCAGCCCGCCGTCGCCGGACATCGAGATCACCTGGCGCCCCGGCTCGGCGATCTGCACCCCGATGGCCTGCGGCAGCGCGTTGGCCATCGAACCGTGCACGAAGGAGCCGAGCACCCGCCGCCGGCCGTTCGGCGTGACGTAGCGGGCCGCCCACACGTTGCACATCCCGGTGTCCACTGTGAACACGGCGTCGTCGGCGGCGAGGTCGTCGAGGACGTCGGCGACGTACTCCGGGTGGATCGGCACCTGCGTCTCGACGTTCCGCGTGTAGGCGTCGACGACGCGCTCCAGCTGGCCCGCGTGCTCGCGCAGCATCCGGTCCAGGAAGGACCGGTCCGCCTTCTGCGAAACGCGCGGAAGCACGGCGCGGATGGTCTCCCCGACGTCGCCGTGCACAGCCAGATCCAGGACCGTGCGCCGCCCCAGGTGCGCGGGTTCGATGTCCACCTGCACGGTGTTGGCCTGCGGCAGGAAGTTGTCGTACGGGAAGTCGGTGCCCAGCAGCACGACCAGGTCCGCGCGGTGCATCGCGTCGTAGCAGGCGCCGTAGCCGAGCAGCCCGCTCATCCCGACGTCGAAGGGGTTGTCGTACTGGATCCATTCCTTGCCCCGCAGCGCATGCCCGACCGGTGCGTTCAGCCGCCCGGCGAGCTCCATGACCTCCCGGTGCGCGCCGCGAGTCCCCGAACCGCAGAACAACATCGGCCGCTGGGCGGCGTTCAGCTTCTCCGCGAGCGCGGCCACCTGGTCCTCCGACGGCACCACGACGGGCGGCTCGCACTCGACGATGCCCTGGCCGGTGGGCCGGGTGGCCGGCTTCTGCGCGACGTCGCCCGGCAGCACCAGCACCGAGACGCCGCGCCGGCCGGCCGCGGTCTGGATCGCGGTGCGCAGCAGGCGCGGCATCTGCTCGGGCTGCGAGAGCAGCTCGCAGAAGTGGCTGCACTCGTTGAACAGCTCCTCGGGATGGGTTTCCTGGAAGAACCCGGTCCCGATCTGCTCGGACGGGATGTGCGAGGCGAGCGCCAGCACCGGAGCCCCGCTGCGGTGCGCGTCGAACAGGCCGTTGATCAGGTGCAGGTTGCCCGGCCCGCAGCTGCCCGCGCACACCGCCAGCCGCCCGGTCAGCTGCGCCTCGGCGCCGGCCGCGAACGCCGCGGCCTCCTCGTGGCGCACGTGCACCCACTCGATGCCGTCGGTGCGGCGGACCGCATCGACCACCGGGTTGAGGCTGTCCCCGACGATGCCGTAGATCCGGCGGACGCCGGCCTGCACGAGCACTTCGATGAACTGGTCGGCGACGGTGGGCATGGTGATCCTCCGGCGGTCGGTGGAACGGGCCACCCACCCGTCTACGCGGGGTGGTCGCGACCTGCAACTCGAAACCGCCGATAACCCGTACGAGGGACATCGGTAACGAACCGGGCGGCGAAGTCGATCAGCATCACGTCGACGTTCCATCGTCGGAATTCCCTGCCACCGGAAGGAAATCGCGGTGTCCATCCGCCTGTACACCACCTGCGCGCTGGCCCTGACCGCCTCCGCGGTCGCCGGACTGCTCGTCGGCGGATTTCTTGCGACAGCGGATCAGACGCCCGCCGGGCCGCAGATCACCCAGGTCTCGCAGCTGACCCCGGCGACCGGCGAGCTCGTCCGCGAGTGACGGTCGCTTCACCGGCCACGAACCGGTCGGGCGCATCGGATAGCGTCGGGAGCATGAGCGAACAGAATCGACTTTCGGCCGGCGACAAGGCACCCGAATTCGCGCTGCAGGACGCCGACGGCAACACCGTGTCCCTGGGCGACTACCGCGGCCGGTCCGTGGTGGTCTACTTCTACCCGGCGGCGAGCACGCCCGGCTGCACCAAGGAGGCCTGCGACTTCCGGGACAGCCTGGCGGTGCTCAACGACGCGGGCTTCGACGTCCTCGGGATCTCCCCGGACCAGCCGGCGAAGCTGGCGAAGTTCCGCGACGAGGAGGGCCTGACCTTCCCGCTGCTGGCGGACGCGGACAAGTCCGTGATGACGGCGTGGGGCGCGTTCGGCGAGAAGCAGAACTACGGCAAGACGGTGCAGGGCGTGATCCGGTCGACCTTCGTGGTGGACCCGGAGGGCAAGATCGCCAAGGCGCTGTACAACGTGAAGGCGACGGGCCACGTGGACCGGCTCCGCAAGGACCTCGGGGTCTGATCCGTTGGGCACCGACCCGGCCGGTGCCCTCCCAAGCCCCTCCAATTTTGCCTAAAACTGGAGAGCCCCACCCCGGCCACGAACCCCTCACCCGAGCTGGCGGACTCCCAATTTTGCCTAAAATCGCGAAACCTCCCCGACACCCACGCAAGCCTCACCTCGGTTCGGAGGCCCCCGATTTTGCCTAAAAATGGAGAGCCCCACCCCGGCAACGAGGCCTCGTCCAGGCTGGTGGGGTTCCGGTTTTGCCTAAAATCGCGAAACCTTCCCGGTGCCTGCGCGGGCCTCACCTTGGTTGGGGCGCCCCGGTTTCGCCTGGAATCGGGAAGCTCGCCCCGTCAGTCGAGGGCCATGTAGATCGCCACTCCGGCGGCGATCACCACCACCAGGTAGCGCAGCAGGTTCGACGGCAGCCTCTGGGCCAGCTTCCCGCCGATGAAGCCGCCGAGCACCGTGGTGGGCACCAGCATCAGCACCGCGATCCAGTCCACCGGCGCGATCAGCGCGTAGACGACCAGCGTCACGGCGCTGCCGATCATCCCCAGCCAGCTCTTCAGCGCGTTGAGCCGCCGCATGGTGTCGGTGGCGGCCAGCACCAGGATCGCGATCAGGATGACGCTGCGCGCGCCGCCGAAGTAGCCGCCGTAGATCGAGGCCAGGAAGATTCCCACCGTCAGCAGCACGGTGCGGTCCGGGGCGTCCTCGCCGGGCGTGCCCAGCCACTTGCGGATGGTGTTCTGGAACGCCATCAGCACGGCCGACAGCCCCACCAGCGCGGGCACCACGGCGTCGAAGACCTTGCCCGGCAGGACCATCAGCAGCACGCAGCCCAGCGCCGACCCGACGGCCGCGGCCACCGTGGTCAGCCACACCCGCCGCGGCGTGCCGGTGAGGTCCTTGCGCTGGCTGATCGCGGCCCCGACGAATCCGGGCCCCTGCGCCACCGAGTTGGTCACGTTGGCCACCAGCGGCGACATCCCGGTCGCCAGCAGGGCCGGGAAGACCAGCAGGGATCCGCCGCCGGCCACGGCGTTGATCGCGCCGGACAGGAAGCCGACGACGACGAGCAGCGCCAGTTCGAGCCAATCCGTGAACACGACTGCTGAAGTTAGCTTCTGGAACGACTCAAGTTCACACCGGGGCGAGCGGCATCACACCGCGATCCGGCCCCGATCGGCCGTTGCCCCTGTTCGGTAACGCCGTTATCGTTCCATAACGGCGTTACACAACCTCGCAGGAGGGTGTTCACCATGGACAACCCGTTCACGCAGGGCAACTACGCACCGATCCGGCAGGAGCACACCTGCACCGACCTGCCCGTCATCGGCGAGATCCCCGACCATCTCGACGGCCGCTACCTGCGCAACGGCCCCAACCCGATCTCCGAGATCGACCCGGACACCTACAACTGGTTCATGGGCGACGGGATGGTGCACGGCATCCGGCTCCGCGACGGGAAGGCCGAGTGGTACCGCAACCGCTGGGTCCGCTCCCCCGCCGCCACTCAGGCGCTCGGCGAACCGCCGCGCCCGCGCAACCCCCGCGCCGGCCTCGACGTCCTCGGCGCGAACACCAACATCATCGGCCACGCCGGACGCACGCTCGCCCTGGTCGAGGGCGGGGCGACGAATTACGAGCTGACCGACGAGCTGGACACCGTCGGTCCGTGCGACTTCGACGGCACGCTGCCGGGCGGCTACACCGCGCACCCCAAGCGCGATCCGGAAACCGGCGAACTGCACGCGGTGTCGTACTTCTTCGGCCGCGGCAACACGGTGCAGTACTCGGTGATCGGGGCGGACGGGCGCGCCCGGCGCACGGTCGACGTGGCCGTGTCCGGCAGCCCGATGATGCACGACTTCTCGCTGACCGAGAACCACGTGGTGTTCTACGACCTGCCGGTGAGCTTCGACGCGCGCCAGGCGGTCGAGGGCTCCGTTCCGGCGTGGCTGCGCCGCCCGGCCCAGCTGGTGGTGTCCGCGCTGATCGGCCGGGTCCGGGTGCCGGACCCGATCACGGCGCGGATGGCGCGCTTCACCCCGGCGAACCAGTCGTTCCCGTACCGCTGGAATCCGCGCTACCCGGCGCGGATCGGCGTGATGCCGCGCTCCGGCGGTGCGCGCGACGTCCGCTGGTTCGACGTCGAGCCGTGCTACGTCTTCCACCCGCTGAACGCCTATGAAACCGGAACCGGCCTCGTGCTGGAGATCGTGCGGCACGCGAAGGTCTTCGACGCGGACCTGCGCGGCCCGTCCGAGGGAGCCCCGACGCTGGACCGCTGGACGGTGGACTTCAAGTCCGGGCGGGTCCGGGAGGAACGCCTCGACGACCGCCTGCAGGAGTTCCCGCGCGTGGACGAGCGGCTGGTCGGCAAGCGCCACCGCTACGGCTACGCGGTCGGCGACGACACCCTGTTCAAGCACGACATGACGACCGGGAAGACGGAAACCCGCAGCTTCGGCGAGGGCGGCCAGGTCGGCGAGTTCGTCTTCGAGCCGAGGACCCCGGACGCGGCGGAGGACGACGGAGTCCTGATGGGCCTGCGCTTTTCGGCGGCGGAGGAGCGCAGCGACCTGCTCCTGCTGGACGCGGAAACCCTGGAGACGGTGGCCGAGATCCAGCTCCCGGACCGGGTCCCCAACGGCTTCCACGGCAACTGGGTCCCGACCGCCGGCTGACCCCGAGCAGCGGAAACGGCAGCCATGATCGTTGCTTTCACGGCAGGCGCTAGAGAAGCGCGACGGCGTCCCCGACCTGCACCGGTCCCGGGGTCGCGACCGTCGCCAGCGCGTCCAGGCGGGTGTCGTGCGCCTTGGCGATGGCCCGCAGCACCTGCGCCGAGTGCGGCAGGTCCCGCTGGGCCTCGTTGACCATCGCGCACCGCTCGCTGGACCGCACGAACTCGACGCACAGGCCGCCGATCCGCGCCTTGCTCCCGAACCACTCGTCCTCCGCGAAGGGCGGGGTGCCCGGCGGCGTGCGAACCAGGAGGTTCGGCCGGAAGCGCCGCTCGTCGACCGGCACGCCCGGGGCGGCCGAGCGCACCCAGTCGAGGGTGGCGGTGGTCAGGACGCTCAGCGGGAGCTGGTCGAAGTGGGAAACGGCCGCCTCGCGCGCCACCTCGACGTCGTCGCGGCCGAGGTAGCCGCGGAGGTACGCCGTCGGGTCCGCGACGACCGTGCCGTGCGGATCCAGCAGCTCCGGCTCGTCGGCGTCATCCAGGTAGCGGGAACGCAGCTCCAGCAGGCCGGGCATCCGCCGGAAGCGGCGGGTGTTCTTCCCCGAACCGAACTTGCCCTCGGCGTCGCGCACCGCGAAGAGCCGGTCCCCGAGCAGCCCCCGCGCATCGACGTCGACCCGCTGCAGCGGCTCACCGCCGGTCGACTTGATCGGGTACCGCCAGATCCGCTCGACCACTGCCATCACCCGGACGAGGCTACCGACGCCGCCGCTAGTGGAGGGCGCTGCCGGCCTGCCACTGGTCCCAGGACAACGCCCAGTCGCCGTAGGTGTCCCACACCGGCAGCGCCGGGCCGCCGGAGTTGGCGACCTCGACGACGTCGCCGAGCCCGAAGTGCTCGAAGAACCACTGCGCGTTGGCCTGGTCGAGGTTGATGCAGCCGTGCGAGACGTTGGAGCTGCCCTGCTGCGCGACGCTGGCCGGGTTCTCGTGCACGAACTCGCCGTCGTTGGAGATGCGTTCGGCGAAGAACTCGTCGGACCGGTACGCCTTCGGGTCGGGCGGGCACACGCCGTAGGTGCAGGAGTCCATCGTGTACTTCTGGTGCTTGTCCGAGATGACGTGCGCGCCGACGTGGGTCGGGGTGATGTCCTTGCCCATGCTGATGGGCATCGTGTTGACGAGCTGACCGTTGTGGAAGATCTGCATCTGCTCGGTACCGCCGTCGGCCTTCGCGATCCAGGAATCGTGCACCGCGAAGTCGATGCTTCGGTCGGTCTCCCCGTAAACCCCGCCGCCCAGGTCGACGCCGTAGAGGTTGATCTTCAACGTCACCTTGGTGCCCGGCTGCCAGTAGTCCTGCGGCCGGTAGTGCACTTCCTTGCCGGAAATCCAGTACCAGCCGCCGGGCTGGTCGGGAGCGCTGCTGAGCTGCAGCGCCTTCTCCGCGGCGGCGCGGTCGGTGATGGCGTGGTCGAACCGGACGACGATGGGCTGCCCGACGCCCACGTCGTGGATGGACGGCGCCGGGACCACGCTCGGGTAGGCCTGCGCCTTGGGAGCGAGCGTGTGGATCGCCTTGTGCTCCGTGGTGCTCTTCCCGTCGCCGTCGACGACCGTGGCGGCCACGTCGTAGACCTTGTCGTAGGCGAGCACCTCGGTGGTGCGCCAACCCGTCTGACCGTCGGCCATCTGCCCGGCGACCTGCTTGCCGTCGGGATTGGTCACGGTGACGGCGGTGAGCCTGCCGTCGCGGACCCGCACCTCGATGGGCGTGGTCGGGTTCACCTGGTCGCCCCCGGCGGCGGTGATGTCGACGACCGGCGCGGGCTTCGGAGGCGGCGCGGCATTCTGCCCACCGCCGCCCGGAGAGCAGCCGGCAATCCCGGCCAAAGCCCCGAGAACAACACCAGCAACACAAACCCGAAAACGGACGAATTCCCGCCGTCGAACACCTCGGCTCATTACCCCAGCTTACTCAGAAATCCGACTCCCCCAATGCCGCGGAAATATGCGGCGAAACAGATCGAGAAAAACGAGATGTCGCATCGGCGCACTAAATCCGAATTAACTGGAATTGCCCCGAATCCGGGCGCGGAGGGTCTCGCCACGACAACCGCCCGCGACACTGCGCACACCACAGCCTCTGCCGAGTCCTCCTTGCCCCGCCACAGGTCACCACGGTTGACCAGCGGATTTGTCCGAAACCGCCGATTCCCGCGAAGATCGGCAGTGGAGTCTGCCTGAGGGGGTTGGCGTGTCCGGACTCGAAACGGCCTTCCTGCGCGTCGGCGGAACCGTCGTCAAGCACGTCGCCACTGCCTGGTTGACCAGGAAGAAGACGGAGAACCGCCGAGGCGCGGAGCTCACCGAGCTGATCGCACAGCGCTTCGGCGGGCTCCGCGAGCGGGACCGCCGCGCACTTCGCCGCAAGCTCGAAGAGGTCGGCGAGCTCGCCGGCGAACAGCTGGAAAAGCTGTGCGCGAGGGAATTCGCCGATCTGGCGGAGAACGAGCGCCTCGCCGCCCTCGACGCGGTCGTGGACGCCCTCGCGGAGGCGGACCTCTCCGACGCCGTGCTCCTCGGCGCGGACCTGCACCCGATCTCGCTCGCCAAGCGGGTCCGCGACCAGGTGCCCGACGCAACCGCCCGGGCCGGGCTCGGTGCGGGCGCACAGGCGCTGTTCGATCGCGCCCTGGACCAGAGCTGCGTGCAACTGGTGCACCTGGTCCGCGAGCTGCCCGAATACGATTCGCGCCTGGCCGAGGAGACCCTCCGGCGCGCGTCCGCCGTCCTGTCCGGCATCGACCGGATCCTGGAACGATTACCGGTCACCAGCCTGGACGCACCGGCCGGGGCCGACCACGACGAGCAGTTCCGCGCCCGCTACCTCGACCTCGTCGCCAAGCACAACGACGACCTGGAGCTGATCGGCGTCAGCATCCGCAACTTCCGCCCCAAGACCCGGCTTTCCGTGGCCTACCTCAGCCTCAGCGTCGACGAGGGACGTCACCGCAACGACCCGTGGTCCGCGCAGCACAAGCACCGCAACGAGTCGATGCGGGTCGAAGCCGCGCTGAGCAGGGCCGAACTCACGCTGGTGCGCGGGGAGGCCGGTTCGGGCAAGAGCACGCTGCTGCGCTGGATCGCGGTGCAGGCCGCGCGCAACGGCTTCACCGGTGCGCTGCAGAAGTGGAACGGCCGGGTGCCGGTGCTGATCAAGCTCCGCGGCTACGCCGACCGCCCGCTGCCGCACCCGGAGGAGTTCCTGTCCGAGCCGCGGAGCCCGCTGGTCGGTCCGGTCCCGGCCGGCTGGGTGCACCGGCGGCTGATCGCCGGTGAGGTGCTGCTGCTGGCCGACGGCGTGGACGAGCTCGTCGAGGACGAGCGCGGCCGGGTCCGCGACTGGCTCGGCAACGTGCTGCAGAGCTACCCGGGCACCGCCGTCGTGGTGACCGCCCGACCGGCCGCGGCGAGCACCACGTGGCTGCGTGCCGAAGGTTTCACCGCGGTCGATCTGGAGCACATGACCGCCTCCGACGTCCACGAGTTCCTGCGGCGCTGGCACCAGGCCCTGCTCGACTCCGAGGTCGATGCGCTGCCGTTCGACCGGGCCGAGGTCCGGGCCCACCAGCGCGGCCTGATCGCGAAGCTCGACGCCCGCCCGCACCTGCGCAACCTGGCACGCAGCCCGCTGCTGTGCGCGATGTTGTGCGCGTTGAACCTCGATCGCGGCGGCGACCTGCCGCGCGATCGCAAGAACCTCTACGAGGCGGCGCTGGAGATGCTGCTGGTCCGGCGGGAATCCCTGCGCGGCATCCGGCACGAGATCGACCTGACCTACGCGCAGAAGCTGGTGCTGCTGCAGGACCTGGCGTTCTGGCTGAACCTCAACGGCCGCGCGGAGATCGACCGCGACAACGCCTTGCGCCGCATCGAGCGGAAGCTGCCGACCATGCCCGGGGTGACCTGCCGGGCCGAGGACTGCCTGGACTTCCTGGTGGAGCGCAGCGGGGTCGTCCGCGAACCCGCCGAGGACCGCATCGACTTCGTGCACCGGACCTTCCAGGAATTCCTCGCCGCGCGCGAGATCGCCGCGGAGGAGCACGTCCCGCTGCTGGTGGACAACGCGCACTCCGACCAGTGGCGGGAGACCGTGATCATGGCGGCGGGCCTGCTGACGCGGCCGCGTCGCGCGGACCTGCTGACCGGCCTGCTCGACCGCGCCGAGCAGTCGAACGTGAAGCAGCGCCGCCGCCTGCTGCTGCTGATCGCCACCTGCCAGGAATCCCTCGACGACCTGCCGGTGTCCATGGTGGATCGCCTGGAGGCCGCGATCGGCAGCCTGGTCCCGCCGCGCAACACCCGGGAGAGCCAGTCCCTGGCGACCGTGGGCGAGGTCCTGCTGAGCTACCTGCCCGAACGCACCGGGGAGCTGTCCGCGGCGCAGGCGGTGGCGTGCGTGCGCACGGCTGCGCTGATCAACGGCCCGGCGGCGCTGGAGCGGCTCGCCGAGTACGCGGTGGATCCGCGCGGCGAGGTGCAGGACGAGATCGCGGCGGCATGGGAGCTGTTCGAGCCGCAGGTGTTCGCCGAGCGGGTGCTCGCGCACGCCCCGCTGAACGGCGGCCACCTCGCGGTGCGCAACCTGGACCAACTGCCGCACCTGGCGAAAGTCGCCGCGCTGCAACGGGTTTCGCTGCGGATCCGGGAGGAGATCGGCGACCTGGACTTCCTCCCGCGCGACATGCCGATCGCCGCGATCAACGCTTACAGCCGCACCCCGGTGTCGCTGCGCCCGCTGCGCGACCACCCGGAGCTGACCTACCTGCTGCTGAGCAACTCGACGAGCTGGACCGATCACGGCGTCCTGCGCGAACTACCCGGGCTCCGGCACCTCTTCTTCGCGCAGCGCCCCGGCCCGGACCGGCTGGACTTCCTGGACAACCTGCCCCGGCTGCGGGAGCTGTGGCTGTTCGAACTGCAAGGGGTGACCGACTACGCACCCATCACCAACAGCGCCGACCTGGAGGTGCTCAGCCTGCAGAACCCGCGCAAGATCGGCTTCCTGTCGGACCTGACCGCGCTGTCCCGCCTGCGGGAGCTGCACATCCACGACTGCGGGACCGCAGACGTCTTCGACCGCACCTACGAGTCGTTCCCCGAGCTGTGGCGGGTCCTGTTCAACAGGTGCTGGATCACCGACCTCGCGGCGCTGGGCGCACTGCCGGACCTCCGGCGTCTGGAGATCATCGACTGCCCGTCGTTGACCAGTGTGGATGCGTTGCGGCGGATGCCGCGCCTGCGCACCGTGAACCTCCGCGGCACCCGCCCCGGCCTCGACCTGTCGCCGATGGCCGGACGCGACATCCGGGTGATCGTGGGCGCGAAGGACCGGGTGAAGGGCATCCCGCTGTTGAGACCCGGCACCGTCCGCCGGGTCTGACCGCGCGCTCGTTCAGCCCGCGAGTTGGCGGATGGCCGGGAGGAGGAGTCGCAGTGCCCGGCCTCGGTGGGAGTCCGCGTCCTTCTCCTCCGGGGAGAGTTCCGCGCTGGTCCGGGTTTCGCCTTCCGGGACGAAGACCGGGTCGTAGCCGAAGCCGTTGACCCCGCGCTCTTCCCGGATCACCGTGCCCCGCCACTCGCCGCGCACCACGGTTTCCGCGCCGTCCGGCAGCACCAGCGCCGACGCCGACACGAACGCCGCCCCGCGGCGCTCGTCCGGGACGTCCGCGAGCTGGCCCAGCAGCAGGTCCAGGTTCGCCTGGTCGTCCCCGTGCTTGCCCGACCAGCGGGCCGACAGGACTCCCGGCATCCCGTTGAGCGCGTCGACCGCGATGCCCGAATCGTCCGCGATCGCCGGCAGGCCGGTGGCCTTCGCCGCGTCCGCGGCCTTGGCCACCGCGTTCTCCTCGAACGTCGCGCCCGTCTCCGGCGCCTCCGGGAACTCCGGGACGTCGGCCAGGCCGATGACCTCCACGCCGGTCACGCCCTCGGCGGCGAGGATCCGGCGCAGTTCCACCAGCTTCTTCTGGTTCCGGGTGGCCAGCAGCACTCGCGTCATGCCGCGCTCCCCGGGAGTTCGCCCGGGTAGGGCTCGGCCAGTGCCGCCGACTGGAGCTCGGCCAGCTTGGCGCAGCCGTCCAGCGCGAAGTCGATCATCTTGTCCATCGTGGACCGCGTGTAGGTGGCGCCCTCGCCGGTGCCCTGCACCTCCACCAGGGTGCCGTGGTCGGTGGCCACCACGTTCATGTCCACCTCGGCACGGGAGTCCTCCTCGTAGGGCAGGTCCAGCCGCACTCGGCCGTCCACCACGCCGACGCTCACCGCCGCGACCGAGCAGGACAGCGGCTTCGGGTCGGACAGGCGACCGGCCGCGCCCAGCCACGTCACCGCGTCGGCCAGCGCCACGTAGGCACCGGTGATCGCGGCGGTGCGGGTGCCACCGTCGGCCTGGATCACGTCGCAGTCCAGCGTGATGGTGTTCTCGCCGAGCGCCGCCAGGTCGATGCAGGCCCGCAGCGAGCGGCCGATCAGCCGGCTGATCTCGTGCGTGCGGCCGCCGATGCGGCCCTTCACCGACTCGCGGGCGCTGCGGGTGTTCGTCGACGACGGCAGCATCGCGTACTCGGCGGTCACCCAGCCGAGCCCGGAGCCGGTCCGCCAGCGCGGGACGCCCTCCTGGACGCTGGCCGCGCACAACACCCTGGTCTTGCCGAACTCCACCAGCACCGAACCGGCCGGCCAGTCCTGGTATCCGCGCGTGATCCGCACCTCTCGGAGCTGGTCGTCGCTCCGCCCATCCGCTCGTGCCACGCCCCCAACCCTAAGCCCGCCAGGCAGCGGCACCGCCGACCACCCCTGGCACCCGGCCGGACGAACCGGGCGCGCCGCGCCGGCACGGGGTCGCGAAATCGCCATCCGGCACGCGTGGCGAACGCCGATTTCGCGCGAAATCGCCGCTCGCTCCAGGTTGGGCGTCATGCCGCGTGCAGGGTCTACGGTCGCCAGGCGTAGCGGATGTCCGGTTCTCGTTCTTCGTTGCGCCGCCCGTCGGTCCGCTCGACCTCGACGAAGCCGTGCCGCTCGTAGAACCGCTGCGCCGGGGCGTTGACCTGGAACGTCCACAGATCCAGTCCTCCGGGACGCTGCCGCTTGGCCAGGTCCGCGAACCGGTCGCCCAGACCACGGCCGCGCCACGACGGTTCGAGGTAGAGCTGGTCCAGCTCCGCGCCGTCCAACACCAGGAGCCCGACCACCGAGCCCGCGGTGACAGCCACCCAGCATTCGTGCTGCGGCACGACGACATGCGAGAACCAGCTCCGCACCTCGTCATCCCCATGCGCGCGGCGCACGGTCGGCAGCGCGGTGGCGAAGGAACGCAGCCACACGTTGGCCATGCCGAGCGCATCGGCATCTCCGGCACGCCGGAGCACGAGGTGATCGTCCACGACGGCTGACTGTGGCAGACGAGACGCCGCGACGCAGCCGAATATCCGTCAGACGTCGTAGGTGCGGTCGGCGGCGACGAGCTCGGTCGGGCCGTCGAACGCCGCCTTCGCCTCGGCGAGGATCTCCTCGCGGTCCGCCCACGGCACGATGTGCGTGAGCAGCAGGCGGCGGGCTCGGGCCGCCTTCGCCACCTCGGCCGCCTGGCGCCCGGACAGGTGCACACCCTCCGGCGCGTCCGGGAAGTCCGCCCAGGACGCCTCCGACAGCAGCACGTCGGCGTCCACGGCGAGCTCGGTCAATTGCGGGCACGGCCCGGTGTCACCGGTGTAGGCCAGCACCTTGCCCTCGGCCGCCACGCGGAATCCCCACGACGCGCAGAGGTGCGCCATCGGCACCGCCTGCACCTCGAACGGGCCGACGCGGACCGGCTCCGCCGCGATCGGGATGAACTCGAACACATCGGACAGATCGGTCTCGGCCCGCTCGGCCGCGTCCGGCGCGTAGAGGGCCGCCAACCGCTCCGGGGCGTTCTCGGGCGCGATCACCGGTAACCGCCGCGCGGTCGGGTCGTGCGGCGGGTTCGGGTGGTAGCGGCGCAGCACCGTCAGCGCGGCGAAGTCCGCGCAGTGGTCCGGGTGCAGGTGGCTGAAGAACACCGCGTCGAGCTGGAACGGGTCGACGAACCGCTGCATCGCGCCCAGCGTGCCGTTGCCGAGGTCGAGCGCGATGCGCGTGCCGCCGGACTCCAGCAGGTATCCGGACGACGGCGAGTCCGGGCCGGGAAAGCTGCCGGAACAACCGAGGATCGTCAGCTTCATGCGATGGAGCTTGACACGGTCAGCGGCCGAACGGCATCGGCCACCACGGCCGGACCTAGGAAGCGAGCCGCCAACCGGGCGAATCGGTCCGGCGCGCCGGTGGCGCGGAACTCGTGCTCGGGCACCGTCTCCGGATCGGCGAGCAGGTCGTTCTCGGTGAGCGCCCGCAGCACGTCCTTGGCCGTCTCCTCCGCGCTGGAGACCAGCGTCACGTGGTCGCCCATCGCGAGCTGCAGCACACCGGTGAGCATCGGGTAGTGCGTGCAGCCGAGCACCAGGGTGTCGACGTCGGCCTGCTGCAGCGGGTCCAGGTAGCTCTGCGCCAGGCCGAGGATCTGCCTGCCGCTGGTGATGCCGCGCTCGACGAACTCCACGAAGCGCGGGCACGCGACCGTGGTGAGCGTGATGTCCCGGGCGGCGGTGAACGCGTCGTCGTAGGCGCGGGACTGGATGGTGGCCTTGGTGCCGATCACGCCGACGCGGCCGTTGCGGGTCGTCGCCACCGCCCGCCGCACCGCGGGCAGGACCACCTCGACCACCGGGATGTCGTACCGCTCCCGGGCGTCGCGCAGGCAGGCCGCCGACGCGGTGTTGCAGGCGATCACCAGCATCTTCACACCCTCGTCGACCAGCGAGTCGGTGATCGCGAGGGTGCGGGCGCGGATCTCGGCCAGCGGCATCGGGCCGTACGGGGCGTTGGCGGTGTCGCCGACGTAGTGCACCGTTTCGGCCGGCAACTGGTCCATGACCGCGCGGGTCACGGTCAGCCCACCGAGGCCGGAGTCGAAGATCCCGATCGGGGCGTCAGTCACTCGGCCAGTTTGCCAGGCGCGGGTTCGGCGACCTGCCGACGAGTGCTGCGCGCCACCAACCAGGCCGCGAGCACCCCGCCCAGCGCGCCGAACAGGTGGCCCTCCCAGGAGATGCCGGGCTGGCCGGGCAGCACGCCCCACAACATGCCGCCCCAGTAGAAGAACAGCGCCACCGCGACCAGGATCTGCGCGAAGCTGCGCTGGAAGAAGCCGCGCAGCAGCAGGAACACCATCCAGCCGAAGATCACGCCGGACGCGCCGACGTGCACCCCGGGCGCGCCGACCAGCCAGGTGCCGATGCCGCCGACGAGCCAGACCGTCGCGGTCACCGCGATGAACTGCCGCAGCCCACCGGCCAGCACCAGCCAGCCGAGCACCAGGAACGGCAGCGTGTTCGCCCACAGGTGTCCCCACCCGGCGTGCAGCAGCGGCGCCCACGCGATGCCGCCCAGGCCGTCGACGTCCCGCGGCTCGATGCCGTAGGCGTCGAGGCTCGAAGCAGGGGTCGCGACGTCGTAGAACTCGATGCCGTAGAGCGCCGCGACGGCGATGAGCATCCCGACGGCGGCTCGCAGCGGATTCTGGGGCAGCACGCGTGCCCGGCGGCGTTCAGGCAGTCGGTTCACACCAACGAGGCTACGCGGCGGAGTCCCCCCAGGTCTCGGGGATGACCCCGATATTTGCCGTGGGGCCGCACGTCACCGGGCCGAGCCATGATCAACAAGAGTCGCCCCGGTAAAGTCCCGGATCGTCGTGCTCGTCCCTCGAAAGGTGCCCTGTGCAAGCCCAGGTCGACATCGCGGTGCCCGCGGAGGCGCGGTCCGGACAGGCACCGACCTGGGACGTCGGCACCGACACGCTGCTCTGGACCGACGCGCCCGCCCACACCGCGCACCGATACGTCCCCGGGCAGGCCGATCACGTGATGGGGCTGCCCCAGCAGGTCGGCGCCGCGAAACCGCGCAGCCGCGGCGGACTGGTGCTGCACCTGGCCGAAGGCATCGCCCTGTACGACGCCGGCGGTGAACAGCGCACCTGGCTGGCCTACTGGGCCCGCGACGGCGTCCAGGCCGGGGCGACGACGATCGACCGCAAGGGCCGGCTGTGGGCGACGACCTTGGGCGCCGGGGGCTGGCTGGCCCGCGTGACGGCGGACGGCGCGGCGAAGATCGCGGTGCCCGACCTGGTCGCCGGGCACGGCATCGGCTGGAGCCCGGACGACACCCGGATGTACCTGTCGGACGGCGCGGCGCGACGCATCGACGTGCTGGACTTCGACGTCGTCGCCGGTGCGGCCGGCAACCGCCGGGCGCTCTGCGACGTCGACGGCGAGCCGGGCGGCCTGTGCGTCGACGACGCGGGCCGGATCTGGGTCGCGGTGCGCGACCGGGGCGAAATCCGCTGCTACACCGCGGAAGGTGAGCTGGAGCGGACGATCCCGCTGCCGGCGCGCCGCCCGACGGACTGCTGCTTCGGCGGCCCGGACCTCACGGACCTGTACGTCACAACGGCCCGCGACGGCGTCCCCGGCCCGGCCGAGGCGGACGGCGCCCTGCTGGTCCTCCCGAACATCGGCACCGGCACCCGCCCCTTCGCCTTCACCGGCTGACGCCGCACCCCCGACCCGTTCACCGCAATTTCCATTGAAACCGAAGGTTCAATTTCAATGGAAATTGCGGGTTGTCCACAGTCTCCGGCGTGTCGTGGGTCCGACACGCCGGAGGATGTGGACAACTTCTTCAATTTCAATGGAAATTGCGGACCCTCGGAGAGAGGTTTCAATTGAAACTGTGGAACGACGCGGGTGAGGAGCACCTTTGACCCGGCGGGTCAGAGGTGCTCCTCGGGGAGCTCGTCCGCGGTGGTCAGGCCCAGAGCTGGCCTTCGAGGCGTTGGGCCGCTTCGTCGAGGGTGCCGCTGTAGGCGCCCGTCGAGAGGTACTTCCAGCCCGCGTCGGCCACCACGAACGCGATGTCCGCCGATTCTCCTTCTGCCGCAGCCTTTTCCGCGATCGTCAGCGCCGCGTGCAGCACGCCGCCGGTGGAGATTCCCGCGAAGATGCCCTCGCTCTCCAGCAGCTGGCGGGTGCGGCGCAGCGCGTCGTAGGAGCCGACCGAGAACCGGCGCGACAGCACGTCCGGGTCGTACAGCTCCGGCACGAAGCCCTCGTCGAGGTTGCGCAGGCCGTAGACCAGCTCGCCGTAGCGCGGTTCCGCCGCGACGATCTGCACGTCCGGCTTCTGCTGGCGCAGGTAGCGGCCGACGCCGACCAGGGTTCCGGTGGTGCCCAGCCCGGCCACGAAGTGCGTCACCGTCGGCAGGTCGCGCAGGATCTCCGGTCCGGTGGTGCGGAAGTGCGCTTCGGCGTTGGCCGGGTTGCCGTACTGGTAGAGCATCACCCAGTCCGGGTTCTGCTCGGCCAGCTCCTTGGCCACCGCCACCGCCTGGTTCGAGCCGCCCGCCGCGGGCGAGGAGACGATCCGCGCCCCGTAGGCCTGCAGCAGCTGGCGGCGTTCCTCCGAAGTGTTCTCCGGCATCACGCAGACCAGGCCGTAGCCCTTGAGCTTGGCCGCCATCGCCAGCGAGATCCCGGTGTTGCCGGAGGTCGGCTCCAGGATCGTGCAGCCGTGAGTGAGCCGGCCTTCCTTCTCGGCCGCCTCGATCATGGCCAGCGCCGCCCGGTCCTTGATCGAACCGGTCGGGTTGCGGTCTTCCAGCTTGGCCCACAGCCGGACGTCCGGCGCCGGTGACAGGTGGGGCAGCCCCACCAGCGGGGTGTCACCGAGCGCGTCCAGCAACGAGTCGTAACGAGCCACGGTGCGTCTCCTCCTCGCCCTCCGCCCGGAGGGGAATGTCCTGCTGCGGGTGGAGTTCTTCCGCGCCCGCGAGGCGCGGAGCTCCACGTGCCGGGCCGCTCGGACCTCGCGACCGGCATCGCCGCGGGTTCCCAGAGGCCTTCCCGCTTGCGACGGCCCCCATGCCGGGGCCGGGAGAAGGCCTCTGAGGTTCCGCTACCCGCGCCGTGCGACGCGGGTCCCGCAGAATTCCGTCAGCGCATGCCGCCGGCGACGGCCGGGAGGATGGTGACGCTGTCGCCGTCGGCGACCTTGGCCTCCAGGCCACCCGCGAAGCGGACGTCCTCGTCGTTGACGTAGACGTTGACGAAGCGGTGCAGATTGCCTTCCTTGACCAGGCGGTCCTTCAGGCCGTTGAAGTTGCTGTCGAGGTCGTTGATCACCTCGGCGACGGTGCCGCCCTTGGCCTCGACGGACTTCTCGCCGCCGGTGTGGGTGCGCAGGATGGTGGGGATCGAAACCTTGACTGCCATTGGGGAACCTCCTGTCCACGAAGGACTTCGTTGGGATCGGGACGCGAACACTGGTGGGCGAGCCGCGGCTCAGTCGAGGTCTGGGACCTCGTCGGCACCGGTGTGGGCGAACATGTACGACTCCACGACCTCCACCGGCTCCTCGGTCACAGAGCCGTCGAGGATCCGGTAGGAACGCAGCTCATGGGTCTTCGGGTCCCGGGTGGACACGAGCACGTAGTGCGCGTTGGGCTCCGAGGCGTAGGAGACGTCCGTGCGCGATGGGTACGCCTCGGTCGAGGTGTGCGAGTGGTAGATGACCACCGGCTCCTCGTCCCGCGCGTCCATCTCGCGCCACACCTTCAGCTGTTCGGCGGAGTCGAACCGGTAGAAGGTGGGCGAACGCTCGGCGTTGATCATCTCGATCAGGCGTGTCGGGCGGTCCGACCCTTCCGGGCCGGTAATCACGCCGCACGCCTCGTCCGGGTGGTCCCGTCGGGCATGCGCGACCATCGCATCGACCAGGTCGCGTCGGATCACCAGCACAGCAACCATCCTAATAGGTGAGGCACCGGCCTCCCACGATGTGGAAGATCCCGCTACCGGTGCGGCTTCGTCGGGCGAAAACGCAGGTACACGATGATTCATTCCCGCGCCGAGGGGTAGAGGCGCGTGTAGGAAGTCACCTCGTCCACCGGTTCGGCGGCCAGCACGCCGCGCACGATCGCCCGCGCGACGACGTCGGCCGCGACCGCGCACACCGCGTCCAGCCGCGCCGCCCAGTCCGGCTCGCCCGGCGCGGGCAGGGCGGCTCCGGTGCCAGTGGCCAGCGCGAACATCGTGTCGCCGTCGACCAGGAGGTGCGCAGGCCGGACGGTGCGGGCCAGCCCGTCCTGCGCGGCGACCGCCAGCCGCCGGCACTCGGCCTTCGAAAGCTTCAGGTCGGTGGCGACCACGCCGATCGTGGTGTTCAGCGGCCGCTCGACCGGGCCGTGCCGCCCGGGGCGCTTCCCGAACAGCCGCCGGCCCGCTTCGACCTCGGCGGGATCGGGCGGGCGCAGGCCGGGCGCCGGGATCCACGGCAGGCCGGCGTCCGGGTCGATCGCCGAGCCGGCCGCGTTGACGGCCACGAGCGCGCCGACGGTGGTGCCGTCGTCCAGCACGGCACTGGCCGTGCCGATGCCGCCCTTCACCGTGCCCACGACCGCGCCGGTGCCCGCGCCGACGTTGCCCTGCCGGGCCTCGGTGCGGCTCGCGTTCTCGCAGGCCCGGTGGCCGAACCCGGCGTCGGGCCGGTTGCCCCAGTCGCTCATCGGCACGTCGAAGATCACCGCGCCCGGCACCACCGGAACCACGTGCGACGGATCGGCGCCGACCCGCACGCCGTGCCCGCGCTCGCCGAGCCACCGCATCACCCCGTCGGCCGCCGCCAGGCCGTAGGCGCTGCCGCCGGTGAGGACCACGCCGTGCACCTGCTGCACCAGATGGCTCGGTTCGAGCACATCCGTCTCGCGCGTTCCGGGGCCGCCGCCGCGCACGTCCACCGCCGCCGTCGCGCCCTCCGGCACCAGGACCACGCTGGTGCCGGAGGCCCAGTGCTCGTCGAGCCGCTGCTCGTGCCCGACCCGCACTCCGCCGACGTCGACGATCGCGTCGAGCGCCCCTGCCCTGGGCATCCGATGGGCTCCTTCCGTCCGGGGTCGTGAGTGTTTTGGGCTGCTATAGCGACCCGAAGCACTCACGAGCCACCAACCGCACACCGTGATCACCCACGTTGGCATCACGTTAACCAGACGTAAAGGAAGCGCCGCCGTTCTTGTTGTCGATCCCCTGCCTCCGCACTGTGAGTCCGTTCACTAGGAGGAGGACGGATGTCAACTGAGGTGCACGGCCGCGACGCTGCGGCTCGCTCCGGTGGCGAGCGCCGGGTGGTCGCCAACGTCATTCGCGGCTCGATCGGCAACTTGATCGAGTGGTACGACTGGTACGCCTACACCGCGTTCAGCGTGTACTTCGCGGCGGCGTTCTTCCCCGCGGGCGACCTGACCGCCCAGCTGCTCAACACCGCGGGCGTGTTCGCCATCGGCTTCCTGATGCGCCCGCTCGGCGGCTGGCTGCTCGGCCGCTACGCGGACCGCTTCGGCCGCCGGGCCGCGCTGACGCTCTCGGTGACGCTGATGGCCTGCGGCTCGCTGGTGATCGCGCTGACGCCGGGCTACAACACGATCGGCATCGCCGCGCCGCTGCTGCTCGTCTTCGCGCGGCTGGTGCAGGGCCTCTCGGTCGGCGGCGAGTACGCGACGTCGGCGACCTACCTGTCGGAGGTCGCCACCGCGAGCAAGCGCGGCTTCTACTCCAGCTTCCAATACGTGACGCTCGTCGCCGGGCAGCTCACCGCGCTGGGCGTGCAGATCCTGCTGCTCCTGGTGCTCACCAATGAGCAGATGGATTCGTGGGGCTGGCGGATCCCGTTCGCGATCGGCGCGATCGGCGCGGTGATCGTGATGTGGCTGCGCCGCGGCATGGACGAGACCGAGAGCTACAAGAAGACCTCGGAGGGTGGCCAGTCGCGCGGCACCGTCAAGGCGCTGCTGCAGCACCCCAAGGAGTGCCTGCTCGTCGTCGGCCTGACCCTCGGCGGCACCGTGGCGTTCTACACGTACACGACCTACCTGCAGAAGTACATGGTGGCGACCTCGGGCATCGAGAAGGGCACCGTCGCCTGGATCAACTTCCTGGCGCTGCTGGTGTTCCTGTTCCTGCAGCCGTTGGCGGGCGCGCTTTCGGACCGCATCGGCCGCCGCTGGCTGCTGCTGGCCTTCGGCGTCTGCGGCACCGTGCTGACCGTGCCGATCATGACGCTGCTCGGCTCGACGCAGGACCCGGTCACGGCGTTCGCGCTGATGATGGGCGGCCTGGTGATCGTCACCGGCTACACCTCGATCAACGCGATCGTGAAGGCGGAGCTGTTCCCGACCAACATCCGCGCGCTCGGCGTCGGCCTGCCCTACGCGCTGACAGTGGCGATCTTCGGCGGCACCTCGGAGTACGTGGCGCTGTGGCTGAAGAAGGCGGGCATGGAGCAGGTGTTCTTCTGGTACGTCTCGGGCTGCGTGCTGATCTCGCTGGTCGTGTACCTGCGGATGCGCGAGACGTCGAAGGACTCCCGTCTGGAGGGCTGACCCGGCGCGTCGCCATACTCGGGGCGGAGCTTTCGGAGGTGGCTGGTGCGCGTGCTTCTCGTCGAGGACGACGACGGCGTGGCGGATGCGCTCGTCGACGTCCTCGCCGCGCACGGCCACCAGCCCACCCGGGTCTCGCGCGGCGCGGACGCGCTGACCCGGCACCGGGATCACGACCTGGTGCTGCTCGACCTGGGGCTGCCGGACGCCGACGGCCTCGACGTGCTGCGGAAGCTGCGCCGGGTCGGGCCGATCCCGGTGGTGGTGCTGACCGCCCGCGGCGAGGAGCGGATGGTGGTCCGCGGCCTGCGTTCCGGCGCGGACGACTACCTGGTCAAGCCGGTGCGGATGGCGGAGCTGCTGGCCCGCATCGAGGCGGTGGCCCGGCGCGGTCGCCCGGCGGCTGCGGCCGCCGACGAGGTCCGGGTCGGCGACGTGCTGGTGGACCTGCGGACCCGCCGGGTGCGGGTCCGCGACCGCGACGTGGAGCTGACGCCGAAGGAGTTCGACGTGCTCGCGGTGCTGGCCGGCGAGGCGGGCAGCGCGGTGAACAGGCAGCGCCTGATGGACGAGGTCTGGGGCGACGCCTACCTGGCCGTCTCGCGGTCCCTGGACGTGCACATCGCGCAGCTGCGCGCCAAGCTGGGCCGCCCGGAGCTGCTGGTGACGATCCGCGGCTTCGGCTACCGGTTCGGGGAGTGATCAGGTGAGCACGCGTCCTGCGCGCCGGTGCGGATCGCGGCCTCGCGGCGGCGTTTTCGCGCGAAAACGGCGCCGCCCAGCCACGCGGGGCGCCGGTTTCGCGCGAAAACGACGTTCCTCCCCGCACCGCCGCCCAGCGGATTCGCCGCCGTGCTCGCGGCCTCGCGACTTCGGTGACCGCTGATGCGCCGACGCTTGCTGCTGGTGCTGCTCACCTTCTCGGTCCTCGCGGTGGCCGGGTTCGCCGCTCCGCTACTGCGCGCCACCGCCGCGGAGCGGACGCAGCAGCTGGTGCTCGCCCGCACCGCCGACCTCGACCGGTTCGCCGCGCTCGCCGATCACGCGTTCAGCACCGGCGACACCAACCAGCTGCTCGCCGAGGTCGGCCGCTACACCGAGCTCTACGGCGAACCGCTCGTGGTGGTCGACGCGAATCGGGCGCCGGTCGTGGAAACCGGCGGCATGCACGCCACCGACGTGGCCGAGTCGATCGACAAGGCGCTGCGCAACGAGCTGGCCGGGCCGGTGCCGTTGCTGCAGCCGTGGTCCGAGGGCGAGCTGATCCGGTACCGGCCGGTCGGTGACGGCACGCGGGTGACCGGTGCGGTCGTGCTGCGCGCCTCGGTGCAGCACGCGACGGAGGACATCGCCACGCGGTGGGCGCTGATCGTGGCGGGCGCGCTGAGCGCCTTGGTGGTGTGCGGGCTGCTCGCGTTGGTGCTGGCCCGGTGGATCCTGCGGCCGTTGGCGGAGTTGCGGGCCGGGGTGCGGGCAATAGGCGCCGGCTCGCGCCGGTCGCGGGTGCCGGAGGACGCCGGGCCGCCGGAGCTGCGGGAGCTGGCGGTGTCCTTCAACCGCATGTCGGAGGCCGTCGCGGACGCCGAGGAGCAGCAACGGCGCCTCGTCGCGGACGCGTCGCATCAGCTGCGCAACCCGATGGCCGCGCTGCGCCTGCGGGTCGACGCGCTGGAGCGGCGGATCACGCCGGAAGGAGCGCAGAACTACCGGTCGACGCTGGACGAGGTGGACCGGTTGGAGTCGTTGCTGGACCGGCTCCTGAATCTGGCCACCGCCGATCGCGAACCCGAGGAATCCACAGTGGAGCCCTGTGAGGTGGATGTCGTGGTGGCCGACCGGATGGAGGCGTGGCGCTCCGCAGCCGAGGCGGCCGGAATCCGGTTCGCGGAACCCCGGCTCGACCCCGCCGAGGCGGTTCTCCCCGCCGAAGACCTCGCCCAGGTTCTGGACATCCTGCTGGACAACGCCATCAAGTACGCCGGGAACGGGGCAACCGTGGCGGTGACCTGCGAGGCCGGGCCCGGCAGCTGCGTGCTCACCGTCAGCGACACCGGACCGGGCCTGTCCGGCGACGAGATATCGCTTGCCGCGCAACGCTTCTGGCGCGCCGGGCGACACCGCGGAGGCCGCGGCTCCGGGCTCGGGCTGGCGATCGCCGACCGCCTGGTGACCGCTCGCGGTGGCTCGCTGCGCATCGAAGCCGCCCAGCCGCACGGCCTGTCGGTTCGGCTGGAACTGCCATCTCGGGAGGAAGCGTGATGCGCCGCAGAACTCTGCTCGCCCTCGCCGGCGCCGGGCTGGTCAGCGCCTGCACTGGGCGGACACCCGCGCGCACCCTCCGCATCGCCGCCGGCGAGCCGGGCGGCTTCTACACCGCCTTCGCCGGGCAGCTGGCCGCCCAGGTATCGGCGACCATTCCGGGTCTGCGGATAACGGTGTCGAGCAGCCAGGGCAGCGTCGCGAACGTCGAGATGCTGCGCGACGGGCAGGCCGACCTCGGAATGGTGCTCGCCCACACCGCCGCGGCGGCGCAGAACGGTGATCTCGGCCCGCGGATTCCCCTGCGCGCCTTGGGTCGGGTGTACGAGAACTACACACAGCTGGTCGTGCTGGCCGACAGCCCCGTGCACAGCCTCGATGAGCTGGCCGGACGCAGGGTTTCGATCGGTGCCCCGAAGTCCGGGACGGCGATGCTCGGAGCCCACCTCTTCGCGGCGCACCACGGGGTGCACCGCGAAGCGCTGCCGCTCGAAGATGCGATCGCGGCGTTGGAGCGCAGGACGATCGACGCACTGCTCTGGTCCGGCGGTCTGCCGACGCCGGTGCTCAAGACGCTCGACGATCGGGTCGGCATCCGCCTGCTGCCGCTGGACACGGCGGCGGCCGGCTGCGGCCCGCTGTGCGACCCGGTCCTGGTGCCACCCCGCGCCTACCGGAACACCGGCGGAATCCCCACGGTCGGCGTGCCCAACATCCTGGCCTGCACCCCGGAACTCCCCGCCGACCTGGCCGAAGCGGTGGTCCGGATCCTGGTGCTCCGCGCACCGTTCCTGGTCCCGCAGGAGACGGTGGGAACCCAGTTCCTGGACGTCCGGAACCTGATCGGCACGGGCGCGGTCCCCCTGCACCCGGGCGCCGAACGCGCCTACCGCGACCTCCACGGCTGACCCAACCACTCCGTAGGTCCCCAATTTTGCCTAAGGGGTCCTTGCAGAATGATCTTGTTGTGGCAAGGTGGTGGCTGGAGTTGATCACGTTTGCTTGTGGAGGAGCGTGGGATGGCTCAGCCGAAGCC
>NZ_JBWKKH010000038.1:0-20923 GCF_056431645.1 Saccharopolyspora sp. NPDC045839
GAGAGGTGCGGGTCTGGGGGGTGGTGGTGGGGTGTGTGTTTTTTTGTCTGTGGAGTGTGGTGTTTGTTGTTTTTTGGGGGGGGGGTTGGTGGGGGGGAAAAAAAAAAAAAAAACCCCCCCCGGCCCCGTGGCCAGCGGAAACCCGAACCGTTAAAGTCCAGACGGCACAAGGTACGCGCGGCCCCGGATAGTCAGGGTGAACCCTTCAGAGGTTGCAGCGGGTGCCTCGGATTGGGATCGGGTCGCTGGTGTAGATGTGCTTTCCGTCCGTGGCCCTCACTTGGAAGCAGTACCTCCTGGCCGGGTCCACCGGAACCACCTTGGTGCGGTCCCGGTTGGCGACCAGGACCATCGTGTCGATCCGCTCGCCCGCCACCACCACCGCGAAGTCGAGGTCGCCGTCGGCTCGCCAGGTCAGCTGGACCTGGTCGCCCCGGTCCTCCGGTGGGGCCACTTCGAGGTTCACGTCCGGCTTCGGGTCGGCCGGCTGCTGCGGCGGGGGAGCGGCGATCGCGGTGGCCGCGGATTCGGCCTGCGTCGCCGGTTCGCCCGACCCGATGACCAGCGGCACGGCCGTCAGGCCCAGGACGACCACGCCGGCGCCGACCAGGACGCCGGTGCGACGCCGATTGTGCTGGCGCTTGCCGGGTTTCGACTCGCCGCCGAAGGTGTGCACGAGGGTGCGGCCCGGTGTCACCGGTTCGACCACCGGCGGAGCGTGTCCGGCGGCTACCTGTGGGGCGTGCCCGGAGAACGACGGTGGAGCGTGCCCGTCGGCTACCTGCGGGACTTGTCCGGTGGCCACCGGTGGGACGTGTCCGGCGGTAGGCGGGTGGTGCTGTCCGACCCCGGCGAAGTCGTCGAACTCGGCGGCGGGTTCGTCTTCCTCGTCGTCGGCCTCGCCGGAGTCGTTGCCGGGTTCGATCGCGCCGCCGCCCGTCGCTCGCTGGATCTTGGCGAACAGCGCCATCAGCATCGCGGCGTCCTGCGGCCGGTCCGCCGGGTCCTTCGCCAGCAGCCGACCGACCACATCGGACAGTTCGGCCGGCACCCCGGAGGCCCGGATCGGCGGCACCGGTTCCCGCAGCACCTGAAGGATCCGCTCGCCGGGCTGCTGCCCGGTGCGGTGCGGGAACGGCGGCGCGCCCGTCAACGCGGTGTGCAGGATCGCGCCCAGCCCGTACAGGTCGGATGCCGCGGAAATGGTGTCCTCGCGCAGCGTTTCGGGGGCGGTGTAGGCCACCGCGTGCATCGGGTCGCGCGGAAACCGGCGGCGCAGCGCCAATCCGAAGTCGGCGAGGACGAACTCACCGGACCGGCGGTACAGCACGTTGTGCGGCGTCACGCCGCCGTGCAGGATGCCCGCCCGGTGCGCCGCGGCGAGCGCGGTGGCGATCGCCGACCCGATGGCGAGCACGTCGCGCAGCGACAGCGCGACGCCGGAGTCGAACAACCCGGCCACCGAGCCCCGGCACAGCTCCATCCGCACGCCGGAGCGCCCGTCGCGGTGCTTGATCACGGCGTCGACGGGCAGGATCGGCCGCACCTCCCGCAGGGCGTCGAGCGCCTTGCGCTCGCGGTCCAGCCACGCCGTCGTGTCGGCGTCGAAACCTTCGGCGAACATCTTGATCGCGACCGCGCGGCCGTCATCGACCAGCCGGCCCGCGTAGACCTTGGCGGTCGGACCTTCGGCGAGCAGCCTCAGGTCGCCCACCGCGCCGCTGCTCTCGATGCTCATGCGCCCATTCTCCAGGAGTGCGGCCGGTCTGCGGCGAAAGTCGCGCAACGCGGCAGGTTCCTGCCTTCGCCACCCACGATCGCCCGCCGGGGCCGAAGCTTTCGACCATGCAGACTACCGGCCTGGTCAGAGTGACCATCGCCGCTCCACGGCGGCGAATCGACATGGCGTTGCCCGAGCACGCGGCCGTCGCCGAGCTCCTCCCCGGCCTGCTCGCGCGCGCGGGCGAAGGCCTGGCCGACGACGGCGTCACCGGCGGCGGCTGGCAGCTGCGGAGGGTCGACGGAACGGCGTTCGACCTGGACCGGACGCTGGGCTCGCACCGGGTGCGGGACGGGGAGGTGCTGCACCTGGCGCCGCACCGGATCAGCTGGCCGGAGCTGGAGTACGACGACCTGGTGGACGCGATCGCCACCGGCTCCGGACACACCGGCCGGGCGTGGGGGCCGCGGCACACCCGGTTGGCCGGACTGGCGGCCGGTGCGGCGGCGGTGCTGCTGGGCCTGGTCGTGGTGTTGCGCGCGGGCCCGCCGTGGACATCGCCCGCGTTGTGGGCGTTGGGCACGGCGGTGTTGCTGCTCGCGGCGGGCGTGGCGCTGGCCCGCGCACTCGGTGATGCCGACGCCGGGGCCGTGCTGGCGGGGGTCGCGCTGCCGTTCGCCTTCGCAGGTGGGGGATTGCTGCTGGCCGGGCGGAATCCGGTGAGCGAGCTGTCGGCGGGCCACCTGATGCTCGCCGGTGCGTCGCTGCTGCTGGCGGGCCTGGTGGGCTACCTCGGCGTGACCGCGGCCCAGGCCCTGTTCGCCGGGGCGGTCACCGTCGGTCTGCTCGGAGTGCTCGCCGGCTGGCTCGGCACGATCGACGGGTTGGCGGGCTACCAGGTCGCGGCCGTGGTCGGCGGCGGACTGCTGGCACTGTCCACAGTGTTCGCTCCGCTGGCGTTGCGGCTCGGCAGGGTGCCGATGCCGGTGCTGCCGCGATCGACGGCGGATCTGGTGCGCGACGATCCGCCGCCACCCCTCGAACTGGTCCACGCCGCGGTGGCCAGGGCCGACGGGCTGCTCACCGGGATGCTGACCGGGGCGTCGGCCGTGGCGATGTGCTGCCTGGTGGCGCTGGCCGGCAGCGCCGATACGAGCTCGGTGGTGATGGCGGCGGTGCTCGCCGTCGGATTCCTGCTGCGAGCGCGGCTTTACCCGATCCTGCGGCAGCGGGTGCCGTTGCTGGTCACCGGGATGTTCGGCGCCGGCTGCCTGGTGGTCGGACCGGGCGTGACGGCGGCGGGGCTGGCGTTCGCCGGGCCGCTGCTGCTGGTCGTGGCCGCCGCGGTGATCGCGGCCGGCATCCTGCTGAGCACCCGCGCCGCGAACCCCTACCTGGGCCGGTTCGCCGAGTACTCCGAGATCCTGGTGATGGTCGCCATCGTCCCGGTGGTGTGCGCCGTGCTCGGCCTGTACGGCTACGTCCGCGGGCTGGGGGGCTGAGCGCATGGCGTCGAAGCGAGACCAGCTGCAGGCGTACCAGTTCCTCGTCCAGCGGGCGATTTCCGCCCTGGTCACCAGGGAAACCGATCCGGAGCAGCCGCCGTTCCGCAGGCCGACGGGCGCGGTCCTCGCGAGCATCGCCCTGGCCATCGTCTCGCTGGCCTGCGTCGGCGTGTACGGGATGATCGTGCCGGGTGGCAACAACGCCTGGCGCAAGGACGCCGCGGTGATCGTGGAGAAGGAGACCGGCACCCGGTACGTCTACCTGAACGACCGGCTGTACCCGGTCGCCAACTACGCGTCAGCGCTGCTGCTCCTCGGCGATCACCGCGCCACGCAGCAGGTTTCCCGGAATTCCCTCGCCGACGTGCCCCGCGGGCCCCGCATCGGCATCCCGGGCGCGCCCGATGCGCTGCCGGGCCCGGACCGGCTGCTGACCGGCTCCTGGTCGCTGTGCTCGGCGCCGGCCAGCGACGTGGCGGGCAGCAGGATCGAGGAGTCGGTGCTGCTGGCCGGTGCCGAACCGGCCGGTGGCGCCGGGCTGGACGACCAGGCGCTGCTGGTCGAGCTCGCGCCGACGGGGGAGCGCTACCTGATCTGGCGCGGCAGGAGGCACCAGATCAACGCCTACGACGCGGTCGTCGGCACCGGTCTCGCGCTGACGTCCGAGCCGTGGGCGAGGGTCGGGCGGGCATGGCTGGACGTGCTGCCGGAAGGCGCTCCGATCGAGCCGCTCGCGGTGGCGCAGGCCGGAGAACCGTCCGCAGCGGTGCCGGGGCGGGCCGACATCCGGGTCGGGATGCTGCTGGTGGTGCAGACCTCGGGCGGCGGGCAGCAGTACTACCTGGCGGAGCGGGACGCGCTGCGCCCGATCACCCAGCTGCAGCACGACATCCAGCTCGCGGACGCGCAGACGATGCTCGCCGCCTATCCCGGTGGCGAACCGAAGGCGGTTCAGCTGGCGCCGTCGCTGGCGGCCACGGCACGGCGGCTCGACCCGGCCGTGGCGGCCGCGGGCTCGGCGCCCGCCACGCGACCGGCGGTCGCTCGGCTGCGGGACCGGGAGGCCACGGTGTGCGCCACCTTCGGCCAGGGCGGGGCGGTGCCCCTGCTGGTGGTCGATCCGGTGCTGCCGCCGGCTGATCCGATGACGGCGACCACGCGCCGGAGCGTGCATGGGACGCCGCTGGCCGACCGGGTGCACGTGCCGCCGGGATGGGCGGCCGTGGTCGAGGCGATGCCGTCGGAGCAGGCCCCGGCGGGCACGCTGACCGTGGTGACGGACATGGGACGCCGCTACCCGGTGGCGGCACCGGAGGTGCTGCGGATGCTCGGCTACGGCTCGGCCCGCCCGGTGCGGCTGCCCGCGGGCCTGGTGGCCCGCCTACCGGAAGGCCCCGCCCTGGACCCCAACGCCGCCATGCGGCAGGCCCCGGCCGGATGACGCCCTGCCGAAGCGGGAAGTGAACTGCGCCGGTCAGCGGGAACGCCGACCGGCGCAGTGCTGGCGCGGATCGTCTGTGCGGCGGAGGGTCTTGTACGCGCGCGAGCACCTCGGTCTGTCCGCCATCGGTTTCGGCCTGCTCACCCCGTTCTGGGGCGCTCGCGCGGCCGTGGCCCTGCTTTCGATGCTGACGTGGACCGCGCTGCGGCACGCAGCACCGGATTCAGCCTGACATCGAGGTGGAGCCGGGCAAGAGCGACCACCTCGACTGACACCCCACCCGGGCCACCGCCCCGGGTCCTGCTCACCTTGGGTCCTGCCACCCCGGATCGGCCTCCCGGGTCCTCCCGCAATTTCAATGGAAATCGGACCTTCGATTTCCATTGAAATTGCGGGAGTTGTCCACAGGCGTCGGCGTGCCGTGGTGTGACACGCCGAAGATCCCCAGTTTCAATTGAAACTGGAGATCCGGTTCCAATGAGCGTTTTTCATCCTGGTCGGCCCGCAGCCGCGGGTCGCAAAGCCGCACGTCGGTGGGGTGTCGCATGCGCCGTAGGCGCATAGCCCACCTACGCCACGTGCACCGCCGCGGGTTCACTGTGTCCACCCCTCCGGGGTCTCCCGGCGAGGACGGCCCCTCCGCCGTGTGTTGGGCATACATCAGGAGGGGTATCCACAGTCCAGGGAGCCTCTGAGGTTCCGCTACCCGCACCGCCACGCAAAACGAGGTTGGAAAAACCTCAATGGAACTTGCGGTAGGTGCCATGTCCGGTGTGGTCGGTGGGGGTGCGCGGGTGCCTGCGATCTGGCCGCGGGCGCCCGCGCGCCGGCAGGCGGTGCCAGTCCCACACGACAGGTGCCGGAATTCCTTGCTACGAACCGGTCATCTGCGTGTTGGGGTCGAATTCGCCTGCCACAGCTCGTCGTCGGGGAGCCGGGACGGGCCTGCTTCGTGGGTGCGTTGGCCGCTCGTCCGGTGGAAGGCGGCGTCGCCGCCGGAGCGGCCGCGCAGGCTTTCCGGCACACCGTCGGTTCCGGTCGGTTTGCGCTTGCTCTCGGTCCGGCCGGCGGACTGCTCGGCGCTGCCCGGACGCAGCGTGCCCGCCGCGCCCTGGCCGGCGGACGGCGGGATCATCGGCGGCGGCATAGCGCCCGCGACCGGTCTCGTCCCGGCCGCGGCGGCGGTTCCCGGCTTCACCTCGGCGGCCAGGCTGGGCGCCCGCTTGCCCGCTACCGGCTTCGCCAGCGGCATCATGCCCGCTCCGCCCGCCGCGCCCGCCCAGCCGAGCCCACCCGACGGCACCGGCGGGCCGGACGCCGACGGCAGCCCGGCACCGAGGTGCGCGTTCGGGACCGGGCCGGTCACGGGCGTCGCCCCGGCCAGCGACGGCCCGGTCGCGCCGGAGAGGTCCGGTGCGGTCGCGCCGTCGGTCATCGACGAGGCCAGGTTCTGCAGTTCCGACAGGACGTCCATCCCGGCGTTCGCCGCCTTGAGGAATTCGCCTGGGGAGCCTTCGACAACGGGCATGCCGCCCTTCGGCGCGGGCAGCACGTCGCCCGGCGACTGGAGCCCGGAGGCCGCGACCACCTTGAGCATCGACATGTCGAACTGGGCGCCCAGGGCCGACATCCGCGCGCCGGCCGCCTGCTGGAACGCCGGGGCCATCCCCATGGTGAGCGGGTTGGACATGGCGAGCACGTAGGACTCGTAGAGGCCGGTCACGGTCCCGAGGGTCTCCGGGATCGCCCCGGCCAGCGTGGTCAGCGTCTCGACCGGCTGGGCCGCGTCGATCCGGTCGGCCCACATGGTCAGCTCGGCCAGCGACCGCTGGACCTTCTCCTCGTGCGCCCGCCCGGCGTCGTCCTTCCAATGTGGAGCGAGCTCACCCGCGCGGGTGTGCAGCTCCACCCTGGCCTCTTCGATCCAGGCGCGGACCTCGGTCCACATCCGCGCCGCGTCGGTGAGGACGGCGACGTTGGCCTGCTCGGCGGTGATCATCGCCATGTGCGCCTCGATGGGCAGCAGGTTGTAGGGGATTGCCATGGATGCCCTCCTCAGGCGGCGCTGGTCGGGGAGGCGGTTCCGGGCTCGTCACCCGGCTTCGCGGCGGATTGCCGGCCGAACGTCCCGCCCGCCTGCTTCAGCAGGCCGAGCCCCTTGTTCGCGAGCTTCAGGGCCGAGGCGGTCAGCGTGAGCGCGCTGGTCACGTCGGCGGCGCTGTAGGTCGCCGCGGCCGCCTTGACCTTCGCGGAGTCGGTCACCAGGTCCTCGGTCACCTTCGTCAGGTACGTGGCCATGGCCGCCGTGGCGGCCTTGTCCAGCACGGACATCGCGATCCCCTCGAACAGGCCGGACAGGTTCGGCGGCGTCCCCAGCCGCGTGAGCGACGGCGGCATCGGGGGAGCGGTGAGCCGGCTGGAGAACGCGCTCATCGCCTCGGTGTTGCCGTTGACCTCTGCTGCGGGCATACGCCCCTCCTCGATGTCCGGCGCGGTGTCGCGCATGTGCGGTCCGGGTCGGCTTCCGCTGGATTGCCACGGGTTTTCGCGCATCGCCTGCCCCCTGCTCAGCGAAGCACGACGGCCGGTCGCGGTGGGGGCCGCGACAGCAACCGGCCATTCCGGCTACGCGCCCGGCGGGAGCCAGGCGATCTGGACCCGGTCCTTCTGCCCGCGGCGGTCGACCAGCCAGCCGCGGCCCGGCGGCAGCACCTGGGCGCGCATGCCGCCCAGCAGCGGGCCCTCGTCCCGGTCGCCGGACATCATCAGGCCGGGAGCGCCGACCTCCCGCAGCCGGGCCAGGAACGGCTCGAACAGCCCTCGCCCGGCCCCGCCGGTGCGGCGGGCCAGCACGACGTGCAGGCCGATGTCGGCGCCCTGCGCAGCCAGCGGCAGCAGCGACATCAGCGGGTGTTCCTGGTGCGTGGCCACCATGTCGTAGTCGTCGACGAGCACGAAGATCTCCGGTCCCTGCCACCAGTTCCGGGCTCGCAGCTGTTCCGGCGTGATGTCCTGCCCCGGCAGCCGCTTGGTCAGCTCGGCGGCCACCTCGGCCAGCAGGCCGCGGCTGTGCGCGTCGTTGGTGCCGGTGCCGAGCAGGTGCTCGTCGCCGATCTCGCCGAGCAGGCCGCGGCGGTGGTCGACGAGCACGATCCGCGCCTCGCCCGGCGAGTACGCCTGGCAGATCCGCCGGGCCAGCACCCGCAAGAACGTGGTCTTGCCGGATTCGGTGTCGGCGAGCAGGAAGAAGTGCGGGTCGGCGTTGAAGTCCAGCCGCATCGGGGAGAGGTCGCGCTCGTGGATGCCGACCGCGAGCCCCGCTTCGTCCCCGGTGAGCCCGTCGGTGGCGGGCAGCTCGGCGTAGGGCAGCACGCCCGGCAGCAGCCGCACGGGCGGCGCGGGCTCGCCCGGCCACGCCGCGCCGACCGCCTCGACCAGCGCGCCGATGCCGCCGGCCAGATCGCCTGCGCTGCTCACCCCGTCGATCCTGGGCAGCGCCACCAGCATCTGGTGCCCGCTCATCGCGAGGCCCCGCCCGGGCGAGCCGGCGGGCACGCTCATCGCGGCGCGCCGGTCGACGATCGAGTCGATCGGGTCGCCGATCTTCAGCTCCAGCCTGCTGGCGAACAGGTCCCGGACGTTCATCCGCAGCTCGAAGGAGCGGGCGCAGGACGCCACCACGTGCACGCCGTAGGACAGGCCGCGGGCCGCGATGTCGCCGACGACCTCCTCCAGGTCGTTGAAGTCGTTGCGCAGCGTCTGCCAGCCGTCGATCACCAGGAAGACGTCGCCGTGCGGATGGTCGGCGAACCGGCCCTCGGCGCGCAGCCGGCGGTAGGTGGCGATGCCGTCGATCTGGTGCTCGGCGAACATCCGCTCGCGCTGGGCGAGCAGCGTCGCCACCTCGGCGACGGTGCGCCGGACCGCGCCGGTGTCCAGGCGTCCCGACACGCCCGCGACGTGCGGCAGGCCGGCGACCGAGCCGAGCGTGCCGCCGCCGAAGTCCAGGCAGTAGAACTGGGCTTCGCGCGGTGTGTGGGTGAGCGCGAGGCTGGCGATCAGGGTGCGCAGCGCGGTGCTCTTGCCGGTCTGCGGGGCACCGAGCACCAGCACGTGCCCGGCGGCGCCGGACAGGTCGAGCTCCAGCGGGTCGCGCCGCTGCTCCAGCGGCCGGTCCACGATGCCCAGCACCGGGCGGAGCGTGCCCGCCGGGGCGGCGGTCAACCCGCGCACCGGGTCGGCGGTCAGCGGCGGCAGCACGGCGTCCAGCGATGGCGAGTCGGACAGCGGCGGCAGCCACACCTGGTGCGCCGGCGTGCCCCGGCCCTGCAGCCTGTCCACCAGGACGTCCAGCAGGGTTTCGCCGACGGCGGCGTCCTCGTCGGCTTCCGGCTCCTCCGGCACGTCGTCGAGAGTGGGCTCCGGGGCGAGGTACGTGGTCGTGTACTCGTGCAGCGCCAGCCGTTCGCCGAAGGCAGCGGCCACGCCGGTTCCGGCGGCGCTCTGGTAGACGCCGGAGACGTAGGCGGAGCGGAACCGGTCCATCGGCTCGGTGCCGACCTTGAGGAATCCGTGCCCAGGAGCCCTCGGCAGCCGGAAGGCGTCGGGCACGCCGAGCACGGCCCGGCTCTCCATCTCGGAGAAGGTGCGCAGCCCGATCCGGTAGGACAGGTGGGTTTCCAGGCCGCGCAGCCGGCCCTCGTCCAGCCGCTGCGAGGCGAGCAGGAGGTGCACGCCGAGCGAGCGGCCGACCCGTCCGATCTGGACGAACAGGTCGATGAACTCCGGTTTGGCGGACAGCAGTTCGGAGAACTCGTCGCAGATGACCAGCAGCGTCGGCACCTCGGGCAGCGGGGCGCCGGCGGCGCGGGCTTTCTCGTAGTCGCGCAGGGAGGCGAAGTCGCCCGCCGCGCGCAGCAGCTCCTGGCGGCGGATCAGCTCGCCGTTGATCGCGTCGGTCATCCGGTCGACCAGGTGCAGTTCCTCGGCGAGGTTGGTGATCACCGCGCTGGTGTGCGGCAACGCGTCCAGCCGGGCGAAGGTGGCGCCGCCCTTGAAGTCGACCAGCGCGAAGTTCAGCGAGTTCGGCGGATGAGTGACGGCCAGCGCCAGCACGAGGGTGCGCAGCAGCTCCGACTTGCCGGAGCCGGTGGCGCCGACCAGCAGGCCGTGCGGGCCCATGCCGTCCTGGGCCGACTCCTTCAGGTCGATCTCGATCGGAACGCCGTCGGCCCGGATGCCGAACTTCACCCGCAGCCGGTCCCGGTTCGGCCGCGGCGCCCAGGTCTCGGCCGGGTCGAGCTCGTACGGGTCGCCCAGCTCCAGCAGGTCGGCCAGGCCCAGCTCGTTGGTCATCGGCTCCTCGCCGCGCACGCCGGCGGTCAGCCGCAGCGGGGCCAGCTGCCGGGCCAGGCCTTCGGCTGCGGCCGCGCCGAGCGAATCCGCCCGGCCGACCTGAGCGGCGCCGTCCATCGTCTCGCTGCTCAGTTCGCCGTCGGCGGCCACGTCCAGCACGACCGCGCTCCGGTCCAGCGCCCGCGGCGGCGCGGTGGTCAGGTCCACCACGGTCACGCCTTCCACGCCGCCGCCGGTCATCAGGTGATCGGATCCGGCGACCGAGCCGCCGTCGAGCACCACCACCAGGTGCGGGCCCGGGATGCCAGCTCCGGCCTCGGGGTCGAAGCGCGGCCGCTTGGCGAGCTCCTCCTCCAGCATCGATTCCAGCGCCGGAATCTCCTGAGCCACCAGGCGAACCGGTCCGACCGCGTCGGTGCGCTCCGGGTGCAGCGCGTGCGGCAGCCATTTGACCCACTCCCAGTCCGGGCGGCGCTCCTCACCCGTGCACACCGCGATCCGCAGGTCGTCCGGCGAGTGCGAGGTGGCCAGTTGCGCGAGCATCGCGCGCAGCATGCCCAGCGCCGCAGTGCGGTCGCCGCGCAGGTAGATCCGGCTGAAGCCGTTGACCGCGATCGCGACCGGCAACCGGTCCACTGTGGAATACGTGGTGATGAACCTGCGCAGCGCCAGCGCGGACAGCGGTTCGAGTTCCTCCAGCGGCTTGGTGTCGGGGGCGACCAGCGTGACCGTCGGGCGCTGCGTGCCGCAGCCGATCCGGGCGACACCGAAATCCGGGTCGTCCTTGCGCCGCTCCCACAACCGGTAGCTCGCCGCCACCGACCACAGCGAGGCGGGATCCGGGTGCAGGTACTCCATCGCCGCGCGCTGCCCGCGCACCGACCGCCGGAACCGCAGCCGGTGCTGGGCGAGGTGCCGCAGGTACTTGCGCCGGGCGTGGCCCATCTCGCGCTTGCTCGGGCCGCCGCTCTGCAGGAAGCCCATGACGACCATGCCGAGCATCGCCACGCCCATCAGCCCGTACATGACGAAGCGGATGGAACCGCCCAGCGAACCGGAGAACATCAGCATCATGCCCGCCGTCATCGCCACCATGGGCAGGACCATGAACACCTGCGTCCACTGCCGGGCGGGCGGCGGCGGGATCTCCGGCGGCGCCTGCAGCACCAGCTCGCCGGCGGGCATCTCCGGCGCCGGTCTGCGGGCCGGCCTCTTCACCACGACTGTCGCCATGACCGTGATGGTTCGCGATCGGCGGCGGTGGGCGCGGGTGATGGCAGGAACGTGCCGCGCCGGGGCGCGGGACCGGTTCCGCGCTCTAGCTTCGGCACCGGAACCGCACGCCGAGCAGAGGAGGGGTGGATGGTTTCCAACCAGGCCCACATCGATTACGGGGCGATGCAGCACCTGGTCTCCCTGACGGAGAACAGCCAGCGCGACCAGAACGGCGCGAGCGTGGCCCACAGCCAGCGCAACAGCGAGACGGTCCAGGGTGGACTGCTGGGGTCGCCGCAGGCCGCGGCCTTCTCGGTCGGCCAGAACCGCGACGACCAGTGGCGGAAGGTCGCGGACCACAACCAGCTCCTGGTCGACAACAACAACCAGTTGCTGTCCGTGTACCAGGGCGGCCAGGACACCGCCCAGAGCGTGCTCGCCGCGCCGGACTACGGCACGTCGAGCGTCATCAACCCGACCTGAAGGGAGTAGCGAATGTCGACCGGCGGCGAATTCAAGATCGTCTGCGATGCGATGGAAATGGCGATGTCCGATGCCCAGAAGACGGCGGCCCAGATCGGAGACTACTTCGACGGGCAGGTCCAGCAAGCGATGAACATCAACCACTTCGACGAGGCCCACCAGCAGATGTCGCAGTCCTACCAGCTGCGCCAGAAGGAAACCGGGTACTGGCAGGAGGGGCTGAACGCGGAGGGCAACGCCTACGGCAACGTCGGCGACATCGGCAACCAGACCCTGCGGCAAGGCATCAACATCGTCACCAACATCTAGGCATTTCGTCATCACCGGATGCCCGGCGCGACACCGCGCCGGGCATCAGGTGTTTGCAGCGGGAAGCACCGAGTCCCAATTTCCCCGCGCATTAACAGTTTTCGGGACCTGGCGGTTTTAGCCCGTTCAGAGGCGTGCCGCGACCGGCCCCGCCGCTACTCTCATCGCATTCACAGCAGTGAAGTTTTGTCTGTTCGCTTTCCATGAAGGGCGTTCGCCATGTTCGCTGCTCTTTCTGCTGCCGCTTTGACGGCTCTGACCATGTTCTCCCCAGCGGGCTACCACGATGACGTTCCGCCGCCCACCGGCAAGATCACCATCGATGTCGCGACGGTCAACGGATCGGGGTGCCCGGCGGGAACCGCCGCGATCGCGGTGTCCCCGGACAACACCTCGTTCACCGTGAGCTACAGCGACTACCTGGCCAAGGTGGGCCCGGGCGCGGATCCCACCGATTTCCGCAAGAACTGCCAGCTCAACCTGATCGTCAACATTCCGCAGGGATTCACCTACGGCATCGCCAGCGCCGACTACCGCGGTTTCGCCCACCTCGAACCGGGGGCGACCGGGCTGGAGAAGGCGAGCTACTACTTCCAGGGAATGTCGGAGACGGGCCGTTTCCAGACGCCGTTCGCCGGCCCCCTGAGCGACAACTGGCAGGTGACCGACTCCACCGAGATCGGCGCGATCGTCTACAAGCCGTGCGGCGAACAGCGCAATTTCAACATCAACACCGAATTGCGGGTGGACGCCGGCACCTCGGACCCGTCGAAGACGAGCTTCATGTCGATGGACTCCACGGACGGCAACATCGACACCACCTACCACTTCCAGTGGAAGGAATGCCCGAAGGAGTGGTAGCCGAATGGCTTGCGTGGCGGTGCGGGTGGCGGCCCCCCTGCGGGAGTTACAGCGTCCGCCTGGACTGCGGGAGCCGTGACTTATGTATGACCAATACACGGCGTCACGGCTGTCCTCGCCGGGGGAACTCCAGAGGAGTGGGCACCGTGAACCCGCGGCGGTGCGAGCTGAGTCCCACACCGCATGCGGCTGACGCCGCATCCTGAACAACCTCTAAGCCGTAGCGAGTTCGGGCGCCGATCCTCAGCGATCGGCGATGAGGAAGATCTGCTCCGGTGGTTCGACGGCGGCGGGTTCGGCGGGCAGCGAGCGCGCCCGGCCCGCCCGCCAGCGGCGCCGTCGCCCGCGCGGCAGGACCACCGCCATCGCCGCGGCCAGCACGACCACCCCGGCCGCGGCGATGGTCAGCCACTTCGCCGCGTCCGCCGTGTCCTGCTCCCACGCGATCCGGTCGAGCCGCGCCTGATCCGGGGGCTGCGGGACGTGCGCGGGCAGCGCCGCCGGGCTGTCGAGGTCGAGCCCGTCCGTCACCGCCCGGTACGGATCGACCAGTCCGGCCCCGTAGCCGTCGCCGGTCGCGCCGCCGCGGGCCGGGCTGGCGGTGGCCATCAGCCGCTGGGCGACCTCGGGCGCGGTGAGCCGGGGCCAGGCGGCGCGCACCAGCGCCGCGGTCCCGGCCACGAACGGCGCGGCGAAGCTGGTGCCGTCGACGTAGCTGTGACCGTCCACCCTGGTCGTGGCGAGCACCTTCTCGCCGGGCGCGACGAGGTCCACGTACCGGCCGATCTGCGAGCCGGCCATCCGGGCGCCGTCGATGTCCACGGCGCCGACGCCGAGCACGCCGTCGTACGCGGCCGGGTAGGACGGCAGTCCGGCGCTCGCGTCTCGCTGCGCGTTGCCGGCCGCGGCCACCACCAGCACGTCCTTGGCCACCGCGTACGCGACCGCGCCCCGGATGGCGGGGTAGTCGTCCAGCCCCGCCAGGGACAGGTTGATCACCTTCGCGCCCTGGTCCGCGGCGTAGCGGATGCCGTTCGCCACCACCTGCGGGTCGATCCGCAGGGATTCGCCGCGATCGCCGACGTCCCGGTCGCTGATCCGCACCGGCAGGATCGCCGCGTCCGGCGCGACCCCGTGGAATCCGACGCCGGGCACCTGGTCGGCGGCGATGATCCCGGCCACCCCGGTGCCGTGGGAGACGCAGTCGAACGCGCCCGGCAGCGCGCCCGTCAGGTAGAAGTCGCGACCCGGCAACACCTTTCCCGGCCGGCGCAGCTGCGGGTGGTCGGCGTCGACGCCGGAGTCGACGACCGCGACCAGCACCCCGGAGCCCCGGCTGTGCGGCCAGGCGCGCTCCGAGGCGAGGACCTGCTGGGCCCACGGCTGCTCCCGCACCTGCGGGCGGCCCGGCTCCGGGGCGTGGCAGGCGCCGGGCGGGGGAGCGGCGTCCGCGACGGCGCCGCCGGTGATCTGAAGCGCCGTCGCGGCAAGCACCGCGGCGAGCAGCACTCGATGTCGTCTCATCTCCACCATGGTCTTCCCGGTGCGGGCCGCATCGCTGCTCGTGGCCGCAACAGGCCACCGGCCTCAGCGGGTGCGCCCCAGTGCGCGGTCCAGCTGGTGCAGCGCGGGGTCGAAATCGACGTCGGTGCGGTCGATTTCGGCGTCCGGGGGCAGGAACGGCTTGGCGAGCTCGAACACGTCCTGACGCGCGCAACCAGCCGCGAACCGGATGGCCCCCATGATCTGCTCGGCCAACCGCCGCGAATCGGGGGCGCGGAAGACCCGCGGATCGATGTGCAGCTCGACGAGTTCGCCGCGGCCGCTTACCGTCGCCGAGACGAGGCCGTCGGCGGAGTCGGCGGTGACCCGCATGGCGGTCAGCTCGTCGCGGAACTTCCGGATCCCGTCGGCGAGGCGCTCGTAGGTCTCCCGCATCTCGCCGAGATCGTGGTCATCGGTCCCGTTCTGCACGCGTTCCCCGTCCCTTTTCGACACTGCCGGCGAGGCGGGTGGCCTCGGCGATGACCGTGGGCCAGTCGTCCTGCCCGGCACCCGCGACCGAGACGACGACCAACCGATTCCCGTCCGGCACTTGCACTTCCGCCCTGATCCGCGGCAGGAACAGCTCCTCCCGCGCCCCGGTGACCTCCGGCGGCAGGCGGTACTCCCCGGCGTGCAGGGCCACCAGCGCCGGCCCGTTGGCCAGCATCGCGACGCCGACCTGGGCCGCCGGGTGCCGCCGCCGGTAGGGCACGACGAGGCTGCTCGCGATCGCCACCGCGGGCAGCGGCATCGCGCGCAGCGGGGCGACGCCGACGGCCAGCGCCAGCGAGACCGGCGGATCGCCGGCGGTGAACCTGCCGAGGATGCTCGCGCCTTGCTCGGCGGCCTCCGGCGGCAGCGGGAGCGACTCGAAGCCCTCGGGCAACTCGATCCGGACGGAATCCGGCGTCGTGACGGCCACCATCAGCGCGCTCCCACCCGGTCTCGCGCCCTGGATTCGTCGCGCGCGCCCTGGCTCTCGTTGTCCGCCGCGATCCCGTCTCCGGCCGCGTTGGCGAACGGGACGAGGATGCCCAGCGGCGTTGCGTTGACCGCGCCCTGCACGGGGTTTCGCGGCACCCAGTACGACTCCAGGTCGTTGAAGTACGTCGGCGGGCCTTCGTCGGGGGTGGCCAGCTCCGCCCCGATCTGCTGCCCAACGACGAAGGTGGTGCCGTTCGGCACGCCGGACGCGCCGTAGATGACGGCCTGCCGGTCCCAGTTCAGCGTCTCCTCGGCGACATCGGCGCCGGCCTTGTCCGCCAGCGTGTGGCCGCCCAGCGCCACGACGCCGGTGCCCAGCGACGCTTTCCCCAACGCCTGGCTGAGTCCCTCCGTGATGGGATGCGGGACGGCCCCGGCCACGTCTGAGGCCAGGCCGAGCGTGGTGCTGATGTCACCCACCACATCGGACACCTTGTTGATGAGTTCGGCGTTGTCCGTCAGCAGGTCCTGGCCCCTCTCCAGCAGGTTCCGGCCCTCACCGAGCTCCGCGACGATCGCGCCGTGGTCCACGTTCCGGCGGTTGGCGATCCCGTCCAGCAGGCCGTTGAGGTGGTTGTTGATCCACGACGCGACCTGCTTCACGATCCGCTCCTGGGCGTCGTCGCCGATGAACGGGACGGCACCGGCGGCCTCGTACGGGACGGTGTTGAGCGCGATGATGTTCTGGATGTACTGCTTCGCGTTCTTGACGTCGGCGGCGAACGCGCCGGCGAGCCCGCCGAGCTGCACCATTTGACCGGCGGTGCCGACGCCCAGCTTGATCTCCCAGGTCAGCACGCTGACGAACTGGCCGCCCGCCGGGTCCTGCCAGGCCTCCCAGACCGCCTCGAGACCCGCCTCGTTGAGACCCGCGAACGCCGCGGCGGAATCCAGCAGCGCGAAGTAGATCGCGCCCACCATGTCCTCGTTGGTGTCCGGCCACTCGGTGAGCGGCTTGACCTTGGACCACAATTCCCCGGAGGGTTCCGAAACAGGCACAGCACTTCCCCGTGTCGCATGTGGACGGATTCAGCGGATGCCGGGAATTCCGCCCTCGATGGTCTGGCTCGCGGCGATCTCGGCCTCCCGGTACGCCTGAACGGCGACCCGGCCCGCGTGGGTGGTCATCTCCAGCTTGTCGAGCACGCCGTCGGCGAGGGTGCGGACCTGCTCGGCCGCCGGGACGTAGGTCGGCCGGAACGCCTGCGCCAGCCTGCCCTGCCCGATGCCTTCCTCGTTGTTGACGGTCACCGGCCGCAGCCGGAGCCAGGTGCGGCTGGTGTCGCTCAGGAGCGACTGGATCTTCACCACCTCGGTGTCGGTCGCTTCGAGTCGCATGTTGAGTTCCCAGGTCACGCCCCACCCCGAAGTCTCGTTCCAGCCCGGATCCGGACCAACGGTAGGCGCGGAGATGGCGGCCGAGGACCGGATGACACCTTGCTGCCACCGGCGCTGTGCGCGCGACCCCGGCGACGAAACGCCGAACCCTTCGACCAGTTCAACCCGTCGCCCTGGCACGACATCACGATCCGCAGTTTCAATTGAAACCTGCGTCCCGTAGACACCCCGAGGACCAGTTTCAATTGAAACCTGCGGTTCATCGAACCCTGGGGACCAGTTTCAATTGAAACTGTGGGTACGCCGACACCCGACGCCGGGTTTCACTTGAAACCGCGCAGCCGGGTCAGGACGCGCTCAGCGGGAGGCGCAGTTCGAAGATCGCGCCGCCCTCGTCGGCGTTGTAGACCGCCAGCGTTCCGTTGTGGGCTTGGGCCACCCAGCGCACGATCGACAGGCCCAGCCCGGACGATCCGCCGGTGCTGCTGAACCGGTCGAAGGCGTCCGCCGCCGCCTCCGCGTCGATGCCGGGGCCGTGGTCGGCCACCGTGACGGTGCCGCCGGCCACGGTGATGTGCACGATCGCGTCCGCGCCCGGCTGCCGCCCGTACCGCATCGCGTTGTCCAGCAGGTTTCCGATGGCCCGCTGCACCAGCACCGGATCGGCGTCCACTTTGGTCGGTGCCGCGGTGACGGTCACCTGCGCCCCGTCGGTCCGGGTGTCCTCGACGACGCCGACCACCAGCTGGTCCAGCCAGACCGGCTGGATGGTCAGCTGCTCCACCCCGGCCGCGAGCCGCGCCCGGGCCAGCAGGTCGTCGATGATGCTGCCCATCCGCGCCGCCAGCTGGACGGTGCGCGGCAGCAGATCGGCGCGCTGGGTCGGGTTGTCGAGCGCGGTTTCAGCGAGCGCGCGCAGCGCCGCCACCGGCGTCCGCAGGTCGTGCGCCGTCTCGGCGAGCAGCACCTCCTGCTGCTGCAACGCCGCTGCCGCGGGCCGGATCGAGCGTCCGGACAACAGGTGGCTCGCAATCCCCAGTCCGCCGATCAGCACCGCGCAGCCGCCGATCACCACCAGCACCAGCTCGGTGTGCCGCTGCTGCTCCGGGCGGGCGTCGGCGACCGCGACCACCGCGCCGATGTAGGTGCCTTCGCGGCTGATCAGCGGCTCGGCCCGCACCCTGACCGGCTCGCCGCCGGTGCCCTCCTGGTAGCCGGAGATCAGGCTGCCGGTACCGACGGCCGCGGCCGCCAGCCCGTTGAGCACCCCGATGTCCATCGGCACGCACTGCCGGTCCGACAGGTGCGGCTGGAAGGTGGGTGCGCCGCCGGGCAGGATCGCGAACTGCGGGCAGCCCCCGTTGAGCACGTCGGCGTTGACGAGGTTGAACTGGATCGCCTCGTCGAAGCCGACGAGCCTGCTGACCGACGAGGTGATCCGGTGCAGCTCGGCATCGGTCTGCTCGATGCCCCGCTTACCGTCCTCGCTGATCACGAACCAGGCGAGCACCACGAGCCCGATGGCGTTCATCGCCGTGAACAGCGCGGTGAGCGTCCAGCGGAGCCTGCGCAGCCGGTCCGCTGCGGAGTGGTTCACGGCGTGCCGAGCCGGTAGCCGACGCCGCGCACCGCGTGGATCAACTCGGGTTCGCGCAGCTTGCGGCGCAACCTCCGGATCGTCGCGTCGACCACGTTGGACATCGGATCGGTCTGCTCGTCCCAGCAGTGCTCGATCAGATCGGCCCGTCCCACCGTTCGCCCCGCCCTGGTGAGGAGGTATTCGAGCACGGCGAACTCCTTGTTCGTCAAGGTCAGCAGCGCGCCCGCCCGGCGCACCTCGCGACGCGCGCAGTCCATCACGAGGTCGGTGTGGCTCAGCACGGTGGGCCGGAAGATACCGGCCCGGCGGCAGAGGTTGGCCACCCGCTCGGCGAGCTCGGCCATGGCGAACGGTTTGACCAGGTAGTCGTCGCCCCCGTGCTCGAACCCCGCCACCCGGTCGGCGAGCGCGTCGCGCGCGGTGAGGAACAGCACCGGCGCGTGCCAGCCCTCCCGCCGCCTGGCGTGGACGTAGTCGATGGCGTCGCCGTCCGGCAGCATCCGGTCGAACACCACGCAGTCGTAGTGGTTTTCGCGCAGGGCCGGATCCGCGGTCTTGATGTCCCCGCAGGCGTCGACGTCGACGTTCGACGTGCGCAGTTTCGCGGCGACCGCGATGCGCAGGTTCTCGTCGTCCTCGACGACCATGATCCGTGTCATCAAAACCTCATGTGGTGCGGAGGAAAGTCGGTGTCATGCAGTTCCAGCCGCCCGCTCCGCCCGGTGCGCACACCGCGCGGAGCACCTTCCTCGAGCCGGGGGACGCGAAGCGAGCCGCGCCCCTGAACGCTAACCCGAGGACGGGCGCAGGTCAGCCGATCGGTCCGATCTGGCATGAACCGGCCGTGGGCCGGAACTCGTTGCGGCGCGCCGGGAAGCCCTGCTCGGGGGAGCAGCGGGATGCGGCCGCGCAATCCGATTCCCACCGCTCAACGGAGGTGCCCGTCATGAAAGCCCAGTCAGCAGGTCGGCTCAGCCTGGTCGGGGGAAGCGGTCCGGCGACGGGTCGCGCCAGGATGGACGCGCTCCTGGCCTCGGCGACCAGCGAGGTGCTGGTCATGGCCGTCGGCGCGCAGTCCTGGCCGACCGGTGCGCTGCGCCGGTCGGGCGCGAACCTGCGCCACGGCGTGCGGTACCGGGTGCTGGCACCCGACGCGGTGCGGCTTTCCGGCGCGCTGACCGGCCTGGCGCTCGCCGGCGCGGAGGTCCGGACCGATGCCGAGGTCCCGATGGAGGCGGTGGTGGTCGACGGGACGTCCGCGGTGCTGCCCGCGGACCGCTCGAACGCCGGGAGCACGGCGTTCTTCCAGCTGCCCAGCGTGGTCACCGCGACCGTTGGCCTGTTCGAGCGGATCTGGCGGTCCGCGGTGCCGCTCACCCCGGCCGATCTGCCGGAATCCGGCGACGTTTCGGTGCTGACGAGCCGGGAGCGCGACCTGCTGACCTTGCTCTGCTCGGGCAGCACCGACGAGTCGGCGGCGGCCCGCCTGGGCATCTCGGTCCGCACCGTCCGGCGGATGGTGGCCGACATCATGAACCGGCTCGGCGCGCGCAGCAGGTTCCAGGCCGGGGTCAAGGCGGCCGACCGGGGCTGGCTGATGGACGAGGCGGGGTGATCCGTCCGGGTCTCGCCAATGCCGGCATGCGGGCGGCGCCGGCGCGCTAGCGTGCACCTGTGCGGGTGTTGGTGACCGAGGACGACGACAACTTGCGGGTGGCGCTCGACGGGGCCCTGCGCGGCGCCGGGTTCGCGGTGGACGTCGCGGCCGACCTGCCCGCCGCCGACGAGGCGTTGTTCGTGAACGCCTACGACTGCGCGGTGTTCGACCGGATGCTGCCCGCCGGGGACGCGCTGCACTACGTGCGCGGCAAGCGCGCGGAAGGCTGGCCGGTGCCGGTGCTCTTCCTGACCGCGCGGGACAGCCTGGCCGACCGGATCGACGGCCTGCGCCTCGGTGACGACTACCTGGTGAAGCCCTTCGCGATGGCGGAGCTGGTGGCCAGGGTGCGCGGCCTGTGCCGGCGCACCACGGCGGGCCGGCCGGCGGTGCTGCGCTGCGCGGACGTCGAGCTCGACGGCGGCAACCACCAGGTGCGCCGGGCCGGCGTGCTGCTCACCTTGACGCGCAAGGAGTTCCTGGTCCTGGAGCGGATGATGACCTCGCCCGGCGCGCCGCTGTCGCGCCCGGAGCTGATCGACTACGCGTGGGACGAGGCGGCGGACCCGGCGTCGAACGTGCTCGACGTGGTGATCGGCCGCCTGCGCCGAAAGCTCGGCGACCCACCGCTGATCCAGACCGTCCGAGGCTCCGGCTACCTGATCACCGGGTGACCCGCACCAGGAAGCCCCCAATTTTAGGCAAAATCGGGAACCTGCCCGGCCGGGATGAGCGAACCGGCTTCAGAGGTCGGTCCAGAATGGTGCCCGCCCCGTGCAGGACGTGGCCATCTGGCGCGCGGGGCGCCGTTTTTTTGGGGCGACACCCCCCCAGCGCTGGAAGAGCGGCACCTTCGAGGGAGCGTTCAAACCCAACCCTAGGGTGCAACGCCACGATCGCCCTGGTTTTC
>NZ_JBWKKH010000038.1:20933-34373 GCF_056431645.1 Saccharopolyspora sp. NPDC045839
GTTAAAGAGGGGCCCCCCCCCCGTGCAGGACTTGGCCGTCTGGTGCGCGGGGCCCTTTTTTCGAGCGAAACCGGCGCCCCGCGTGAGGGCGCGGCGACGGTTTCGCGCGAAAACGCCCACCGGTGTCAGGAGCCGGGGCCCTCGGGAGAGCCGTTCGAAAACGACTTCTCGGGCAAGAGCGGCAGCGCCCCGCGTGGTGGGTGGGCTCCCAATTTTAGGCAAAATTGGAGATCCGCCTCGCGGCCGCAAGGTGACTGCCGGGCTTCAGCGCTTGGCCGTGGTCTGGCCGAGGCGGGAGCGGACGGCGACTCCGGCGCAGGCGATCACCGCGATGCCGCCGAGGACCGTGGGCCAGGTGAGCTGTTCGTGCAGGAACAGCGCGGCCCAGCTGATGGTCATCACCGGCTGGGCGAGCTGGACCTGGCTGACCTGCGCCATCGGGCCGATCGCCAGTCCTCGGTACCAGGCGAAGAAGCCGAGGAACATGCTCACCACGGCCAGGTAGGCGAACGCGGCCCATTCGGTCGCGGTGCCGCTCGGGGCCTGCTGGGCGATCGAGATGCCGGTGAGCGCGATCATCAGCGGCGCGGAGAGCACCAGCGCCCAGGACACGGTCTGCCAGGCGCCGAGTTCGCGGGCGAGGAGCCCGCCTTCCGCGTAGCCGATCGCGGCCGCGACGACGGCGCCGAACAGCAGCAGATCGGACCAGTGCAGCGCGCTGAGCCCGCCGCCCTGCAGCGCGGCGAACACGACGGCGGCGACCGCGCCCACGGCCGCCATGATCCAGAATGCCATCGGGGGCCGTTCGTGGCCGCGGATCACGGCCATCACGGCGGTCGCTGCCGGCAGGACGGCGATGACGACGGCGCCGTGGCTCGCGGGTGCGGTGGTCAGCGCGAAGGAGGTCAGCACGGGGAAGCCCACCACCACGCCGCCCGCGACGACCGCTACCCGGCCCCACTGGATGCCGCGGGGCAGGCGCTGCTTCGTGATCGCCAGCGCGGCGGCCGCGAGCAGCGCGGCGATGACGGCGCGGGCGGAGCCGATGAACAGCGGTGACATGCCGCCGCTTTCGACGGCGACGCGGGTGAACGGGACGGTGAAGGAGAACGCCGCGACCCCGAGCAGGCCCCACCAGAGCCCGGTCCCCGACCGGGATAGCACTGACGTTGCGGCGAGAGTAGCGCTATCATTGTTACTCATGTCCGACGATAGCAGTCCGGCGAGGATCGCTGCGGCCCTGAGGCAGTGGATCGCCGCGGCTCCGCCGGGGGCGAAGCTGCCGTCGACGCGTTCCCTGGTCGCCGAGCACGGAGCGAGTCCGGTCACGGTGCAGAAGGCGCTGCGCGGCCTGGCCGCGCAGGGCGTGGTGGAGAGCCGGCCGGGCGTCGGCACGTTCGTCCGTGCCGCCCGCGTCGCCCGCCCGAACGATTTCGGTTGGCAGACGGCGGCGCTCGGGGCGCCGAACCACCGGATCCCGGAGCTGCCAACGGCTTTGCAGTCCGCCCCGAACGACGTGATCGCGCTGCATTCGGGCTATCCCGAGCGCGCACTGCTGCCGGAACGCCTGGTCCGCGCGGCGTTCACCCGCGTGGCCCGCACCGACGCACTGGTCGACAGGGCGCCGACGGCGGGCCTGCCGGAACTGCAGTCGTGGTTCGCGGCCGAACTGGAGTCGGCGACCCCGGCCGGAACGACCCCGGTCGCGCCGAGCGACGTCGTGGTCATCCCGGGCAGCCAGGGCGGGCTGAGCACCGCGTTCCGCGCTCTCGTCGGGACCGGGCGACCGCTGCTCATGGAGTCGCCGACCTACTGGGGCGCGATCCTGGCCGCCGCCCAGGTCGGCGTGCAGGTCATCCCGGTGCCCAGCGGTTTCGGCGGTCCCGATCCCGACGTGCTGTCGCGCGCGTTCGAGCAGTCCGGGGCGCGCGCCTTCTACGCCCAGCCCAGCTTCGCCAGCCCGACCGGGGCGCTGTGGTCGCCGGAGCTGGCAGGCCAGGTCCTGGACACGGTGCGGCAGCACGGCGCGTTCCTCATCGAGGACGACGCGGCGCACGACTTCGGCATGACGGCCGACCCGCGCCCGGTCGCGGCGCAGGACGACGGAGGGCACGTCGTCTACATCCGCTCCCTGAGCAAGAGCGTCTCCCCGGCGGTCCGCGTCGCCGGGCTGATCGCGCGCGGCCCGGCGCGCAAGCGGATCCTCGCGGATGCGCAGGCGGAATCCATTTACGTCAGCGGTGTTCTGCAGGCGGTCGCGCTCGACGTCGTCACGCAACCCGCCTGGCGGACCCACCTGCGCCGGCTCCGCCACGAGCTGAGAACCCGCCGGGACCTGCTCGTCGAAAGCCTCCACGAGCACGCGCCCGGCGTGCAGCTGGAAGCCGTGCCGCAGGGCGGGCTGAACCTGTGGGCGCGGTTGCCGGACGCCGTAGATCTCGGCCGGGTCATCCAGGAATGCAAGTCGGCGGGCGTCATCATCGGCGCGGGCAGCGAGTGGTTCCCGGCGGAACCGACGGGGCAGTACATCCGCCTCAACTACGCGCGGCCGAACCCCGGCGCCTTCCCCGACGGGGCGCGCACGATCGGCCAGGTGCTCGCCCGCGCGGCCTAAAGTGCAGGCATGGCGGCTGACGTCGTGCCGGCCGCCATGCGCTGCGTTCAGCGGGTTTTCCGCGCCCGGTCGAGGAGGACGAGCGGGATGGCGGCCAGGGCGAGGGCCGCGCCGATCAAGCACACCGAGGTGAGAGCGGCCCCCTGCGCGAGCGAGGCGGCCGCCAGGACCGGCGTGATGCTGATGCCCAGCTGGAACGCCGACACGGTGGTGGCACCGGCGAGCGTCGGCGCATCGGCCGCGATCGCGAAGACGCGTCCGTAGAGGGCCGGGTTCAGCACGAACGCGGCGACGCCCAGCAGGAACACCGCCGGTACCACCGCCCAGACCTGCTGGATCGCGAAAACCATTGCGACGGACAGGATCACGATCGCCGATGCGCCGGTGAGCAGCGCGACGTGGGGGCGCCGATCGGAGACGCGGCCGCCGACGGACAGCCCGGCGAAGGCGCCGATCCCGAACAGCGCGAGGATGGCCGGGATCCACGCCCCGGGAACGCCGGTGGTCCCGGCGAGCATGGCGGCCAGGTAGTTGAACGTGATCATGTACGCGGCGGTGGTCAGGATCGTGATCGCGTAGATGCCCCAGAGCACCGGCTTGCGCATCGTGGCGAGCTCCCGCGACACGCTCGGCACGGCGGTCGGCTCGGCGCCCGAGGAAGCGGGGAGACCGAGCAGGCAGCCGACCATCCCGGCGGCGGTGAGGACCACCACGGCCCAGAAACCGCCGCGCCATTCGGTGAAGTGGCTCAGCAGTGTGCCCGCGGGGCCGCCGGCGACCATCGCCACGCTGAGACCGCTGACCACGACTCCGGAGGCGCGCGCGTTGCGGTCCGGTGTCACCAGGCCGATCGCGGTCACCGACGCGACGGCGAAGAAACCCGCGTAGGCGATGCCCGAGATCGCCCTGGTGACCAGCAAGATCTCGTAGTCGCCGAGCAGCCCGGCCACGATGCCGGCCGCGAAGACGCCCTGGGTGACCACCAGCGCGGTGCGGCGCGGCCAGCGCAGGCTGAGCACGGCGAACGGCGGCCCGCCGATCACGACGCCCAGCGCGAAAGCGGTGATCAGGAGCCCGGCGGAGGAGAGCGTGACGTCCAGATCGGCGGCGACCGCCGGTAGCACTCCGGCCAGCAGGAACTCCGCGCTTCCCATCGCGAACAGGCTGAAACCCAGCAGGTACACACCGGCGGGCAACCTTGCGGAGCTTCCGCTCCGCGACGTCTTCCTCATCGAATCCACAGTCGTGTCCACTCGGACCACCTCCACCGGGAGGATCGGGCGGTCTTCGCGGTTTCAGCAAACAACGTTGCCGATTCCGGGACGGATCTGGTCCGCTGCCCGCATGGACGGCAACCCGAGCGTCGGCGCCGTGATCGAGCAGATCGCGCCGCGGCTGAGGCGCGTCCGCGAGAAGAAGGGCGTCAGCCTGGCCGATCTCGCGCGAGCCACCGGCATCTCGACGAGCACCCTCTCGCGACTGGAATCGGCGCAGCGCAAGCCGAGCTTAGAACTCCTCCTGCCGATCACGGTGGCGCTCGGCGTCCCCCTCGACGAGATCGTCTCCGCGCCCCGGATGCTCGATCCGCGCGTGCCGCAGCAGCCCGCGAAGACGGGCGGCCGGGTGCTGATCCCGTTGTCGCGGCACCAGGGGGAACCGCGCGCGTACAAGATGACGATCCCCGCGCACGACGAAGAGCCCCACCTGCGCGCTCACCAGGGCTTCGAGTGGCTTTACGTGCTGCGCGGGCGGCTGCGCGTGAAGCTGGGGGACCACGATTTCGTCATGGGGGCCGGCGAAGCGGCCGAGTTCGACTGCCGGATCCCGCACTGGTTCGGCGCCGCCGGACGCGGCGACGTCGAGGTGCTCAGCCTCTTCGGCAAGCAGGGCGAGCGCATCCACCTCCGCACCTCGCGGCGCTGATCGCGCGGCGGCGGGAAGCTGCCGCCCCCGGGCGTCACGGGGTCCAGACCATCGTCTGCTGGTGGAGCCGCCTGCCGTCGTGCCTGATGCCGGGGGCCTGCGGCGTCGGGCCGTGCTTGGCGAAGCCCATGCGTTCGAAGAACCGGACCGCGAGGCTGTTCTCGCACAGGGGTAGACGGCGGCCTCGGATTCCTCGTGCCCCCACAACGAGGCGGACCGAGCTCCCTCGCCCGCGCGCCCGAACAGTTCGCGCAACTCGGCGCGGTCGGCCTCCGCGAAGGAGCGTATCTCCACCACGGCAACGACATTACCCATTCGCCCGGTGCTGCGGCCGCGACTTCGGGAGCCAGGACGGGCGGAATGACGCCGCGAGCGGCGCTGATCGTTTCGTCGCGACGGACCCGTTCCCCGCCGACGTCGACGTGCTCGTGTTCGCCGCGGACCGGGTGACCCTGGATGTCCTCGCCAGCATGAGCAAGGCGGCCGCCGAATCGGACGTGCCCGCGGTGCTGGTGGCCAGGCAGCTGGATCGTCCGGTGCTGCTGCGGGTGGTCGAGTGCCGCGTCGTCGCGGTGCTGCACCGCGATGCGGCCACGAGTGAGCGGCTCGTCGACGCGATCCGCGTCGCGTCCCAGGGAGGTGGCGTGCTGCCGGCCAACCTGCTGGGTGAGTTGCTGCGGCAGGTGGATAACCTCAACCGCGAGGTCCTGGAGCCGCGCGGCGTGAACTCCGCCGGTTTCACGTCCCGGGAGATCGACGTGCTGCGGCTGCTCTCGGAAGGCTGGGACACCGAGGAGATCGGCAAGGAGCTCTGCTATTCGGAGCGCACGGTGAAGAACGTCATCTACGCGATGACGAGCCGGCTGAACCTGCGCAACCGGCCGCAGCTGGTGGCCTACGGCGTGCGGATCGGCCTCATCTGACCGCCCGCTGATCCTCGTGACGCCCCGTTCCCATCGGGAGCGGGGCGTCCGCCTGTTCCCGGCAAGGGATGCGGCGTGCACGCCACCCGATCCATTGAGGACACTTCGATGCCGATCTCGCCGACATCCGGCGCGCTACCCGAAAGGCCTTGCCGGCGAACGGAGTGCAGTCGATCGTCCGCATCACTGCTCTTTCCGGAGGACGACGAAATCCGCTGATCCGCCGCCGGATTCAGCGGCGCAAGGCGGTTTCCCGCGCCATGTGCGACAGCTTCTCGGGATTGCGCACGGCGTAGAGCCCGGCGATGAGACCGTCCTCGATGCGTACCGCCAGAACCGTGTCGAGTTCGCCCTCGTGCCGCAGGAGCAGCGCCGGGTGGCCGTTGACCTGTGCCGGACGCAGCGACGCCGCGGCGATCTTGCCCAGTACCTGTGCCACGGCTTCGGCCCCCACGAAGGGGGCCAGCGCGGCCTGCACGACCCCGCCGCCGTCGGTCAGCAGCACGACATCCGGCGCGAGGATGTCGAGCAGGCGTTGCAGATCGCCCGTCTCGACCGCCCGCTGGAACGCCGTGAGCGCGTCCTGCGCCTGCGCCGGGGAAACGGCCCCGCGCGGGCGGCGTGCGGCGACGTGAGCCCGCGCCCGGTGCGCGATCTGGCGGACCGCGGCCGGGCTCTTGCCGACGGCCTCCGCGATCTCGTCGTAGGCCAGGTCGAACACCTCGCGCAGCACGAACACCGCCCGCTCGGTCGGCGCGAGCGTCTCCAGCACCAGCAGCATCGCCATCGAGACGCTGTCGGCCAGCTCGACGTCCTCGGCCACGTCGGGCGCGGTGAGCAGCGGCTCGGGCAGCCAGGGGCCGACGTAGGACTCCTTGCGGCGGCCGAGCGAGCGCAGCCGGCTCAGCGCCTGGCGCGTGGCGATCCGGACCAGGAAGGCGCGCTGGTCCCGCACCACGTCGAGATCGACGTCCACCCACCGCAACCAGGTCTCCTGCAGGACGTCCTCCGCGTCGGCGGCCGAGCCGAGCAGCTCGTAGGCGACGGTGAACAGCAGGTTGCGGTGGGCGACGAAACCCTCGGTGGCGGCGCCCATGCGGTCGCCGCGCGCGAGCGGCCCGGCCGTGTCCGTGGTCGGCTCGCTGCGCTCGTTCATCGCCGGCTCCTGTCTGCTCGTCCTCGACCCTGTCACACGAACAAGGCGTCGGCCCCGGCCGCTTTGTGACACCCGTGCTCGGTGTCGTGCGTCACACTGCCCGCGTTGTCACAAGGCGCGGGTCGCCGGCATCTCCATGGTCGTCAAGACGCCGCGCGAACGATCCGCGCGGCACGCCACTGCACGAGCGAGGACGAAGCCATGGAACCCCGCATCAACCTGATGACCAACAAGATCGGCGCCAAGATCAGCAAGCGGATCTACAACGTCGGCCTGGCGATCCAGGAGTCGTCGCTGCCCAAGGCCCTCCAGGAGTTGGTGGAACTGCGCGCCAGCCAGATCAACGGCTGCGGTTGGTGCGCCGACGTCCACACCAAGGAGGCCGCGGCCGCCGGTGAGACCCCGGTCCGGCTCAACCTGGTCGCCGCCTGGCGCGAGTCCACCGTGTTCACCGAGGCCGAGCGGGCCGCGCTGGCGCTCGCCGAAGAGGGCACCCGGCTGGCCGACGCCCACGGCGGAGTGTCGGACGAGACCTGGGCCCAGGTGTGCGAGCACTACGACGAGGACCAGGCCGCCGCACTGGTCTCCCTGGTCGCCATGATCAACGCCGCCAACCGGCTCGGCGTGATCACGCGCATGCGGGGAGGCTCCTACGACCCCGGCATGTTCGCCGGCCTGTCGAGCTGACCGGCGGGCGAGCCCGGCCCGGATCGTCCGATCCGGGCCGGGCTCACCGGTATTCCATTGTGGACTGGCGTTGTCGGCCGCGGAAGTCGTTGTGCTCGGCGGCGTGAACCCGCGGTGGGCCCGATCGACGTGGAATTGACAGGTGATCGAACTGCAACGACGCGTACATCGCCGTCGAGGCGGGGCCGGTCTTGTCGCGGCACCCCCATCCGCCCAGCGCGGAGTGCGAGGTGGGGCGCAACATGCAGGCCCTGCTGGAGGCGGAGTTCCGGGACGCGGAGCGGGCGATGGAGGAACGGCTCGGCCGGACCACCATCGCCGACCTGGCCCGGAAGGTGCTGGCCTGCGAGCGTGAGGTCGCACTGCGGAACAGCTGACCGGGAAACGGTGGAGGAGAGTTCCTCCGCCGTTCTTTTTATCCAAACTGCAACCGTGATGGTTGCGGTAAATTTCCTGGAGGAGTGCGCCGAATGGCATCCACGTCGACCGAGCCGGGACGAACCGGCACCGGACGGGCCCTGCTGGCAGTGCTCATGCCGGCGATCCTCGTCACGGTCACCGCGAGCGACATGGTCAACCTCATGCTCCCGTCGATCGGCGCGGAGTTCGGGGCGTCCGAAGCGGAACTGGCCTGGGTCGTCACGGGATTCCTGCTGATGTTCTCGGTCGGCATCCCGATCTACGGCCGCCTCTCCGACCGGCTGGGCCTGCGGAGCCTCTTCGCCTTCGCCCTGGTGACCTACGCGGTCGGGAGCTTGGTCTGCGCCCCGGCCGGGGTCGCCGTCGCCGTCCTCTCGCCGCTGATCGGCCGCCTCGCCGACCGCATCGGCACGCGGCCCCTGGTGCTGGCCGGGCTCGCGACGATCGGGGTGTTCGCCCTGTTCCTCTCGAGCGCCACGGGAGGCGCGTCGGTGATCCCCGCCGGGATCGGCATCCTCGGGCTCAGCGTCGGCTTCATCTTCGTGATCACGCCGATCATCAGCGCCGCGGCGAGCGCGCTGCCGGGCGACCAGGTGGGCGTCGGTCTCGGAATCCTCCAGGGCGCGCAGTTCCTCGGCGCCGGCACCGGCCCGGCCCTGTTCGGCGTGCTGGTCGCCGCGAGGCTGCAGAGCGGCAGCAACGCCATCAACCCCTTCTACGGCGGCCAGGCCGGGGCTGCCTACTCCGATGCGTTCCTGGCGATGGCCGTGGTCGTCGTCCTCGCGTTGATCGTCGCCTTCCGGATGCGTCCCGCGGCAACGCCGGGAGACAGCTGAAACGTCCGCACAACGCCGCCCGGGCGACGGAGGCACAGATCGGCGGGTGCGGTCCGGTGCCGGGCTCAAGCGTTTTCATCGAAATGATCCGATTTTCTACCTGAATGTCGTAACGGGTCGGAAGATCATCGGGGGCCGAACGTTTTCCATTGCTTGGAAAGTGTGAATCCGCGCACTATCCGGCAAAATATGCTAACGGTTCGGAACTGCGTTGATCGCCGGTTTCGCGGCCGCCGTCCAGTCGCGCCGGATGCTCTATTCGGCGGATGCGGAACGGCCACCGTCGCGCTTCGGCTGCAATATCGGGAGCATCGGACCGGTGCGGTAATCTTCTCCGCTGGGGTTTATTTCACGGCCAGCTCTGGGAAAGGTGCCGAAGCATGTCCGAGTTGTGGGATGAGACGCAGAGGTTAACCAACCCGCTGATTTCCCGGAACCTGGTCTACTTCATCGCGCTGGCCGACGAGCTGCATTTCGGCCGGGCCGCTGAGCGGCTGTTCGTCACGCAGTCGGCGCTCTCCCAGGGCATCCGCTCCATGGAGCGCCTCCTCGGCGCGGAGCTGTTCGTCCGGAGCAGGCGGGGGGTTCGCCTCACCGACTCCGGGAAGATCCTGCTGGGCGAGGCGACCTGCATCCTCCGGCGGTCCGAGCGGATAGCCCGGACGATCCGGGAGGTGGCGGGCGGGAGCTCCGGCCGGATCCGCGTGCTGTACAGCAGGTCCGGTGTCCACTTGGGACAGCGGCGGCTCGTCGAGGAGTTCCGCGGCGAACACCCCGAGGTCGACGTGGTGACGATCGCGGGGTGGGCATCGCACAACGTCGCCGAGCTCCGCTCGCGCAAGGCCGACGTGGCCTTCGTGCGCACCCCTCCCGGTCTCCCGGACATCGACTGCCGGGTCATCGGGGAGGAGGAGCTCGTGGCCGTCCTCCCCGCCGGTTCGCCGCTGGCCGCCCGCGACCGCGTGACGCGGGAGGAGTTCCGGGCGCAGCCGGTCGTGATGTGGCAGCGGGAGAGCGGCCCGGAGTTCTACGACCGCGTCGTCGAACAGATCTGGGGGGACTACGTGCCCGAGATCACTTCCGTCGAGCCCGATTACGCCAACGTGATCGACGCGGTCTGCTCGGGCTCGGGAGTCGCGGTGCTGGACCGCTCGCTGGCCGAGCGCGCCGCGTCCGGCGGCGCCGTCTGCAGGCCCTTCGCCGGCCGGTGCCCGACCGGCGAGATCTCCCTGGCCTGGTTGAACAGCGACAGCAGCCCGCTGATCCGCCGGTTCGTCGAATTCGTCGCCGCCGAGGCGGGCCGGCACGGGCTCGCGGAGCCGGTGGAGCTGTCCGCCGCCCTCGGACGGCAGGCGCGGAACAATCGGTTCTGATCAGACCATTAGAAAGTTTAATTAGAGGTCGGAACGGGCGCGATGTAATGTCGCCTGCGGTCAACGGTGACCGCCTACTCCAACCACCTGAAAGGGATCGGCTTCATGCTGTCGTTTCCGGAGGGACATCAGCCGCGTTACAACGACTTTTCAATTCGCGCGATCTCGGATGAAACGCTTCGCGAAGGTGGCGAGCGTGCTCCGTACGGCGCCGACGATTCGCGCAAGCTGCGGTTGATCGAGGCGGTCACGAACGCCGGCGTCACCGACATCGACGTCGGTTCGGGGATCACCGAGGCGGCGTTCGTGCGCAACGTGCTGGACGCGAAGTACTTGATGGGCAGGATTCCGGAGCGGACGGAATTCTCGTTCAACCTGACCTTGAAGACGTGGGAACCGCTGTGCGAACAGCTGGAGCGCAACATTCCGCGCGAGTACCTCAAGGAGATGTACGTCAGCATCGGCATGATCGAGATCGACAGCGAGAACAAGCTGTTCGAACGGGTCGCCGAGCGGCTGCGCTCCATCGGCGTGGGGCGGCTGCGGTCCAGCCTGCTCAACGCCTTCTCCGGCACCGTTGACGAGGACAAGTACGCCCACCTCAACGACCAGATCGAGCGCTGCCGGCAGCAGGGGATCTCGCTGGTCCGGATCAACGACTCCGTCGGCACCCTGCTCCCGGACGCGACCGCGATCCTGGCGGCCAACCTGGTGCACGACAACCCGGACTTCAACTTCTACCTGCACGGGCACAACGACCGCGGCATCGGCACGGCGAACTCGCTGGTGTCGGTCTTCCACGGCTTCCAGATGATCGAGGGCGGCGTCGCCGGCGTCGGGAACCGGGCCGGGCTCGCCGAGCTGGAGTCGATCGCCGCCGTCTTCGCCGAGCGCAACATCACCGTCGAGGCCGCGGAGCTGGACATCGAGAAGCTCTCCGCCGCCGCTCGGCTCTCCGAGGAGGTCTTCCTGGCCGCCCCGGACCCGTACCGGGCGGTGAGCGGTTTCCTGGTGGAGAACGAGAACGCGGGCATCGTGAACGTGCCGGACTACCTCGGCGTGTCCCGGCCGGTGGACTACTTCCTCAACCGGATCGGCCTGTTCCCGGTCTACATCAAGCAGATCCTCGCCGAGGCCGGCGCGGATCAGGTCATGCTCAAGGACGACGAGCTGATCCAGCAGATCTACGTCCGCCTCGCCGAGCAGATGGACGAGCTGTACCAGCAGAAGCGCGTCGAGTACGACCGGCTCGCGGCGCAGATCAAGGCGTTCTACGCGGACATGGTGCGGCTGAACGACGTTCAGACCACCGCGCTGGAGGTCATCCGCGAGCGCGCCGACCGCGCCACCGTGGTCGGCGTCTGAAGCGGCGCGGCCGGAACGGATTGAACTCTCCTGATGAACGAAAGTTATGCGTCCCGGCTGACGGCCGCCGGTGTGGTGGCCGTCAGCATCGGGAACTTCCTCGTCGCCTTCGACGCGTCCTCGGTGAACGTGGCGTTGCCCAGCATCACCGCGTCCCTGCAGGCGTCGCCGGCCGAACAGCAGTGGTTCCTCGACGCCTACACGATTCCGCTGTGCGTCTTCCTGCTGACGGCGGGCGTCGCCGGTGACCGCTTCGGCGTCGCCCGCGTGTACCGGGTGTCGACGGCCGTGTTCGCCGTCGCCTCCCTGCTGTGCGCGCTGCCGATGTCGGGCTGGCAGCTGATCGCCGCGCGCGTGCTCCAGGGCGCCAGCGCGAGCTTCATGCTCCCGATGACGCTGTCCATCCTCACCAAGGGCATCCCCGACCTGACCCGGCGCGCCCGCGCCATCGGCGGTTGGGGCGTGGTCGGCGGCGTGGCCATCGCGACCTCACCGCTGGCCGGTGGCCTGATCACCCAGTTCGTGGGCTGGCGGTGGCTGTTCCTGGTCAACATCCCGGTGTGCGCGTTCGCGCTGGTGCTGATCCGCGGTTTCCGCGACCCGGTGGCCGCTCCCGAGCGCCGCTTCACCGTCGTGCCGCAGCTGCTGTTCTGCCTCGCCCTGACGTTCCTCGCCGGTTCGTTGATCGAGGGCGCGCACTCGTCGTTCACCAACCCCGTGGTGGTGGCCGCGCTGGTCGGTTTCGCCGTGGCCCTGGGCGCGCTCGCGCTGACCCAGGCGAAGGCCACGACGCCGCTGGTGCCGCGCGCGCTGTTCACCCACCGCCCGTACCTGCTGGTCATCCTCTCCGGTGGCCTCTACCAGATCGGGTCCTACGGTTCGCTGCTGGTCCTGGCCCTCTTCCTGCAGCAGGAGCACGGGCTGACCGCCGAGCAGGCGGGCTACGCCGCACTGCCGTGCTGCGTGGCGTGGTTGTGCGGGAACCTGCTGGCGAGCCGGGTCACGCCCGGGGTCCGGCGCCGGATCATCCTGACCGCCACGCTGATCGGTGGGGTGGGCGGTGCGTCGGTCGCAGTGCTGTCGGTGACCGGATCGCTGGGCGCGACGCTGGCGGCGACCGCGCTGATCGGTGTGCCGTCGGGACTGCTGGCGTCCTTGCTCAGCGCCGAGGCGATGCACCTGTGCCCGCCGGAGATCTCCGGTGCCGCGTCCGGCCTGCTGAACACCAGCAGGCAGGTGGGCATGACGATCGCCATCGCGGTGCTCGGCGGTCTCGGGTTCGCCTACCAGCTCCTCGTCCCGATGTTGGTCGTGGCGGGCGCGTTCCTGCTCGTCGGCGTCAGCTGCCTGTCGGCCTTCGCGCTGCGCGGGGACCACGGGCGGGCGGATGTGCCGAAGCAGCCGGTCACGGCCGACGGATCCCGGTGAGATAGCCAGCGGAGGGAATGCCGGTGTTGACTTCTGTCGCGGGGGCGGTGGCCGCGGCATGGGTCCTGGCCGGCCTGGTCGTCGCCGCGGGCCGGTACCGGCACCGGCTCGCGCGGGCGTACCGCCGCGCGGAGTCGCGGTGCGGCCAGTGGTACGAGCTGCGGTCGAAAAGCTGGTTCTGAAGCGGGAATTCACACGTGGGCGGGATGGCTCCCGACCCGCACGACGGTGCTCTTCCTCGACGGCCGGGCGAGGAGGAGCACCGGTGCGCCCGCCGGTCGCCCGATCGTGGGCCATGACCGGCATCGAGGACTAGAAGCCACGGCTGTTGGTTCGGCATGTGGGGATTCCGTGCCGACCAGGCCTTGGCGTACGTCAGGGGCCGTCTTCTTTGGACTGTCAGTGGTCATGCTGGGAGCTGAAAGGAGCCGACGAGGCACAGGATTCGGGGTGCCGGACGTTCACTTGATCGACGCGCACGGTGTTGGCCGCATGGCGTTCTCGGCAGGTGATGGCCATAGCCGCACCGGCTCCAAGCGTCGTTGCACGAAACCACGCTCGCCGACGACGAGCCGGTCACCGCTCCGTTGGCGACGCTCGGGTTGGTGGAGACCGCCTGGAACGCGAGGCGCCGTTTTCGCGCGAAAACAGCGCCCCCCCCCAAGAGGAGGAGGCAATTTTGCGGGAAACCGCTCAACCCCTCCCCCCTAGGCGC
>NZ_JBWKKH010000038.1:34383-89208 GCF_056431645.1 Saccharopolyspora sp. NPDC045839
ATTGGGAAAGGGTGTTTCTTTGTCGGCGAAACCTTGTCTCTTGGGGGAGGGGTGGGGTGCTGTTTTCGCGCGAAAACGCCACCTACCGACCACCGGGACGAGCATGGACGGAGCCTTTCTGGAACCTTCTGAGTCGCCCTTGTCCATGCGGCAGACCGTGATCAACGCCGGCGGTTCAGGGCCGCCGGTGGCGTCCGTCCACAATGGCCGACGATCGGCGATTTCACCTGAAGGAATGAGAGCGTGCCGGGGACTCAGCTGGCCGGGACGGCGGACAGCGCGATCGCCGGCGCGGGCGTGTTGAGCGGGACGCGAAGCTCACCTCGAAGTACAGGTCGATTCCCCCGGCGCCGTGCGACCGGTACCCGATCGAAAGGTCCCGCCCGAGCAACAGGTCGTGGTCGCCGCCCCGAGGCGGCAGCAGGCAGCCGCCGCTGATCGAAGGCGCCCACACCACTCACCTCCAAGTGTCCGGCTCCAAGGGGAGATTTCTGAATCGGCTTTGCGTAGCGGTGCGGGCAGCGGCTCCTGCGGGATGCGGCCGAAACCGCATTCGACCGGCCTCGGTGCTACAGCGAGCTGTTCTGGATGTGGTGGCGCGGCGTCGTGGTCGGTCGGCGGGCTTCGAGGTGGTGAGGCGAACGGCCTGTTCACTTCACCTATCGGTACGAACGGGCCGTTCACTCCACACCCGCCAACGAGCAGGGTTCAAGAACAGCCGCTACAGCCGGGTGTGCGCGTCGATGTCGCGCTCGAACTCGGTGATGGCCTCCGCGGTGAGCGTGGGGCGGGTGTCCGCGATCGCCTGCAGGTACTCGTCGGTCGTTGCGAGGTCGCCGCGCTCGTGCAGCACGTCGCGCTCGAACGCGGTCTGCGCGCCCTGGCGCGCCGCGAACTCGATGTCCGCCGGGGTGAACAGCTCCGTCTGCTCCACCAGCAGGTCCAGGTCGACGTTGTCGCGCGCCGGGCCGAGGTAGCGCGACCAGATCGCCCGGCGCGCGGGCGGATCCGGCGGCCCCACCGGGATCAGGTAGTCGAACCGGCCGGGCCGCAGGAAGGCCGGGTCCAGCGAGCTCACCGAGTTGGTGGCGCACACCAGCAGGCGGTGGTCGTGCTCGCGGAAGCCCGGGATGAGCTTGAGCAGCTCGTTGGTCACGCCGTGCGCGGCGCCCACCGCCGGGCTGGAGCGGGTGCCGGCGATCTCCTCGACCTCGTCGATGAACAGCACCAGGTCGTCGAGCTCCTCCAGCTCCGCGAACACCTCCCGCAGGGAGGCCGCCAGCCCGTCCGGGGAGGACGCGGCGAGGCGGGACGGGAACAGCTCCACGAACGGCCAGTTCAGCCGGGAGGCGATCGCCTTGGCGAAGCTGGTCTTGCCGGTGCCCGGCGGCCCGAACAGGACGATCGCCTTGGGCGGCAGGACGCCGTGGCGCTCGGCCTGCTCGTGGTGGGAGATCGGCAGCACGACCCGGCGTTCGATGACATCCTTCTCCCGCCGCATGCCCGCCAGCGCGTCCCACCCGCCGGGCGGGAGGAGCCGGCCGCCGAGGTGTTCGAGGACGTCGAAGTCGGCGGGGTCGAGCTCCTGGACCTTCTCGAAGTAGGTCAGGTCGGTGCGGGGCCGGTAGCCGGAGTTCACCATCGCCCGGAAGCCCGCGGCCCCCTCCGACACCAGGCTGGCGATGCGGTGCACTCCCGCGCTGCGCAGTTTCTTCTCCAGCTCGGCCAGCAGCGCGCTGCCGATGCCGCGGTTGCGCCACCGGGCGTCGAGGGCGAACAGCGCCAGCCAGGCCCGGTCGCCCTCGACCTTCGCCGCCGCCATGCCGACGACGTCCTGCTGCACCACCGCGACCAGGGCCGGATGCCCGGCCCGCGCGAGCGACACCACCTCGGCGGCGGAGAACGCCGGCTCGCCGCCCTCCCTGCTCTGGTCCCAGATGTGGATCGCCTGGTCCAGGTCGTCGTCGTGGAAATCGCGCACCCGCCAAGTCGGCACGGCCCACCTCCCGGTCTTCCGCGCTGCGCGGCCGCGCCGGCCGCGAGCTTGTGTCGGGCAGTACGAGTCGGGAAATCCTGCGGTGCCGTGCCGCCTTCGCGCAGCGGCCGAATCGGCACCGGCAGAATTCTCCGCCGGGCATTTGGGGAAAGTCAAAGAGACATTTCCGATTTCGCGATAGGTCGCACCTATTTGCGTGCCGGGACTCCGTGTGCATGCGACGTCACGCGGTGTCGCAAGTCGGCTTTCGCGTTCCGGGATAGGATGTTCCGCGGCCCTCTGGCGTTAGGTGAACAAAATGCTCTTCCGGCAGCTCGAGTACTTGGTGGCATTGTCGCGCGAACGGCATTTCGTGCGCGCCGCGCAAGCGTGCTCCGTTTCGCAGCCGGCGCTGTCCGAGGCGATCCGGAAGCTGGAGGAGGAACTCGACGTCCCGCTGATCCGCCGCGAGCGCCGCTTCCAGGGCCTGACGCCGGAAGGCGAGCGCATCGTCCGCTGGGCCGAGAAGATCCTCGCCGACCGGGATTCGATGCGGCTGGAGGTGAGCGCCCTGCGCACCGGGCTGACCGGTCAGCTCTCGATCGGCGTCATCCCGACGGCCGCGCCCGCGGTGCCGCTGCTCACGGCGCGGTTCTGCGCGGAACACCCGCTCGCCCGCGTTCAGGTCATGGCCGACCTGCCCACCGACGAGATCTTCCGGCGGCTGCAGAACTTCGAGCTCGACGTCGCGATCGGCTACCTCGCCGGCGCCGAGGCGGCCGGCATGGTGAGCGTTGCGCTGTACCGGGAGCGGTACGTGCTGCTGACGTTCGCCGAGGGGGAGTTCGCCGCCCGCGAGTCGGTGACCTGGGCGGAGGCCGGGCGGGTGCCGCTGTGCCTGCTGACGCCGTCGATGCGCGGCCGCCGCACCCTGGACGGGGTCTTCGCCGAAGTCGGGATTTCGCCCGTCCCGCAACTGGAAACCGATTCGATCGCGGGGTTGTGCGCGCACGTCGCGATGGGGCGGTGGTCCAGCATCGTGCCCGCCCCGTTCGCCCGGGCCATCAGCGACACGGCCGGGGTGAAGGCCGTTCCGCTGGTGGCCCCGGACCACGAGGCGCGGGTCGGGCTGGTGACGACCGCGCGGGAGCCCGGATCGGTGATGGGCCGGGCGTTCATCGAGGTCGCGCGGTCGGTGGATGTGGCCGGAGCGCTGGAGTGAACCTCACGCCGGGTCCGGGCACAGCCGCTCGGCGCCGCTGTAGACGTTCATCGAGGTGCCGCGCAGGAAGCCGATGAGGGTCAGCCCGGCGTCCGCGGCCAGGTCCACGGCCAGCGAGGACGGTGCGGAGACGGCGGCCAGCGCGGGGATCCCGGCCATCACCGCCTTCTGCACCAGCTCGAAGGACGCCCGGCCGCTGACCATCAGGACGGAATCGCGAAGCGGCAGCCGGCCCGCGCGCAGGGCGTCGCCGACGACCTTGTCCACCGCGTTGTGCCGCCCGACGTCTTCGCGCAGGCACGTGAGCCGGCCGTCGGCGGTGAACAGCCCGGCTGCGTGCAGGCCGCCGGTGCTGTCGAACACCCGCTGGGCTTCCCGCAGCCGGTCGGGGAGGACGGCCAGCGTCGACGGCTCGATCCGCAGCGAGTCCTCGCCGAGGGGCCAGGCCGTCGTGGTGCGCACCGCTTCCAGGCTCGCCTTGCCGCACAGCCCGCAGGACGACGTGGTGTAGAAGTTCCGCTCCAGCGACGCATCCGGCGGCGCGACACCGGGAGCGAGGGCGACGTCGACGACGTTGTAGGTGTTGCCGCCGTCGGAGGTGGCGCCCGCGCAGTAGCGGATCGCGGCCACGTCGTCGGCCGAGTCGACGACGCCCTCGCTGACCAGGAATCCGACGGCGAGGTCGAAGTCGTGCCCCGGGGTGCGCATGGTGACGGTGAGCGGGCGGCCGCCGACCCGGATCTCCATCGGCTCCTCGGCGGTCAGGGTGTCCGGTCGCTGCGATCGCACCCCGTCGCGGATGCGCAGCACCGGCCGTCGCACGGTCACTCGGCCCATCGTTGCGTCCTTTCCTGGAGGTCACCGGGGATCCGGTGGGGTAGGTGGCTTCGGGACACCGCGGCCGCGGCCGGCATCCAACTGGACGCGGTGCGGTAGGTCGTCATGCCGGGTCGGCCCTTCTGGTTCGCGTGCGGAGGCGATCCCGGCACGACGTGGTGTCCACATCAGACGATCCGATGTGGACGTTCCGGCGGTGGCGTCAGGAGCGGGGTTCCAGCCGGACCACGATTCCCTTCGAGGTGGGCGTGTTGCTGAAGTCGGCCACGCTGTCCAGCGGCACGAGGACGTTGGTCTCCGGGTAGTACGCGGCGGCGGAGCCGGGCGTCGTCGGGTACGCGACCACGCGGAAGTCGCGCGCCCGTCGCTCGACGCCGTCGTGCCACACGCTTACCAGGTCCACGGCAGCGCGGTCGGCGAGCCCGAGCGCGTCCAGGTCGACGGGGTTGACGAGCACGACCCGGCGGGCGTTGTGGATGCCCCGGTAGCGGTCGTTCGGCGCGTACGGGATGGTGTTCCACTGGTCGTGCGAGCGCAACGACTGCAGCACCAGGTGCCCTTCGGGCGCGCTCAGCATCTCGAACTCGTTGCGGGTGAAGACCGCCTTGCCGCTGGGCGTGCGGAAGACCCCGCTGTTCACCGGGTTCGGCAGCGCGAACCCGCCCGGCTTCGCCACCCGCGCGTTGAAGTCCTCGAACCCCGGCACCACCCGCGAGATCCGGTCCCGGATCGTGCCGTAGTCCGCCTCGAACTCCTCCCACGGGATGTCGGGATCCGCGCCGAGCGTCAGCCGCGCCAGGCGGCCGAGGATCGCGACCTCGCTGAGCAGCATCTCCGAGGCCGGCTCCAGGCGGCCGCGCGAGGCGTGCACCACGCTCATCGAATCCTCGACGGTGACGAACTGCTCCCCGCCGGCCTGGACGTCCCGGTCGCTGCGCCCGAGCGTCGGCAGGATCAGCGCGGTCTCGCCGCACACCGCGTGGGAGCGGTTCAGCTTGGTCGAGATGTGCGCGGTCAGCCGGCACCGGCGCATCGCCCGCTCGGTGATCTCGCTGTCCGGCGTGGCCCGCACGAAGTTCCCGGCGACGCCGAGGAAGAACCTGGCCCGGCCGTCGAGCATGGCCCGGATGGAATCCACCGAGTCCCAGCCGTGCTCGGCGGGCGGGGTGAAGCCGAACTCCCGCTCCAGCGCGTCCAGGAAGGACTGCGGCATCTGCTCCCAGATGCCCATGGTGCGGTCGCCCTGCACGTTGCTGTGCCCGCGCACCGGGCAGACCCCGGCCCCCGGTTTGCCGATGTTCCCGCGCAGCAGCAGGAAGTTGACGACCTCGCGGATGGTGGGGACGCCGTGCTTCTGCTGCGTCAGGCCCATCGCCCAGCAGACGATGACGCTCCTGCTGGCCAGCACCCGGTCGAGCACCTGCTCGATCTCCTCGCGGGACAGCCCGGTGGCGGCGCGGATCTCGTCCCACGAGATCTGGCGGGCCTGCTCGGCGAACTCCTCGAAGCCGGTGGTGTGCGCGCGGATGAACTCGTGGTCGAGCACGGTGCCCGGGGCGGCGTCCTCGGCCTCCAGCAGCAGCCGGTTCAGCGCCTTGAACAGCGCGAGGTCGCCGCCGGGGCGGATCTGCAGGAACTGGTCGGCGATGGCGGTGCCGCGGCCGACGATCCCGCGGGCGTTCTGCGGGTTCTTGAACCGGATCAGCCCGGCCTCGGGCAACGGGTTCACGGCGACGACCTGCCCGCCGTGCCGCTTGGTCTCCTCCAGCGCGGACAGCATCCGCGGGTGGTTGGTGCCGGGGTTCTGGCCGACGACGAAGATCAGGTCGGACTCGTGGATGTCGTCCAGGCTCACGCTGCCCTTGCCGATGCCCAGCGTCTGCTGCAGCGCGAAACCGCTGGACTCGTGGCACATGTTGCTGCAGTCGGGCAGGTTGTTCGTGCCGAACGCCCGCGCGAACAGCTGCAGCAGGAACGCGGCCTCGTTGTTGAGCCGGCCCGAGGTGTAGAACAGCGCCTCGTCCGGGGAGTCCAGCGCGCGCAGCTCGCCGGCGAGCAGGCCGAGGGCGTCGTCCCAGGTGATCGGCTCGTAGTGGTCCGATCCGGGCCGCTTGACCATCGGCTCGGTGAGCCTGCCCTGCTGGTTGAGCCAGTAGTCGGACTTGCGGGCGAGCTCGGAGACCGGGTGCCGGCGGAAGAAGTCGGCGGTGACCCGGCGCGACGTCGCCTCGTCGTTGACGTGCTTGGCGCCGTTCTCGCAGTACTCGTTGAGGTGCCGCTGCTTCGGGCCGGGTTCCGGCCACGCGCAGCCGGGGCAGTCGATTCCCTTGGCCTGGTTGAGGTTCAGCAGCGTCAGCATGGTCCGCCGGACCGAGGTCTGGCCCAGCGAGTACTCCACGGCGTGCGCCACCGCGGGCAGTCCCGCCGCCCAGGTCTTGGGCGGGGTGACCGAGAGGGCGTCCTCGCCGGGATCTTCGATCTTGCTCATGTCGTGGCCAGCCCCTCGTTCGCTTCCGAATTCCGCCGCGCTTTTCAAGCGTTCGGTACCGGCCGGAGAAAGTCAAAGAGGGAGCGGCGATGATCTGATAGGCGCCGTTTATCGACTCCGGCCCGGCCGGTGATGGGCATTGCCCATCGGCTGGTGGGGGACTCCGCTTTGACCATTCGGGCCCGATATCGGAAACTGATGGGCGACCGGGATTTCCGCATCGCCGAGAATTGCGAACAGCACGAGGCGTTCCGTCGGCGGTGCACCGGGCGGGGAATCAGATGAATCTCGTTGCACGAATCGGTGCCGAGGCGCCCGCGAAGAGCTGGGCGCAGGCGCGGGACACCGCCATGGACGCCGCCGGGGAGCCGCTGCCCGCGGTTGCGCGCGAGCTCGCCGACGCGCTCGGCCACGCCCTCGCCGAACCGCTGGTCGCGCTCACCGACCTGCCGCCGTTCGACACGTCCGCAATGGACGGTTGGGCCGTGGCGGGGCCGGGACCGTGGCGGCTCGGCGGCACCGGCGTGCGGGCCGGCGGGCGGCCGGAACCGCTGGCGGAGGGCACCGCCGTGAGCATCGCGACCGGCGCCGAGCTGCCACCCGGCCCGATCGCGGTGCTGCGCAGCGAGCACGGCGAGGTGGAGCGGTCGGCCCGGATCCTGTTCGACCGCGCGCCGAGCCCGCCCACCCCGGGCCGCGATGTCCGGCCCCGGGGTCAGGAATGCCGCTCGGGCGAGCCGCTGCTGCCGGCCGGTACGACGGTCACGCCCGCCGTGCTGGGCCTGGCCGCGGCGGCCGGGTACGACCGGCTCGTCGTCCACCGGCGCCCGACGGTGGAGGTGCTGGTCCTCGGTGACGAACTGCTGGACTCCGGCCTGCCCGGCCGCGGCGCGGTCCGCGACGCGCTGAGCCCGCTGCTGCCGCCGATGCTGCAGTGCGGCGGCGACGTGATCGGCCGGCGCCGGATCGCCGACGACTTCGAGCTGCTGCACGACGCGATCCGGCACTCACCGGCCGACGTCGTGGTCACCACCGGCAGCACCGCCGCTGGTCCGGTCGACTTCCTGCACGCAGTGCTCGCCGAGACCGGCGCCCGGCTGCTGGTCGACTCCGTCGCCGTGCGGCCAGGTCATCCGATGCTGCTCGCCGGGCTTCCGCCGGCCGCGGACGGGCGCACCCGCCGGCTCGTCGGGCTCCCTGGCAACCCGCTCGCGGCCGTCGCGGGAACGGTGACGCTGGCCTTGCCGCTGCTGCGCCGCCTGAGCGGTCGGCCGGATGCGGAGCCGCGACGCGTCGAAGTCTCGGTCGAGCTGCCCGGACATCCGCGAAGCGCCAGGCTGCTGCCGGTGCTGCTCCGCGAGAACACGGTCGCGCCGCTTCCCTTCGACGGTCCCGCGATGCTGCGCGGCCTCGCGCTCGCCGACGGCCTCGCGGTGGTCCCGCCCGGCGGTCTGCCCAACGGCTCCACTGTGGACGTGCTGGAGGTGCCGCGACCGTGATCACCCGGCGGGCCGCGACGCCTCCACGGTGACCTCGAGGGGCCCGCCGTGGGCGCTCGGTGAACTCGACGTCGACGGACTTCTGCTCCTCCAGCATGGCCTTCGCCAGGCCGCGGACCAGCGCCATGGATCATGGACACCGTTCGCCCATGTCAGTCCAGTCGGGACTTCGGCCCCGATCGGCTAGGCGAGCTTCTCGGCCACCGCGCGGATCCATTCCTCCGACCACGTGAGCTCGCCCGACCGGAGCGCCGCCAGCACGTCCTCGATCCACTTCAACTCCGCCTCGCGGACCGCGATCGAGTATTCCTCGTCCAGGAGGAAGAGCCGCGGCAGCTCCGGCGCGGCCCGGAGGGCCTCGCGGTCGGCCGCCAGCGCGGTGGCCAGGTCGGTCGCCCGTTTCGCCAGCCCGGCCGTCACGTCCTCCGGAGTCAGGACCATGAGGGTGGCGAGCGCGGCCGGGAACTCCGGGAACTCGCGGGCCGGGCTCGCGAGCATCTCGGCGGTCCAGGTGCGCAGTGCTTCTCGGCCGGCATCGGTGATCTCGTAAACCGTGCGTTCCGGCCTGCGCTCGTCGCGGGCGGTCTCCCGGACGGCGATGAGCTCGGCGCGCAGCAGGCGGTCGATCGTCTGGTAGACGCTGTTGCGTTGCGCCACGTTCGCGATCCGGTCCTTGCCGCGCTCCTTGATCATCTCGCGCATCCGGTACGGGTGCATCGGCTCCTCCGCCAGCAGGGAAAGCAGCACGAGTGCCAGCACGGACCGCCGATGGATGCTCCTCGCCATGGGACAGACCTTAGTACCCCTTGCCCGAAGAGTCATTCTATATATAGTCATAATATGACTAAAACGAAGGCATTGATCATCGTCGGCGGCGTAGCAGGGCCGGTCACGGCGATGGCGCTCCAGAAGTCCGGCCTCGACGCGACCGTCTACGAGGCGTACGACCGCGGCGCGGATGGCGTCGGCGCGTTCCTGACCCTGGCGGTCAACGGCCTCGCGGCGCTCGGCACGCTCGACCTGCACGCGATCGTGCGCGACAAGGGGTTCGCGACCACGAAGATGTCCATCGGCATGGGCGGGAAGAGATCGATGGCCGAGTTCGGCTTCGGCGCAGCGCTACCCGACGGAACCGGCACGCAGACCATCACGCGCGCCGCGCTCTACAGCTCGCTGCGGGACGAGGCCGTGCGGCGCGGCATACCGATCGAGTACGGCAAGCGGCTGGTGGCCGCGACGCCGGCAAGGGATGGCGTGACCGCCACCTTCGCCGACGGCGGCACCGCGCACGCCGACCTGCTCATCGGCGGCGACGGCCTGCGCTCGACCGTCCGCACCATCATCGACCCGAACGCACCGGCGCCGAGGTACGTACCGCTGCTCAACACCGGCGGCTATGCCAAAGGACTGCGGCTCGACGCCGAGCCCGGCGAGATGCACATGGTCTTCGGGCGTGGCTGCTTCTACTGCTACCTCGTCCACCCCGGCGGCGACGTGTGGTGGTTCGCCAACCCGCGCCAGCCGAAGGAGCTGCCGAAGGAAGAGCTGGCCGCCGTCAGCGAGGACCGGTGGCGTGCCAAACTGCTCGACCTGTTCACCGAGGACGACGGCCCCGCCCGCGACCTCGTCACCGCGAGCGACGAGCTCTTCGCGGGCTGGAACACCTACGACTTCCCGAAGGTGCCGACCTGGCACCGCGACCGGATGATCATCATCGGCGACGCGGCGCACGCCACCTCGCCCGCATCGGGCCAGGGGGCGTCGATGGCGATCGAAGACGCGGTCACGCTCGCGAAGTGCCTGCGCGACGCGGACGGCGTGCCCGCCGCCTTCACCGCGTACGAGTCACTGCGCCGTGCCCGGGTGGAACGTGTTGTAGCGCAAGGGAAGCGCAACGGCGACGGCAAGACGCTCGGCCCCGTGATGCGGCACGTGCTGCCGCTGATCTTCAAACTGCGCAAGCCGAACCCGGAGTCCATGGACTGGATGTACGGTCACCGCATCGACTGGGACTCGCCGGCGACGGCCGCGCGGTGACCCCGGCAGTCCCAGCGAGCTGGTGCGCGAGCCGGGGCGTGCCGCGGACGGCGCTCGACTGATCCTTGACGCGAATCCGCAAGTATGTGTGGACAAAACGCCGCCGGGCGGAATCTGGGAGGAGAGGCATGGAGATCGGGCTGAAACGGCTGATCGACGAGGATCTGGCCGCGCACGTCGAGGAGAGCAGGCAGTTCAACGCCGCCTCACGGGCCGCCGCCGCCGACCAACCGATGCCCGATCCGGCCACACCCGAGGGCCTGCGGCAGATCCGCGAGCGGCTGGCCTCCACCGCCCAGTCCGGCGGCAAGGCCGTCGACCGCATCGCCGAGGCCGGCGGGTGCCAGGTCCCGGTGCGCATCACCGTCCCCGAGGGAGGCGAGATCCGGGGAGCCTTCCTCGACATCCACGGCGGGGGCTTCTACCTCGGATCGGCGGCCTGGGGCGATGACCGCAATGCCCGCCTGGCGGAGGCCCTCGGGGTGGCCGTGGTGAGCGTCGACTACCGGCTGGCGCCCGAGCACCCGTGGCCCGCGGCTCCCGACGACTGCGAAACCGCCGCCCGATGGCTCGTGGAGCACGCCCAATCCCTGTTCGGCACGGGGAAACTGGTGATCGGCGGAGCGTCGGCGGGAGCCAACCTGGCCGTGGTCACCCTGCTCCGCCTGCGGGCCCTGGGTCTGGCCGAGCGGTTCGCCGGTGCGGCCCTGCTGCACGGGGCCTACGACCTGAGCGGGCGATCTCCGGGCGGGCGGCTGATCGCCGACGAGTTCTTCGTCCAGGCGTACGCGGGTCACGTCGCCGACCGGACCGATCCCGACATCTCCCCGCTCTACGGCGATCTCGTCGGCCTGCCACCGGCCCTGCTGGTCGTGGGCGGCCTGGACACCGCCCTCGAGGACAACCTGGCGATGGCGGCCCGGCTCTCCGCCGCGGGCGGCGACGTGGACGTCCGGGTGTACCCCGAGTCCGGGCCAGGCTTCATCTCCTTCCCGACCGCGATGGCCGCTGCCGCCGTGCGGGATGTCGAGTCGTGGCTCGGTGGCCGGCTGGCCGAGGAGTAGGCCGTGCCTCAGGAAGAGGGCCGGGATTCGTCGAGCAAACCCAGGTAGCGGCTGAGGTGAGTGGCCGCGTCGAGCATGGCGCGGCCCTGCGCCGTGAGCTTCCGCTGCCAGTCGGCCAGGGCGCGGGACAGCGCCTCGGTGCCGCCGGCGGTCCGGATCTGCTGGACCACGGTGGAGATGTGCTCCAGCGGGTAGCCACCGCGCCGGAGCAGGTGGGCGAGCTCGGCGTCGCGGATGTCGCCCGCGCGGTAGCGGCGGTATCCGGTGGCCGGGTCTCGCGCGGGGACGAGGATGCCGGCGTCCTCCCAGTTGCGCAGGGTCGCGGGCGTGACGCGGAGCCGGTGCGCGAGTTCGCCGATGTTCAGCGGCACGGCGGCTTCCGGCCGGTCTGGGTCGGCATCGGGCTCCACCGTCAGGTGATCCACCGCTTTCCGCACCGCATCGAGGGTTTCGCGGTCGCGGAGCAGCTGGCCGTGGCCGCGATCGATGATCAGCAGGGCGTTGTCGAGCGCGTCGTCGTGGAGCGCGTTCATGATCCGGCCGCTGGCCGCGTGGCCGTACGCCGAGACGAGGGCGAGGTAGGCGCGCAGGGCCGCCGCGTGCACCTCGGTGCAGACCCGGTAGCCGCTGTGCGTGCGCTCGGCGGGCGGGAGGTACCCGTCCCGCTCGTAGTTGCGCACCGCCTGGGTCGAGATGCCGTGCTCGCGCGCGAGGTCGGCTGGTCGCAAGTTTCTCACCGATTTGAGACTTTACCGCATGAATCCGTGCCCAGTGCTTCGAAAGTATCAACAGAGCTTTCAAAGATACGGTTCAGGCATCTGAGTCAGGACAGCAACGACTTCGGGACCCCGCCGGGTGACCTGCTGGCCTACGGCGAGCCGACGCACCTCGGAGAGCCCGAGCCGGACACCTGCGAAGGCCTCCTGCAGGGCCGCATCACCACCTGGGGCTGACGAAGGCCAGGCCCGCACGCGCACCGGCGCCAAGGCGGAGCAGCGCTACTTCCCCCTCGATGAGGCGATCCTCGGTGCGGCTGACGCGATCTTGCGCATCGCCGACGGCGCGATCCCGGAGTGACGTGACCGGAGCTGCGGGTGGCGGGCAGGGCTGTCGCCCGCGCTCCAGTGCTGCCGTTCGCGGGATTGCCGTGCGATGATCCACGTCGCTACTATCCACCAAAACGGTTTTGATGGTTACGTCGAGGTGCGTTTGAGATGACCGACCGACTCGCCGAGCACGCGCCCCCGGACGTGGCGGCGGCGCCCCGCGATCGCAGTGCGCACAACACGCTGGTCCTGGTGGTGTTCACCGCGATCACCAACCTGGCCGACGGCGTGATCAAGATGGCGTTGCCGCTGATCGCGACGACGCTGACGGCCTCGCCCGCCGCGGTGGCGGCGGTGTCGATGACACTGACGCTTCCGTGGCTGCTGACGGCGCTGCACGTGGGCGTGCTGGTCGACCGGTTCGACCGCCGGAAGCTGTTGTGGCTGGCCAACTCGCTGCGCCTGCTGACGCTCGCCGCGCTGCTGTTCGCCCGGTTCGCCGGCGCGATCAGCTTGCCCCTGCTGCTGGTCGGCGGGGCGGTGCTGGGCATCGCGGAAGTGGTCGCGCTGACCTCGGCGATGGCACTGACGCCGACGGCGGTCGGCCCGCGCTGGCGGGAACGGGCCAACGCCTGGATCACCGGCGCGGAAACGGTCTGCAACGAGTTCTGCGGCCCGTTCGTCGGCGGCCTGCTGCTCGCCGCCGGAAGCGCCTTCGCACTCGGCGCCACCGCCGCCGGGTACGTGCTGGGCACGGTCTTGCTGGTGTTGCTCGTCGGCCGGTTCCGCCTGCCGCGGACGGCCGGGCGGGCACCGGCGAGCGTGAGCCGCCAGATCGGCAGCGGCCTGCGGCACCTGTGGCGGCAGCGCCTGCTGCGGCTGATGGCCCTGGTCCTGACCGTGCTGTGCTCCTGCTGGGGAGCGTGGCTGGCGCTGATGCCGCTGATGGCGACCACGGTGCTGCGCCTGGACGCCCGCGAGTACGGGGTGCTGCTGAGCGCGCTCGGCATCGGCGGCCTGGTCGGCGCGCTGACGGTCACCGCGGTGAACCGGCTCATCGGCCGCCGGTGGGCACTGTTCGCCGACCTCGTCGGCACGCTGGCGATGGTGGCGGCGCCGGTGCTGACCACGGAGTTGTGGATCTTGGCGGTGGGCGCGTTCCTGGGCGGCATGGGCGGCACGCTGTGGGCGGTCAACGCGCGCACCATCGCGCAGTACCTGGTCGATCCGGAGATGATGGGCCGCTACAGCGCGGCGGCGCGGCTGTTCAGCTGGGGCGCGATGCCGGTCGGCGCCGGAGTGGGCGGGCTGCTCGCGGAGTTCGCCGGCATGCGCGCGGCCTTCGCCGTGTTCGTCCTGGCGGTCCTGATCGCCATGCCGGTGTTCCTGCGCTCGGTGACCCCGCAGGTCCTGGCCGGCGTCGAGGAGGCCAAGCGGCGCCAACTCGCGGAAGTCGTTGCCTGACAAGCGGAACGAGGCCTCGGATCCGCAATTTCCATTGAAATTGGACCTTCGATTTCAATGGAAATTGCGGACCGCGCTGTGCCGCGGGAGGTTCGGTCAGATGGTGTAGGTGGTGCCCGCGTGGACGACCTCCACCGGGCCGTCGAAGGCGTCGCGCGCTTCCCGGGCCAGCGCGTCCTGATCGGTCCACGGCGAGTAGTGGGTGAGCAGCAGCCGGCGGGCCCCGGCCGAGGCCGCCGCGGCGCCGGCCTGCTTGCCGGACAGGTGCATTCCGGTGGGCTGGTCGGGGAAGTCGAGCCAGGACGCCTCGGACAGCAGCACGTCGGCTCCCTCCGCGAGCTTGGTGATCCCGTCGCTGGGACCGGTGTCGCCGGTGAAGGCGAACACCCGGCCCTCCGCCTCGATGCGCAGGCCCCAGGTCGGGCACAGGTGGTCCACCGCGAACGCCCGGATCTCGAACGCCCCGATGCGGACCGGTTCGACCGGCGGTTCCCGGAACTCGAAGACGTCCGACAGGTCGGTCTCGGCGAGCTCCGCCGCGCTCGGCGCGAACAGGGCGGCCAGCCTGCTCGGTGCTTCCGGCGGCGCGTAGACGGGCATGCGGTGCTGCTTCGGGTCGTAAGGCTGGTTCGGCCGGTACCGCAGGTACACCACCAGCGGGGCGAAGTCCGCGCAGTGGTCGGGATGCAGGTGCGTCAGGAACAGGGCGTTGATGTCGAACGGGTCGATCCACTTCTGCAGCGGCCCCAGCGTTCCGTTCCCCAGGTCGATCACGATCCGGCTGTCGCCGGAACTCAGCAGGTATCCGGACGACTGCGATTCCGGCGACGGTGCGCTGCCGGAACAGCCGACGACGGTCAACTCCACGGGATCACCTCACGAGCGGTTCCGCGCCGACGACCGGCGCATCGGTCGACCGGCCGCGGCGCCGGGCGAAGTGGCTGGTGCGGCCAGGAATTCACGGCGCTGAGTATCGGATTCGGCGCGGCCCGCCGCCCGCCGAGAACCCGAACGGTCGACGCCCGCGCGCGCCCCGGTCGTGGCGGCCAGGGCCCCCGTTCGGGCGCGGTGGCGGCCTGCGCGATGATCGGCAGGTGGATGCCAATGCCCCGGACGGCCGAGCCGGTATCGACGCCGCCCTCGTGGCACGTCTCATCGACGCGCAGTTCCCGCAGTGGAGCGGCCTGCCCGTGACGCCGGTGGAGGTCGACGGCTGGGACAACCGGACCTACCGGCTCGGCGCGGACATGACGGTGCGGCTGCCCACCGCCGCCGGCTACGTCCCCGCGATCGCCAAGGAAACCCGCTGGCTGCCGCGGCTGGCGCCGTCGTTGCCGGTCGCCGTGCCGCCGATCCTGGCCGAAGGCGCCCCGGGCGAGGGCTACCCGTTCCCGTGGTCGGTGCGCGGATGGTTGCCCGGTGAAACAGCCGATCGGGGCCGCATCGACGACATGCCGCGGTTCGCCGCTTCGCTGGCGGAGTTCATCAAGGCCCTCCAGCGCTGCGACGCCACCGGAGGCCCGCTCGCCGGAGCCCACAGCTTCTACCGGGGTGCTCCGGTGCGCCACTACGACGAGGAAACCCGCCGCTGCCTGGCGATCCTCGACGAGCGCGTCGACTCGGCCCGGGCCGCCGCCGTCTGGGACACCGCCCTGGCGACCGAATGGCGCGACGAGCCCGTCTGGTTCCACGGCGACATCGCCCACGGGAACCTGCTGGTGGACAACGGGAATCTCGCGGCCGTGATCGACTTCGGGACCTCGGGCACCGGCGACCCGGCCAGCGACCTGGTGATCGCGTGGACGTTCTTCTCCGGCGAGAGCCGCCGGACGTTCCGCGACGCGGTCGGTCACGACGATGCGACCTGGGCGCGCGCCAGGGGCTGGGCCCTGTGGAAGGCCCTGCTGACGCTCACGGGGTGCATCGACGAGGACCCGGTAGAGGCCGCCGTCCAACGGCTCGTGATCGACGAAGTCCTCGCCGACCACGACCTCTTCGGCGGCTGACCGTCCCTTGTGGACTGCGATGGGCAGCCCGCGAACACCGGGCATGATCTGCGGATCGCCACCGCCGTGCGGTTCTAGCGGGTAGGTTGCGGTGGGTGGTGCGTGCGGTCCAGGTGATTCGTCCACCGTTGCAACACCCGGTGTTCGCAGAGCCGCGGAGGGAAAGGTGGCCGAAGACATGCGCCCGGCCGACGATGCCGTTCTCACGGAAGAGGAACAGGACGTCGTCGACGCCGCGGCCGAGCACGGCGAGAAGCCGCAGCCGGTCTTCCGCAACGTCGAGGAGTTCGTCGTCTACCGGTTCCTGCCGATGTACTGCCGACCGCTGGGCGACTACCGGTGGTGCGCGCAGTGGTGGAAGCATTCCGAGGCCGTCTCGCGGTTCCACGCGCTGTGGCACGCCTGGGAGGTGCTGCGGTACGAACCGGGGACGGGCATGGCCGTGTGGTACCGCGATCATCTCGATCCGCACCTGGGGGTCCTGCTCTCCAGCAAGGGCCCGTTCAGCGCGTGCAGCCCGGAGCACCACCAGGATCCCGTGCCGCTGCCTTCCGTTCCGGCTCCCGAGGGCTGGTTCGAGGACGAGTGGTGAAGAACGAGTACCGCAACCAAGCGCGCGATGTGCACGGCAACGTCGTGCAGGTCGGCGTGCACTACGGCGACATCGTGATCAACGGTGGCGGCCGGCCGGTGTCCTCGCCCGCTGAGCTGCCGCTGACCGGGGAATGCGATCCGTTCCTCGCCGGGGTGCACCGCGCTCGCCTGGACCGGGACGGCGGCGTCCTGCCGCCCTACGTCGCGCGGGACGCCGACGGGGAGTTGCGGACGCGGGTCGGCGAGGCCGGCGAGAACGGTGGGCTGGTGCTGGTCGTGGGCCCGTCCACGGTGGGGAAGACGCGGGCGGCGTTGGAGGCGGTCCGGCGGGTCCTGCCCGGGCACCGGATCCTCGCGCCGGACCCGGGATCCGACCTGCGACGACTTCCCGAGCTGGTGGACCCGAAAACGCCGCAGTGGGTGCTGTGGCTCGACGACCTCGAAGGGCACCTGGGCGGCGCCGGGTTGAGCCCGGAGCTGCTCGACTGGCTCACCCGTTCCCGGATACCCGTGGTCGCCACCATGCGGTCGCGCTTCTACCGCGAGCTCCGGTCCGGGCCGCGGCGGGGCGATCTGCGGCGCGGCGAGCACCTGCTGGGCATGCGGGTGCTGAACTCGGTGCAGCCCGTCCTGCTGGAGCGCGCCTGGTCCGACGGTGAGTTGGCGCGCGCGGCCGCCACCGGCGACGACCGCCTGCGGGAGGCGCGCGCCCGGTTCGGCGATTTCGGCGTCACCGAGTACCTCGCGGCCGGTCCGGAGCTGCTGACGGCGTGGCGCGAGGCGCGGATTCCCACTGCCGATGCGGGACATCCCCGCGGCCACGCCCTGGTCGCCGCGGCGGTCGACCTGGCCCGGACCGGGCTGACCTCGCCGGTTCCGCGGCAGCTGCTGGACGAACTGCACACCGGCTACCTGCTGGACGCCGCCCTGCTGCGCCCGGAAAGCCTGGGCGAGGCGTGGGAATGGGCGATCGAGCAGCGGCTCGGGGTCGCCAGCCTGCTCGTCCCGGGTGACGTCGAGCAGACGACGTGGCGGGCCTTCGACTACCTCGCCGATGCCGCGGACGCGAGCGTCGCCGACGTGCCCGACGCTGTGTGGCGCGGTGCCCTCGACCACGCTTCCGACGACGAGCGCTGGATGATCGGGCGCGCCGCCTACGACGCGAATCGGTGGGACGTGGCCGAATTCGCGTGGTGGCCGCTGGCGGAGCGGGGCGAGAGCCGCGCGATGAACAACCTCGGCATCCTGCTCGAGAACCGCGGCGATCACGAGGCCGCAGCGAAGTGGATCGACCGGGCGGCCGACGCCGAGAGCGACGTGGCGATGTTCAAGGTCGCGATGCGGCTGCGGCGGGAGAGCCCGGGGCGGTTCAGCCTCGTCAGCGCCGAATACTGGCTGCGCCGGGCGGCCGAGTCCGGCCACGTTCCCGCCATGTACGAGCTGGCGCGCGTCCTCGATTCCGGTGCCTCCACGTCGAAAGCCTTCTCCATGCTCTCGCCGGGATGGGCGGAGGAGCGGCTGGCCGAGACCGAGATGTGGTTCCGGCGGGCGGCCGAGGCGGGCGACTCCCGGGCCGCCGCGGGCCTGTCGGAACTGCTGCTCGACGCGGGTCGGCTCGACGAGGCCGAGACGTGGTTCCAGCGGTTCGCGGACGCGGGGGACCCGGACGGCTTGTACCGGCTCGCGGTCGTGGCCATGCGCCGCGGCGATTCGCACGCGGTGGAATCGGCGCTGCGCGATGCCGCCGGCGCGGGGCACGCGCGGGCCGGTTACGAACTCGCCGGGCTGCTCCGGGGGCGCGGCCGGCTCGACGAAGCGGATCGCCTGACCACCAGGGCGATCCGGCACGAAACCCGCGCGGTGAGCGACTCGATCTCCGCGCACATCCGCTGACCCCGAGGGGTGGTACTGGTGCTGTTCGAGGTGTTGGGACCGGTGCGGCTGGCGCGCGGCGGCGGTGCGGCGGTCGCGGTGCCGGGCGAGTTGCGCCGTCGGCTGCTGGCGATGCTGTTGGCGCGAGCCAACGAGCCGGTCTCAGCGGACGCGCTGGTCCGGGCGCTGTGGCCCGACGGGGCCGCCGACGACCGGCGCGCCCGGCTCCAGCTCCAGGTCCACCGGCTGCGGGGCCTGCTCGACGATCCGGGGCGGTTGGGGTTCGGCCCGGACGGCTACTGGCTGCGGGTGGTGCCCGGTGAGCTGGACGCCGACCGGTTCAGCGCGCTGCTGGACGAAGCGGAGCGCGCCGACGACCCGCACCTCAGCGCGGCGCTGATCCGCGAGTCGTTGGCGCTGTGGCGCGGCGAACCGTACCAGGGCGTGGACGTCGCGGATCTGCACGGCGAGGTGCGGCGACTCGTCGAGCGCAGGTTGGCGGCGCTCGAGGAGCTGTACGCCGCCGAGATCCGTTGCGATCGGCATGCCGCGATCGTCGGTGAGCTCGCCGACCTCGCCGGACGGCATCCGCTGCGGGAACGGCTGCACGCGCTGCTGATGACGGCCCTGTACCGGGGAGGGCGGCAGGCCGACGCCTTGGCGGTCTACCGGGACGTGCGAAAGCTCCTGGTGGCGGAGCTCGGCATAGAGCCGGGGCCGCAGCTGCGATCGCTGGAAGCGACGATCCTGGCCGGACGGCCGCTGGAGCCGGGCCCCGGGCCGACCCGCGCCGACCCGACGCCGGTGAGCGCGCACCGGCAACTTCCCGCTGATATCAGGGACTTCTGCGGTCGCCGGGAACAGCTGCGGGTGCTGAACGAGGAGTTGTCGCCGTCCGGGATCCCGACGGCCGTGATGATCCGGTCGATCGAGGGCATGGGCGGGGTGGGGAAGACGCGGCTGGCGCTGCACGCGGCGCACCGGTTGGTGGCCACCGGCCGGTACGCGGACGTCCAGCTGTACGTCGACCTGCACGGGCATGCCGACCGGCTACCCGCGTACCCGGCGGCGGTGCTGGCTTCGTTCCTGCGGCTGCTGGGTGTGCCGGGGGACCAGATCCCGGACGGGTTGGACGAGCGGGCGGCGCTGTACCGCGACCGCCTTTTCGGCAGGAATGCGCTGGTGTTGCTGGACAACGCGGCGAGCGAGGAGCAGGTGCTCCCGCTGCTGCCGGCGAGCCCGGGGAGCCTGGTGCTGATCACGAGCCGACGAGCGTTGGCGGTGGATGGATCCCGCGCGCTGGTGCTCGATGCGTTCACCCGCGCCGAAGCGGAAGAGCTGCTCGTGCGGATGGTCGGCGAAGACCGGGTGCTCGCCGAGCCGATGGCAGTTGACCGGGTCGTCGGGCTGTGCGGTCGGCTGCCGCTGGCGATCGCGCTGGTCGCCCGCCGCATGCAGTCCCGGCCGCGGTGGTCGTTCGCGGAGCTGGCCGGCCGGCTGGCCGAGCCCGGCAACCGGCTGGCGGAGATCGCGGCCGGAACCCGCCGGCTCCGGCCGGCGTTCGAGCTGTCCTACCGCGCCCTCGCGGCCGGCGAGCAGCGGGTTTTCCGGTTGCTGGGACTGCATCCGGGCGAGGACTTCACCGCCCACTCCGTTGCGGCGCTGGCGGATGTGACACCCGCGGCCGCCCGGCGGATGCTCGATGGCCTGGCGGACGAGCACCTGGTGATCGCCACCGGCGGCGACCGCTATCGCCTGCACGACCTGATCGCCGACTACGCCCGCTCGGTCGTCGAGCAGGAGGACTCCGCCCACCAGCGGCACGAGGCGACCGGACGCCTCCTCGACTACTACCTCCACACCGCGGTCGCGGCGATCCAGACCATCCAGCCGCGAAAGGTGCGGTTCAGCCTCACCGGCGGCGAACCCGCGCACGGCCCCGTCCTGGAAACCCGCGAACAGGCCGAGACGTGGCTGAGAGCCGAACGCGCCTGCCTGATCGCCGCGGTCGCCTGCGCCGCGGACGGGGGCCGGTCAACGCATGCCTGGCAGCTCGCCAATGCGTTGTGGAGCTTCTTCCTGCTCGACACCTACTACGAGGACTGGGCGGAGACCCATCGCATCGGCCTCGCCGCCGCCACCGCTGCCGGCGATCACGAAGGCCAGGCGGTGATGCTCACCTGGCTGGGCGGCGCGTACACGCTTCAGGGCAACTACGACGACGCGCGCGACCTGCTGGAGAAGTCGCTCGCCCTGCAGGAGGGCCACGACGACGATCTGAACATCATCGCCCACTTCTTCCTCGGCCTGCTCCACCACCGCGTCGGCCGGTATCCCGAAGCCGTGCACCACACGCGGCGATCGATGCGAATCGCCGCCGCCTTGTTCCCGCACCGCGAGGTGCCGGGCGAGCTCAGCGCCCAGTACGTGATCGACGCGAACCGCGATTTCGAACGGGCGGTGGCCGGTTACACGCAGGCCAGGCAGAGCGGCGACCTCGTGGAGGAGGGCCGCTTCCTGGCCGATCTGTGCAACGCCTGCCGACGGCTCAACATGCTCACCGACGCGCTGGACTGGGGCGAGCGGGCCGTGGCGATAGCCGGGGAATGCGGATCGGCGACCCTCGAAGCCCACGCCAGGCGCATCCTCGGCGTCCTCTACGCGGAATTGGGACGCATCCGCGAGGCGCAGGAGGAACGAGCTCGCGCGCTCGCCCTGGAACAGCATCCGACCTGATCACGGCCGGGACAACCGCGGTTCCGGGGATTCGCTCCCACTCGCTGCTGTCGCCGCGAAAGCGCGAGGAAAGCGCGGCTTGCGACGATCTTCGAATGCGGGCGGCCGAACCGAGTCGATGAAGCGGGCAATGTCGTCGCCGGGCGTTGGCCGTGACGTGATCGGGATTTCGGCCACGTCGGTTTCGCCGGAGGCGCACCTGTTCGGGGAACACCGGGGAACAAGGGGGGTTCAGGTTCGAATCCGGTCGTGCCGACGCAATTGGAGGCCCGCCGATCAGCATGCGAGTGCCGATCGGCGGGCCTTTCGTCGCCGCGCGTGTTCCGCCAGGCCGCCGCAACGGCTCGCGCGGTCCCGGGTTCGACGGCATGTCCTCGCTTCTCTCGGGCGGCTTCGGTCACCAATCCGACGTGAACCTTCTCCTGCGAACCGCGCTTGAAGAGGTCTGGATCCGCCGCACCCGGGCGTCGCGACCCTGGACTGCGGTGTCCCGGCGTACGGCGGCACCTCGCGCTGGTGCCACCGGGTGACTTCGCGTTGATCCGTTTTCCTGGTCGAGTCCGCCTATTCGGCCGATGGCGCCCGGGATACCCTTTCGGTTCAGCGGGAGTGGTTCGGGGCGTTGGAGTGATGTGTGGTGGCCGTGCAGCGGGAGGATCTGGTCCAGGAGACCAGTGACGCCGTCCTGATCGACGCCGTGCGCGGCGGGGACACCGATGCGTTCGGGGCGTTGTACGAGCGGCACGTCGGCGCGGCTTACACGATGGCGCGGCAGGTCACCAAGTCGCAGGCCGAGGCCGACGACGTGGTGTCCGAGGCGTTCGCGAAGGTGCTCGGCCTGCTGCGGGACGGGCGCGGGCCGACGGACGCCTTCCGGGCCTACCTGCTGACCGCCGTGCGGCACGGCGCCTACGACCGGGCCAACAAGGCGAAGCGCACGCAAGCCGTCGACGACTTCGAGACGGTGCCGGACATCGACATCAGCCAGCCGTTCCGCGACCCGGCCGTGGAGAACGAGGAGCGCTCGCTGATCTCGCAGGCGTTCAACCGGTTGCCGGAGCGCTGGCAGATGGTGCTCTGGCACGTGGAGATCGAGGGCGAATCGCCGTCGAAGGTCGCGCCGATGCTGGGCATGACGGCCAACGGCGTTTCCGCGCTCGCCTACCGGGCCCGCGAGGGCCTGAAGCAGCAGTACCTCCAGATGCACCTGATGCGCATGGACGCCGAGGCCGTCGAGTGCCGGTCGGCGATCGACCGGCTGGGGTCGTGGACCCGCGAGGGCCTGTCGAAGCGGGAGACGACGCAGGTCAACGAGCACCTCGGCAAGTGCGACCGGTGCGCAGCGCTGGCGGCCGAGCTGATGGAGATCAACGGCGTGCTCAAGGCGTTCATCGCCCCCGTGGTGCTGGGCGGGACCGCGTCGGCCACCGGATACCTCGCGGTCTCGGGCAGCGGGAGCCTGGTCGGCGCCGGGGTGGTCGGCGTGGTGCGGTCGAACCCGCGCAAGAGCATGGCGGTGGGCGGCGCGGTGCTGGCCGCGCTGGCGGCGCTGGGCATCGCGCTGGCGGCGAACCAGGCCGATCCGCCGCCGCTGGCCGCCGCACCGGTCGACCCGGAATCGCCGACCCAGCAGTCGCAGGGCCAGGCCGCAACCCCGCCGCCGGCGGCTCAGCCCAACCCGGCTCCGCCGCCCGCCCCGCCGGCGCCTGGGCAGCAACCGGTGCCCGGGCCTCCGGCGGAAGAGCGCGTGCCGTTGCTGCCGCCGCTGCCGCTGATGCCGCCGGGGCAGCAGCACGTCGCGGACGTCGAAGCGAACCTCCCGCTGCCGCTGCTGAACCGGAGCGTGGCGGTGGATCTCGACGTCGACCGGGACCGGGCCCAGCTGGACGCGGGCGTGACCCCGGGTCGCCCCGGCTAGCCGACGGTCAGACGGCTCAGCAGCAGCATGTACGCGATCTCCGCCCGGGAATGACCGTCGACGAACCCGATTGCGATACGCCAGACGGCAGCACGCCCACCGGAGCTGCCCAAGCAGCCCGCACCGCCCAGCGAGCGGGAGGCAGCGGTCGCGGATCAGCGGCATCCGGGTTCATCGGTCCTCGTCCATCGTCTGGTCGTCTCCGAGCACCTTGTGCAGAACGAACGTGTAGAGGCTGCGCAACTCCTCACCGGCTACGGGGGGGATGCTGTGCTGCGCGCCGATCAGCACGAGGTACAGGAGTTCGGCGATGCGCGAAGACTCCTCCGGGGTCGCGGCGAGTTGCCGGCACAAGCCTCGCAGGTACTCGATCCGCGTCCGGTCGATCTGCGCCTGTACCTCGTGAACCTCGGCGCTTTGGGTCGCCCATGCGCGAATGGCGCGCTCGGCGTCGGGCCGTTCATCCGTGGCCACCAACATCGCCAGGCGCTCCAGCCGCTCGAATGGCGGTCCCGAGGCATCGGCGGTGTCGATGTAACGCGTCGTGAACTCGGTCGCGAAGTAGTCCAGCAATGCCGTTCGGAAGGCCGTCAGCCCTCCGAAGTGGTGGTAGAAGGATCCCTTCGTACGACCCAGTTTTGTCGCCAGGCGGTCGATCGTCAGCGCTGGCGCCCCCTGATCGGCCAGGATCTCGAGCCCGGCATCGAGCCAGTCCTGCTTTCCCGACATCTTGATCTCCTTCTGCTCGTCGAGCACCGTGCCGTACCGCATGGCTCGGTACCTACGGGGCGAAGCCGCGGTGCAGGGCGACGATCCCGCCTGTGAGGTTTCGCCACTTGACCCTCGACCAGCCGGCCCGCTGCATCCGCCGCGCCAGCGTGGGCTGGTCGTTCCAGGCGCCGATGGACTCGGTGAGGTATCCGTAGGCGGCCGGGTTGCTGCTCAGCGCGGCCAGGGGAGGCAGGGCGCGAACCAGGTACTTGGTGTAGAGGAACCGGAAGGGCGGCCATGCCGGATGAGACAGCTCGCAGACGACGATCCGGCCCCCGGGTCTGGTGACGCGCAACATCTCGCGCAATGCGTCGTCGGTGTGCTGAACGTTGCGGAGCCCGAAGGAAATGGTCACGGCGTCGAAGGCGTTGTCCTTGAAGGGAAGGCGGGTGGCATCGCCGGCGACCAGGGGCAGTTCCGGGTGGCGTCCCTTGGCCTTTGTCAGCATGCCCAGCGAGAAGTCGCACGGGACGACGAACACGCCCTTCGCGGCTAGCGGCGCCGACGATGTGGCCGTGCCTGCCGCAAGGTCGAGAACACGCTCGCCTCTTCGTGCGTCGACAGCGGTCATTACGGCCTTCCGCCATGCCCCGGCCTGCCCGAGGGACAGCACGGTGTTCATGAGGTCGTACCTGGCCGCGACGTCGTCGAACATCACGGCGACGTCGCCAGGTTCCTTCTCCAGCGTCGCTCGAGTCATGCCAGTGATCATACCGTACCGTATGGTACGGCAAGTCCGACGATCGCGACCGGACGCATGAGGCCAGTCGCTGACCGGCCTCGACCGCTGACCGCAGTGGAGCGTTCACGGGGCATCTGGACCTCGCGTTCCACTGCCCCCGCGGGCACCGCAACGTCCCGGGGCAGGCCCCTCTTTGTCGGGCCCTGCCACTTGTTCCGCCGAACCGGCGGCACTTGGCCGGCTACCGTGAACCGCTGACCGGTTCGCCACGCCGGGCGGCGAGGGCGAGCATCCCGAAGGCGAGTACGGCCCACCCGCCGGTGGCCGGGAACTCGATGACGCATAGCAGCGTGCCTGCCGCAACCAAGTACCAGCCGACCTGTGCGGGGATCTCGCCTGTGACGCGAACGGACCGCCGGGCGATTGTGCCCAGGGCTAGCAGCAGGATGCCGCAGGTGAAGAAGTAGAGCGTGTATTGCCGCTTGAAGTAATCGGCGGCGCTGGTATCGGTAGCAGCGGCCCAGATGCCATCCTTCGCGATGTCAACCCAGGAGTTGGGGCTGACGAGCGCGTAGCCGAAGTGCACGATCGCGAGCGCGATGATCAGGCGGGGTACCCAGCGGTTGAGCGCGTTGATCGAGTGCCTCTCCTTGCCGGCTCGGCGAAGTCCGTCGCGGAGCGCAGGTGGCGATCCGCCTGGATTCTGGCCGGGCTCCGGTTGTGGGAGACCTTGATCGGCCCCACGCGGGTCGCCATCGATCGATCGCCTGGCCCTGCTTGCCGTGTTCAGTGGGAATCTCGAGCCCTGCTTTCGGCCGGTCATATTTCTCCCCTCGAAAGATCCACGCCGTACCATACCGTATGGTACGGCGCGCCGTCCTGTTGGCGCCCCAGTCGCAGATCGGTTCTCCCCGCCTGCTGCCGGAGCCTCATCCGGTCAGGGGCACGGTTCCGGTCGCGCGGGATTCAGCGGGCGGCGGGGACCCCGCGTCATGCCTTCCACGTTGTCCACCGTGGACGGTCCGAGGTCGTGGAAGTCGGCGATGAGGTGCTTGCGCATGGGATGGACGTTCGCGGCGGCGAGGGAGTGCACGTCCTTGACGTCGGTGGCGCCGAACCGGCGGATCTTGAACCCGGCGCCCTCGACGTAGGTGCGTTCCCGTACGAGGAACCGGTGGGATCGTCGAGGTGGACGAGGATGGCGGGCACCCCGGTGTCCGGTTTCCGGGTGGTGGGTGCGGTGAAGATCGGTTCCAGCGGGTACGCGTGCTGTGCTCGTCCTGGGTGATCTCGTAGTTCGGCGCGAGCGGGAGCTCTCCGGGGTGCTGCCCGGTGGCGTCGCAACTGCCTCGCGGAATGCGGTGGCGAACGTCGCGGTGCGTGACGACTTCGCCTGTGCGGAACGGCTTGCGCGGTCTCAGCTTCGGGTGGCGAGCTTCTCCTGCCACCACTCGACGGTCTTCGCGAGCGCTTCTTCCATCGGGGCCGGTTCCTCCTCGAACGTCGTCGAGTAGGCGCTGGAGTCGATCACGAATGGCGCGTCGAACTGGTAGCGGATCTCCTGCAATTCGCGGACCAGCGGGGATACCAGGCCGACCGCTCGCAGTGCCCACCACGGCAGGGCGGACACGCGGGGCACCGCGACGCCGGCGATCCGGCACATTTCCTCGATGGCCTGACGCGCCGACACGGGAGGCGCGGTGGGGACGTGCCATGCGCGGCCCCACGCCCGTTCTTCCCGGGCCAGCCGGACCAGGGTGCGCGCGACGTCGGGCACGTAGGTCCAGCTGTGCGTCGCATCCGGGTTGCCGAGGACCTGGACCGGCCGTCCCCTGAGCAGCTTCGGCACGACGCGTCCGGCCAGGTGACCGCCCGCTGTCACGCCGGGGCCGATGAAGTCGGACGCGCGTGCTTCGGTCACGCGGACGCGTCCCTCCTGGTGGCGGGCCAGGGCGTCCCGCCAGACGCGGGCCCGGGCCGCGCCCTTGCGGAATCGGGCGTTCAGCGGAAGGTCTTCGCTCATGGGACCGTCCGTCGGGCCGTACGCGTAGAGATTGCCGGTGAGGACCAGAACCGCGCCGGTGCGTTCGGCGGCGTCGAGCAGGCCGGCAGACAACCGCGGCCAGTCCTGGACCCATCGGTGGTAGGGCGGCGCGGCGCAGTTGTAGATGGCCACCGCGTCGGCGCTGGCCTCGGAGAGCCGCCCGGCGTCACCGGCATCCAGCGCGACGTGCTCGATCGGGCCTTCGGCGGGGCCGCCGGAACGGCTGATCAAGCGAACTCGATGGCCTCGTTCGGCGAGCAGGCTCGCCGTGGCCGTGCCGATCGGCCCCTTGCCGACCACGACGTGGACGGACATCCGGTCATCTCCCTCGACGTGACGACTGGCCGGCCAACACCGAAGTGCAGCCGGATGTTCACCGCGAAAGTGTCCCATCAGGTCCGCGCACGGCGTCGTGGTGGTGCGGGAGCGGTCGCCGCGGTGCGGAACGGGGCCTGCCGGGAACCGTTCTGTCCGCATTGGACAGTGGATGTCCGGCGAACGAGCGATGCCGGGTCGTGCGCGTTTTTGGATCGCTGTAGCAGCCCAAAATGCTCACGATCCGGCGAGCAGTGCCTGGCAGGTGGGCGCCATGATCGGGATTGTCGGGGGTCGCCGTTATGTTCGTCGTGTCGCGTCGTCGTGGCGTGGAAGTCCGCCTCGTGCATTGGAGATGGTGTTGGAAGCTTGGGAGACGTCGAGCACGGCGCGGGTGCTGCCACCCGCACGGCCGCGCAAGCTCGCCAAGGTCCCGTTCGTCGAGCTGGCGGACGGGCGCTTGCAGGGCGTGGTGTCCAGCGGGTCGGACATCGAGCGGGTCTACGTCTCGTCGGTCGCGGCCGGTGACCACGCGTTCGCCTGCAGCACCAACAACAACCGGCCCTGCGGCGGTGCTCGCGGCTCGTTCTGCAACCACATCCGGGCGCTGATCAACGAGGCGGTCCTGCAGTACGGCGCCGGGCGCGTCGCGCGCTACCTGAAGGTCGAGATCGCGGACGAGGAGGCGGGCGCTCCCGCCATCGCCTACGGCATGAGCAGCGCGAATCCGCCGCAGGCCGACAGCAAGGCCGCCGCGACCGTCTTCAGCCGGTTCCTGCGCCACCTGGCCTACCTGGAGCTCGTCCCGTCCACCGCGCCGCTGCCGGAGATGCAGTGGTTCCCGCCGACCAGGGCGGTGGCGTGATGCGCGCCGATCTGCTCGCCGAATCCATCGCCGGGCTCGACGAAGCCCTGGCGGCCGTCGACGCCTTCGACCACGCGCTCGTCGGCGGCCTGCTCCGCCCGCAACCCGCCCAGGCCGCCGAACTGGCCGAACTCGCCGACGCGGTCGCGGGAACGCCGCTGGCCGCCGCGGTCGCCGAGGCGGCCGAGAAGGCGGCGGCCGGCGCCGCGGGCGAAGACCACTTCGTCGCCCTCGCCGCCGCCCGCACCGCGCTGCTCGGCTCCGTCCACGATGCACTGATGGCCCGGGTGGCGGAGGCGACCGGCCGGGCCGCCGGCGACGATCCCGGCCCGGCGACCGGCGGGCAGCACGGGGCGAACCTCCTCGCGGCCGCCCGCTCCTGGCTGTCCGACCTGGCGCGATCCGGGTGGCGGGGCATCGACCACGACGTGGTCTCCGCCTCGGCGCAGGTCGTCTCCGCGATGCTGCCGGACCCGGCCCTGCGCCGGCTGGCGTCGCTCCTCGACGGCTTCGCCGCCGAACTCGCGGCGTCCTGCCCGGGCGCGGCGCTGGCGCGCATCCCGGCGCGCCGCTGGGCCGACCTGTGGTCGCGCGCGATGCTGCTGACGCTGCCCGGGGCGGCCGACGTGACGGAGACCGGCACCGCCACCGGCCGGCTCCTGCCCCTCGGCGTGGACGTGCACGAACACGCGACCGCCGTGCAGGCCCAGGTCCACGCGGTGTTCGAACCCGCCGACGGCGCCGCGCCCCGCCTGGTGCGGGCCAGTGTGTCGGCGCCCAAGCCCGACACCATCGTCGGAGCGGGCCTCTGGCAGCTGCTCCGCCCGCACATGTCGCTGCTGGCGGCCGTCAGCGAGGGCCGATCGATGGAGCTCGACGGCATGCCGATCACCGCCGAGGGCGACCTGATCTGGAGCGACGAGCACGCCCGCCAGGGCGAGCCGGCCGGCGCCTTCGCCACCGCCCGCGTCGCCCTGGCCGCCGCGACGGCTCCGGCGCCCGCGCCGCTGGACCGGCACCCGGCGCGCATCGCCGTGCCCGTCTTCCTGGAGGGCTACGACGCCGAAGTGGACGGCGGCGCAATGGCTTTCACCATCGCCGGACACCGGTTGGCCGTCGACGCCGACCGCATTCCGGCCGCCGGGCCGCTCACCCCCGAGGCGGTCGCGGCGTCGGGCGCGTGCATCGGCCTGCTCCGCTGGGATTCCGGCGCCTTCGGCATCCAGCCGCTCGCCGTCGAAACCACCAAGCGGAAGAAGGCCGTCGCGGTCCACGCCGGGGCGTGGGCTGGTGGCACCACCGACAAGACCGGTGCCAAGGCGGAGAAGGCCGCCACCGACGCCGCGGCCGTGCTGCGGGAACGCGCCGGGAGGTTGTTGCGGAAATGACCGAACACGATCCCGAGACCATCTCCCACGACAACCGCCGCCAGGTCCTGTACTGGCGGCTGCTCGCCCGGCTCTTCGACGACGAGGAGCAGGCGACGCTGGAATCGGCGAGCGTCGCCGTGGTCGAGGACATCGGCCTGCCGCCAGCGCTGCTGGATCCGCAGGTCTCCGTCGACTCGATCGTGCAGCGCCATCCGGACCTGGCCGCCGAGTTCGACGGCCTGATGACCCCGGAGTCCACATCGGACGGTGGTGAGCGCGACCGGGCCGCCGAGGTGCGGCGCGCGGCGCTGGTGTCGAAGGTGCTGCTCAACGTCTTTAACTCCGGCAGCGGCACGGTCACCGCGGGGCAGCTGTCGCGCTGGCAGTCGGATGCGGGCTGGCTGGAACGCGCGCTCGGCTGCCGGCCGGGGGAGCTGCGGGGCGGTCGATCCGGCGGCTCCGGTCCCGCGCCCGGCCTCGGCCAGGAGCTCGGTGACATCGAGGCCGACCTGGTCAAGCGGATGCACCTCCGCGAGGTGCTGGCCGATCCCGCGCTCGCCGCGCAGCTGACCCCGAGCATGTCGCTGATCGAGCAGTTGTTGCGGGACAAGAGCAACCTCTCCGGCGTGGCGCTGGCCAACGCCAAGGCGCTGATCCGCCGCTACGTCGACGAGGTCGCCGAAGCCCTGCGCACCCAGGTGGCGAAGGCCACCGTCGGCGCCGTGGACCGCTCGGTTCCGCCGAAGCGGGTGTACCGGAACCTGGACCTCGACCGCACGATCTGGAAGAACCTCACCAACTGGAGCCCCGAGGAGGAGCGGCTGTACGTCGACCGCCTCTTCTACCGGCACACCGCCCGCAAGACGACGCCCCAGCGGCTGATCGTGGTCGTCGACCAGTCGGGCTCGATGGTCGACTCGATGGTGAACTGCACCATCCTGGCGTCGATCTTCGCCGGGCTGCCGAAGGTCGACGTGCACCTGATCGCCTACGACACGCACGCGATCGACCTCACGCCCTGGGTGCACGACCCGTTCGACGTGCTGCTGCGCACCAACCTGGGCGGCGGGAACGACGGTCCGGTGGCGATGGCCATGGCCCGGCCGAAGATAGCCGAGCCGCAGAACACCGTCATGGTCTGGATCTCGGACTTCTACGAGTTCGACCGCTCCCAGCCGCTGTTCGAGGGCATCGAGGCGGTCCACCGGTCCGGCGTGAAGTTCATCCCCGTCGGCTCGGTGACCAGCTCCGGCCGCCAGGAGGTCAACCCCTGGTTCCGCGAGCGCTTCAAGGCCCTCGGCACGCCGGTCATCTCCGGTCACATCCGCAAACTCGTCCGAGAACTCAAGACATTCCTGGCTTGAGAGGCCGGTTTCCGGTCTCGCCCCTGCGGAAACATCGAACTGCGAATGCCCAGACGCTTAAGAAAGGCTCTCAACATGTCCGACCTGTTGCGCGCACCGGCCGAGATCAAGTACGCCGAGGAGCTGGACTGGCTGGAGTCGATCGACGACGGCCCCAAGCCGTTCGCCTGGCGGCTGTCCCCGAAGATGGTCCGCCTGTTCGTGCTCGGCTCCGAGCGCGCCGACGGCCTCGACCGGGAGATCGCACCGAAGTGGTTCGGCGACCGCAGTTTCGTCGAGCGCTCCATCGTCACGCTGGCCTCCGACCGCGGCCTGCTGCTGATCGGCGACCCCGGCACCGGCAAGAGCTGGCTGGCCGAGCTGCTGGCCGCCGCGATCAGCCGGAACTCCACGCTCGTCGTGCAGGGCACCGCGGGCACCACCGAGGACCAGATCAAGTACTCGTGGAACGTGTCCATGGTCATCGCCAAGGGGCAGTCGCGGGAGTCGATGATCCCCTCGCCGATCATGACCGCCATGGAGACCGGCGCTATCGGCCGCTTCGAGGAGCTCACCCGCTCCACCAGCGATGTGCAGGACGCGCTGATCTCGATCCTGTCGGAGAAGTACATCTCGGTCCCCGAGCTCGACGGCGACAACATCGTCTTCGCCAAGCCGGGCTTCTCGATCATCGCCACCGCCAACAGCCGGGACCGGGGCGTCAACGACCTGTCCTCGGCGCTCAAGCGCCGCTTCAACTTCGTGCGAATCCCGGTGGTGACGAACAAGAAGAGCGAGGCGGAGATCGTCCGCTTCCGCACCGAGGAGCTGTTGCGCCGCCACCAGATCGAGCTCGACGTGCCGCCGACGCTGCTGGACGTGCTGCTGCGCAGCTTCGCCGATCTGCGCGCCTCGGCGGCCGCGGCCGGCAGCGATGACGAGAAGCTGGAGTCGGCGCTGTCCACCGCCGAGCAGATCGGTGTGCTCGAAGACGCGATCCTGCACGGCAACTTCTTCGGCGAGCACGCGCTGACCGCCCGCACCCTCGCCTCCTCGCTCGTCGGATCGCTGGCCAGGCGAGCGCCGGAGGATCTGGCGATCCTCAACAAGTACCTGCACGGCGTCGTCGAGCCGCGCAGCAAGGACGAAGGCGGATCGTGGCCGGAGTTCCTGGAGGGCGGCCGCGACGCGATCGCCACCCTGTCGTGAGCGGCGCCTTCGACGCGCTCCGCACGCAGCTGCGGGAAGCCGCCGCGACGTTCGCCGACGGGCCCGATGCGCTGGAGGGCATCCTGCTCGGCATCGTCGACGACGTCGACCGCGCGCAGCGCGAGCCGCTGGAGATCTTCCCGGTCTGCCACCACTCGCAGGCCTCGGCCATCGCGATGGCCCGGCGATTGCGGCAGAAGCAGCCGAAGGTGGTCTACCTGGAGCTGTGCGAGGACATGGCGCCGCTGCTGACCGAACTGCGCAACTGCCGGCTCCCGGTCGCGGTGCAGGCGTTCGCGACCGAGGTCGAGGGCTTCCCGGCGGAATGGTCGCCGCTGTCGGTGGTCGCCCCGATCACCGAGGCGTCGGCCGAGTACCAGGCGATCGCCTACGCGCTGGAAACACCGGGCGTCGAACTGGTCCTCGTCGACCGGTCCTCCGACCACGTCTTCCAGTGGGAGGAGCCCGCCGACCCGGACGCGCCGGCGGCGGAGGAGGAGACCGCGCTGCACGGCGACGCGATCGGCGTGGAGATCGGCGACCTGCGGCCGCGCTTCGCGGAGCTGGAGGAGCACCTGCTGCGCCACGGCCGGGTGCGGCACTGGTCGGAGTGGTGGCACCAGTACGTCGAACTGCCGCTCGGCGACAGCGACCACGACGCCTACCGGCAGGTCATGCTCCTGATCGGCAGCCTGTTCCGGCGCCTCGCGCCCGGCGATCCGCGGCGGGTGCGCGTGGACGAGGACCGCGAGCGCTACATGTGGACCAGGATGCGCGAGCACCTGGCCGCGACCGGCGCCGATCCGGCGGACTGCCTGTACGTCTGCGGCGCGTTCCACGCGGCCAGCCGCGTCGCGGAGTTCGGCGTGCACGGCACCGGCACCTTCGAGATCAGCCCGCCCAGCGCCAGCAAGTGGCGGCACGGCCTGATCCCGTCGAGCAACGCGGCGATCGAGGCGCAATTCGGCCTGGCCGCCGGTTCGGTGTCGATCGCCGCGACGGAGTGGGCGAAGAACCTCAAGCGCACCAAGGTGCAGCCGTTCCGGCTCGCCGGGCAGGCGGGTGCGAAGAAGAAGCCGGGGAAGACCGCGCCGCCGGTCGATCCCGCGCCGACCGGGCCTTCGGACCAGCTCTCCGGCTTCCTCCAGCGACCGCCCGTCCTCGACCGGCTGGACGAGGCCGAGCTGCTGGGCTGGTCGGTGGACATCGTGCGCGCCGCGCGCCGCAACGGCTACCTCGCGTCGACCGCGGACGCGATCGCCGTGTTCGAGACCTCGATCCTGCTGGCCGGGATGCGCGACCGGGCCAAGCCCACACCGTACGACTTCCAGGACGCGGCGATCACCTGCATCGAGAAGGACGCCGTGCCGGGCAGGCGCGACGTGCGCCGCCTCGTCGAGATCATGATGGGCGGCGACCGGATCGGTCAGGTCGGCTACGACGCGCTGCCGCCCCTGGCGCGCGACGTGCACGACCGGCTCGCGCCGCTGGAGCTCAAGCTCCAGCAGCGCGGCGTGCAAAGAGCGTTGCTGGACATCGCTTCCCGACCGGAGCTGGCGCAGTGCTCCGACGTGCTGTGGATGCTGCGCTACCTGCTGCCGCGCGGCGCGGCGCGGCCGATCATGGGCGAGCGGCGGCTCGGCGAGCGGCCGATCCAGGAGTCGTGGGACGTGGCGCTCGGCACCCACCAGCGGGCGCTGATCGAACTCGGCTACGAGGGAGTCAGCATCGAGCAGGTGCTGGAGCAGCGCCTGCGCAGCGCGGCGTACGGCCCGCGTGCGACCACGGCCACCGTCCTGGAAGCGGTCGAGGACGCGACGCTCTACCTGCGCAGCCGGCGTCTCGCCAACGAGCTGGGCACGCGTGCCCTGGAAGTCCTGGCGACCGAGCGCAGCGTCGATGGCGCGCCGGAAGTCCTGCGCCGGGTGCGCCGGCTGCTGGCGTACTACCGGACCAGCGAGCCGGTGCTGCCGCCGTGGATCGAATCGTTCGTCAAGACCGGTTACGCGCACTACTGCACCCTGCTGCCGACGGCGTTCACCGACGAGGACGCGACCGTCGACCAGGTCGCCGCCATGCTGGGCTTCCTGTTCAGCATGGAGGGCCTGGCGCTGTCGCTGGGCTGCGACCGGGCGCAGCTGGAGCTGGCGTTCGCGCAGTCGCATCCGCGGGAGCCGGCGAAGCTGGCCCTGCTGTGGGCGGCTCAGGTGCAGCTCGGGCAGCTCTCCCGCGCGCAGCTGCGGGTGAGGTGCGACGAGATGCTCGCCAACCCCATGGTGGTGCCCGTTTACCCGCGCTACCTGAGCGGATTCGTGCACGCGCTGGAACCGGTGCCGGGGCTGACCGACTTCGTCGTGGAAGCGGTGTCGAACGCGTTCCGGCGGCTGCCGGACCCGGTGCTGCTGCCGTGGTTGCCCAGCCTGATCAGCACCCTGCGCTCCGGCGGCGCGGAGCTGGCGCCGATGCTCATCCGTGAGGCCGGGCGGATCTTCCCCGACCGCCTCGCGGCGCTGGACGAATGGGTGCCGCCGTGGCTGGCCCAGCCGACGCCGGAAGCCGTGCCGCAACGGAGAGCGCCGGGTGGGAACGGGGTGGCGCTGCTCGCCGCGCATCCTGCTACCTGCGACGCGGTAGCGGATCTGCTGGGCTGCGACGGGACGTGGCAGACGGCCGATCCAGGTGGGACAGGCGCCGAGCTGGTCGGCCGCTACCCGGACACGGCGGCAGCGCTGGCGGAACTGCTCGCCAGGGCGTGAGACCGGTGCGGTGGCCCGGGTTCACGGGCCACCGCACCATGTCCACAGTGGACGCGGGCCACGAGATCGTCAAGAGCTATCCCGCCAAGAACGGCCTGGGCGTCATCGAGCCTGCTACGTCGGTTGAAGGTGACGTCGCCTGTTCGTGAGTTCGGACGCCGGTCGCCAGGTGCCGGTTGGGGATGCCGTCTCCACTGCTGTGACGGCACCGAGGCGGCGGCGCGCTGGAAGGGGTCCTCCAGCCGCGCGGTTCGCCTTCGCTCTCGCCCTGGTAGCGGCGTCGAAGGTCAGCGTGATGAAGCGGCGCTGCGCGTAGGAGGGGGACAGATCCGTCCCCGGCTGCGCGGCGGGTCCGGGCGATCAGCCTGCGGCGGGGAAGCCGCGCTGCCGAGCGGCCTCGTACAACACCACGGTCCCCGCCGAGGCCGCGTTGAGCGAGCTCGCGGCGCCTCCGATGGGAACCCGGACGATCTCGTCGCACAGGTCGCGCCAGGTCGCGCTCATCCCGGAGGTCTCGTTGCCGATCACCAGCAGCACGGGCCGGGTGAAGTCGAAGTCGGTGATCTCGGCGGTGCCGCGCTCGTCGGTGCCCACGACCGCGATCGGCACGCCGCGCCGCCGGTGCCCGTCGACCCAGTCCAGCACGTCCTGCGGCGACGACACCCGGACCGCGGGGACCGAGAAGAGCGAGCCCGTGCTGGCGCGCACCGACTTCGGGTCGTAGACGTCCGCGGCGTGCCCGCTGACGATCAGGCCGCCGGCGCCGAAGGCGTCCGCGGAGCGGGCCAGCGTGCCGATGTTCCCGGGGCTGGTGGGCCGGTCGAAGACCAGGCCCAGGAAGTCCTGCCCGACCGGCAGCCGGTCGAGGTCGTCGGCGGGCAGGGCGGCGACGGCGATCAGCTCCGGCGCCTCGGATTCGCGTTCGCCGAGTTCCCAGAGCAGATCCGGGTGCACCTCCACGGCGGTCGCATCGCATTCGTCGATCAGCCGCCGGGCCCAGGTGGACAGCTTCCGGCCCGACGGGTACAGGAGGTTGTGCAGCGGCCAGCCCTGCTCGACCGCCAGCGTGATCGGCCGGACGCCGTGGATCAGGAACTCGCCGGAACGTTGCCGCTTCGTGCGGTTCGACAACAATGCTTGCCACTGCTGGAAAAGCGCGTTCCGGGTGCTGACCCGGAGTCCTCGGGAACGGCTGCCGCCGCGCTGGTCCTGGCTCCTTCGTCCCCGGTTACGTCCTGCGTCCGACACCGGAGAAGGCTAACAGGCAGCGGCGGCCGCGAGCGCTCGGCCGTCCAATGTCGACCGACGCCCGAGAACGCCGGGTCCGACGGCTCCGCCTGCCGACCACAACCCCGTCCGCACGGTCCCGCACCGGTGCCGCGGCGCGGGGGACAGGTGCACGGCTCGCATTCGGGGCCGCACCCGCCGTAGGCTGGCGGTGAAGAAGGCGGGCGCTGCGCGCCCGGTGCCGCTACTTCGTTGTGGGGCCGAAAATGGCCAGTCGAACGTCGCGCAGGCTGGTGGGAAATCTCCCCGCCGAGCGAACGAGTTTCGTGGGCCGTCGGCAGGAGTGCGCCGATGTGCGAGCACTTCTGTCCCGCTCCCGGTTGGTGACGCTGACCGGTGTCGGTGGGGTCGGGAAGACCAGGCTGGTGCTGCGGGTCGCGGCGCAGCTGGGCCGCGCCTACCGGGACGGCGTGTGGCTGGTCGAGCTGGCCGAGGTGCGCGACGACGGCCTGGTGGTGCACACCATCGCCCAGACGCTCGGCATCCAGGACTGGTCGTCCCGGGGCGTGGAGTCCGTGCTCGCCGAATACGTCCGGGACAAGGACGTCCTGATCGTGCTGGACAACTGCGAGCAGGTGCTGGACGGGTGCGTCAAGGCCAGCGCGGTGCTGCTCGACGCCGCACCCGGGCTGCGGATCCTGGCCACGAGCCGGCAGCCGCTCGACGTCTACGGCGAACACGTCCTCGTCGTGCCGACGCTGCCGGTGCCCGGGCCGGCGGAGGTCGACGGGGGCGCCGGCACGTCCAATTCCGTGCGGTTGTTCATCGACCGGGCCTCGGCCGCGGGCTTCCGGTGCCCCGCGGGCCGGGAAAGCACCATCGTCGAGTTGTGCCGGGCGCTCGACGGGATCCCGCTGGCGATCGAACTGGCGGCGGCCCGCACCCGGTTCCTGTCGCTGGACGAACTGCTGTTGCGGATCGGCGACCGCTTCCGGCTGCTCTCCAGCGGGAACCGCACGTCCCTGCCGCGGCACCAGACGCTGCAGGCGACCATGGACTGGAGCTACGAGCTGTGCTCGGCCGAGGAACGCATGCTGTGGGCGCGGTTGTCGGTCTTCGCCGGCGGCATGGACCTGGCGGCCGCCGAGCACGTCTGCAGCGGCGACGGCCTCACCCCGGACCGCGTGCTGGACCTGATCGCGTCGCTGATCGACAAGTCGATCCTGATCCGCACCGCGAACCCGACCGGGGATCTTCCCGCCGGCACCCGCTACCAGCTGCTGTCGACCGTCCGCGAGTACGGCCTGAGCCTGCAGGACGAGGAGGAGCGGGCCCGGCTCCGCCTGCGGCACCGGGACTGGTACCTCGGCCTGGCCGAACGCGCCGCCCGCGAATGGTTCGGCCCGCGCCAGCTCGAATGGCGCGCCCGGATCACCACCGAGCACGACAACCTGCGGGCGGCCATGGAGTTCTGCGCGTCGAAGCCCGAGCACGTGCAGGCCGGGCTCCGCCTCGCCGGGGATCTGTGGTTCTACTGGACGGCCTGCGGGCTCATCGCCGAGGGACGGCAGTGGCTCGACCGGCTGCTGGCGCTGGATGCGAGCCCGACCGCGGCCCGGGCGACCGACCTGTGGGTCTGCAGCTGGCTGGCTTCGCACCAAGGCGATGTGGCCTGGGGCCGGTCCACGGCCGAACGGTGCCTCGCGATCGCCCAGGAGCTCGACGATCCCAGCCTGGCGTCCTTCGGCATGCACCTGCGGGGCGTCGCCGCGTTGGCCGAAGGCGAGCTGGAGCAGGCCCACGATCTGTGCATGCAGGCGTGGTCACGGCATCGCACGCGCGAGGAGATCACCAGCCCGATGGTCATGTCGCTGGTCCAGGCGGGCCTGGTGGCGTGCCTGCAGGGCGATGACGAGAACGCGATCGAGCACGCCGAGGAATGCCTGCAGATCACGGCGAAGGCCGGCGAGCTGTGGACCCGCTCGTGGTCGCTCGTGGTGCGCGGCCTAGCGCGCTGGATGCGGGGCGATGCGAAGGCCGCGATCGCGGATCTTCGCGAGGGCATCGGCATCAAATGCCGCTTCAACGACCTGTTCGGCCTCGGGGTGGCGGTGGAGGTCCTGGCGTGGTCGCACGTGTCGCTGGGCGAACACGACCAGGCCGCCAGGCTGTTCGGCGTCCTCGGGCGGCTCTGGCCGCTGGTCGGGATCCCGCTGCTGGGCTCGCAGCAGCTGATCGACTACCGGAGCCGGGCGGAAGCCGAAGCGCGCGCGGAGCTGGGGGACGGCGTCTTCGACAAGCTCGCCGCGGAAACCGCGAAGCTACCGCTGGCGCAGAGCCTCCCGATGATGGTGCGGGGCCAGGCCCGGTCGATTCCGGTGCAGAACGCGGCCCCGCCGGCCGGGGACCGGCAGGGCGGGCTGCTGACCCGGCGCGAACGCCAGGTCGCGGAAGCCGTGGCCCGGGGCATGTCCAACAAGGAGATCGCGGCGAACCTGGTGATCAGCCAGCGCACCGCGGAGGCGCACGTCGAGCACATCCTGACCAAGCTCGACTTCGGCTCGCGCACCCAGATCGCGGCGTGGGTCGCGGCACAGCGCAAGACCGAAGGGGCCACCTAGCGGGCACCCGCCCGGGGCGGGGCCGATTCCGGGAGAGATCGCGCCGTCCCCGGATGACGACCACCGACCTGCCGAAGTGGATCAGGCCGGGGCCAGGCCGATGCCGATCGGCGCGTTCTCCTCGCCGCGCATCTGGCGCAGCACGGTCTCGTTGTCGAAGTAGATCCGCTCCGCGAGCAGCTTCGCGGCGTCGTCCGAGCGGAACAGGTAGAACGCCGCCAGCTCGAACGAGACCCGTTGGCCGGTCGGCGGGACGCCGCAGTACTCGCCCTGGTGCGTGCCGCTGACCGTCACCTCGCGCACGGACGATCCGGGCATGTCGTACTCGGCGTTCACGGTGACGCGGAAGTCCGGAACGGCGGTCTCCAGGATCTGGTAGAAGTCCTGGACGCCCTCGAACCCCGCGTACCGCGTGCTCAGCGGGACGACGTCGTAGTAGGCGTGCTCGTCCTGGATGAAGGTGCCGTACACCCGCGACCAGTCGTGGGCGTTCTCCGCGTCGATGTGCTCGGCGATCGTGCGGCGCTGCAGTTCGATCCGTTGTCCGTCGCTGGTCGCCATGTCGGCCCCCGATTGCTCAGCCATGGCAGGACTTCCGCGTTCGAGCCTACCCGTTCGGAATCCGGAGCCCGTGCGCTTCCGCGGTGCGCGCCCGCCGACCGGAAGCGGCGACCCGTACAGAGGCGAAGGTCCCGGATTTAGGTAGTCACTACGTAGAACTCCCGTGTTCCCCCGGGGGCCTCGCGGGCCAAGCTGGGTTCCGTACCGAACAGATACCCCTCAGGAAAGAACACCATGCACACCCCCCGATCCACCACCGGACACCCGGCAGTCCGCACGCTCGATCCGCGTTCCCCCTCCCCCCAGCGGCCCCACGTCTACCGAAACCTGTTCATGGGCACCTGGATCTGCGATCAGGAAGGCACCCGGGCCAACCCCGGTCCGGAACACGCCCGCACCGTCTACCGCACGCACCTCGACGCGGTGCAGGCCGCCGTCGACATCGAAGCCGCGCCGCAGCCGGTCGCCGCGTGAACGGCGAAGACGACGATTTCCCGGGCAGCCAGATGATTTTGCACAAGTGCACCGAGGCGGAGCTCGACGACCGGGCCCGCCGCGCCGAGCACCACATGAACATCGCCCTCGAATCCCGGCGCTGGAACCTCGCCCAGCGCTACCGCGATGAGATGCGCGCCGTGTCGGCGGAATCCGCCCGGCGAGCCCGGCAGGGCTGAACGCAGTGACCTGGTGATCCCGTCACCAGGTCACCGGCAACTCCACCAGCGTGCTGGTGAAGTCGGCGCTGAGCCGCAACTCCTCGACGGGCACGGCCAGCCGCAGGGCCGGGAACCGGGGGAGCAGCGACGCGCGCACCGTCCGCAGCTCGATCCGGGCCAGCGGCGCGCCGAGGCAGTGCCACGGGCCGTGGGCGAACGCCAGGTGCGGGTTGGGCGCGCGGGTGACGTCGAAGCGGTCCGGCTCGTCGAAGGCCGAGCCGTCGAAGTTGGCGAGCGTCGTGTCGAGCAGCACCGCCTCGCCGGCGCGGATCGTGACGCCGCCGATCTCGACGTCTTCCCGGGCGTAGCGCGGCAGGCCGGGTCCGCCGCGCTCGGCGGTCCGCAGGATCTCCTCCACCGCGCCGTCCACCAACTCCGGGTCCCGGAGCACCGCGTCCCGCTGGTCCACATTGGTCAACAGCAGCAGGGTGCCGAGATCGATGGCGTCCGCGACGCTGTCGTGTCCGGCGAACAGCACGATCGCGGCGATGCCCGCGATGGTGTCGTCGGGCAGTCCTTCGACCCCGCAGAGCCCGGAGATGACGTCGTCCTCCGGGCGGCGGCGCAGATCCGACGTATAGCCGATCAGCTCGGCCCGCCCGGTGCCCGAGCGCTGCGGGTCGGAGAGGTCCGCCATGCGGTGCACCAGCTCCTGGAACCGGTCGCGCTCGGCGTACGGCACGCCGAGCAGTTCGCACAGCACCCGCACGGACAGCGGCAGGGACAGCGCCCGGTGCAGGTCCGCCGGGGGCCCGGCGGCGGCGATCTCGTCCAGCAACCGGTCGGCCAGCAGCTGCACCCCGGGCTGCAGCGCCCGCATCCGCTTGGCGGAGAAGTACGGCGTGAGCAGCGCCCGCAGCTGGGCGTGCCCGGTCTCGTGCTCGTACAGATCCGTGCCCTTGAGCATGGCGTGATCGCGTATTCGCGGCGCCCGTTCGGGATCGGGGTGGGTCCGGCCGATCCGGCGGTCGGTGAACAGCTGCTTCACCTCCGCGTACCTGGTCACCAGCCAGGCCTCGTCGCCGGCCGGGGTGCACACCCGGACGATCGGGCGCTCGGCTTGCAGCGCTCTCAGCTCGGGCGCGTGGGTCAGCACGGTCGGTGGTGACGCGGGCAGGTCGGGGAGGTCCTCGGCGGACATGTCGCCTCCGCGATGTTCACTGCGCCGGGCGGCTGGCGGGGCGGCGTTTTCGCGCGAAACCGTCACCTCGCCCTCACGCGGAGCGCCGGTTTCGCGCGAAAACGGCGCCCTGCGTTCCAGGTGGTCACGTCTCGTGCGTGCCCGCGTCCCGTTCCGGAACGGCTCCTACGTCTGCGCCCAGCGATGCGTCAGCTGGATGAGTGCCCGGGCCGCGGCGCTGAGGTAGGCGTTCTCGCGGCGCAGGATGCTGACGGTGCGGCTCGGGAGCCCGGGATCGAGCGGGATCGGGTGCAGGCGGGGGTGTTCCCGCGTGATGGCGTCCGGCAGCACGGTGGCCAGCGCGGTGCGCTGGATGATCTCGGTCAGCGCGGTGATCGTGTTGGTCTCGACCGCGATCGGCATCTGCGCCCGGTGCCGCGCGAAATAGGCGTCGATGTGGCCCCTGGTGGCGAAGTCCTGGCTGAGCAGGGCCAACTGGTGCTGCGCCGCTTCGGCGACCGGCAGGGGCAGGGTTCGCCCGGCGTGCGGATGGCCGGGACCCACGACGAGGCTGAGGGATTCGGCGAACAGCGCGGTGCTCTCGATGCCCGGCAGGTGTCCGCCTTCGAAGGCGATGCCGAGGTCGAGTTCGTCGGCGAGCAGGGCGGATTCGATCCGGTCCTGGGTCATCTCCCGGACGTCCAGGCGGATTCCCGGGTGCCGGTCGTGGAATTCGCCGGCGAGCGGCCCGATCAGGTAGGCCGTGAAGGTCGGCGTCATCGCCAGGCGCAGGTGGCCGCGGGTGAGGTCCTGGACGTCCAGCACCGCGCGCCGGCCTGCGGCCAGGTCGCGCAGGGCCCGCCGGGCGTGGTCGGCGTACGTCGCGCCCGCGTCGGTCAGCCGCACGGTGCGGCCGGTGCGGTCCAGCAGTTGCACGCCCAGCGACTTCTCCAGCTGCTTGATCTGCTGCGACAGCGTCGGCTGGGAGATGTGCAGGTCCTCGGCGGCGCGAGTGAAGTTCGCGTGCTCGGCGACCGCGAGCAGGTAGCGCAGATGGCGCAGCTCAAGGGGCATGACACGACTATAGATGAGATCAATCGTGATCATGCGAATTGCGACTTGGACACTATCGCCGCAGCTGGTGCACGGTTGTGTAGTCGGTCCCCGCAGAAGTCCGGAAGGAGAGTGGGCATGCACCACCTCGCCGAGGGAATCCACCGCTTCCAGGAAGAGGTCTTCCCGGCCAAGGCGAAGCTGTTCGCCGGCCTCGCCGCCGTCCACCGGCCGAGCACGCTGTTCATCGGCTGCTCGGACGCACGGGTCGTCCCCGAGCTGATCACCCAGCAGGAGCCGGGCGAGCTGTTCGTCATCAGGACCGCGGGCAACCTGGTGCCCGCCTACGCCCCGGGCGCGGACGGCGTCACCGCGAGCATCGAGTACGCCGTCGCGGTCCTGGGCGTGTCGGACATCGTCGTGTGCGGTCACTCCGCCTGCGGCGCGATGACCGCCATCGCCGAGGGCCACGACCTGACCGGCATGCCCGCCATCGCCGACTGGTTGCGCCACGCGGACTCCGCTCCCGGCCGCACCCCGCCCGGCGATCGCGATGCCGTGGCCGCGCTGGTCCGCGACAACGTCGCCGCGCAACTGGCGAACCTCGCCACCCAGCCGTCGGTGGCGCGGGCCCTCGCGAAGGGCACCGTGCGAGTGCACGGCTGGATCTTCGACATCCCGACCGGCACCGTCGACGAGCTCGACGCGGGCGACCTCCGGCCCCACGTCGCCTGACCCCGGCTCGTGGGCGTTTTGGAGCGCCATGGCACTCCAAAACGCGCACGAGCCCGGCCCGCCCCGCCACCGCGGGCGGATCCCGCTCAAGCCCCGCCGCAGCGCGCGGCGGCCACCCGAAAGGAAGCACGTCCCATGCCGCACGCCCAGTTCGACCCCGCCGCCCGCCAGTCCGTGGCGGCGGTGGCCGTGGAGGCCAAGACCCGCAAGAACCTGACCTGGCAGCAGATCGCCGAGGCCGCCGGCCTGTCGACGGCCTTCGTCACCGCCGCCGTCCTCGGCCAGCACGCCCTGCCGGAGGCGGCGGCCAAGGCCGTCACCGAACTGCTGGGCCTCGACGACGACGCCGCGATGCTGCTGCAGACCATCCCGACCCGCGGCTCCATCGACGGCGGTGTCCCGACCGACCCGACCATCTACCGCTTCTACGAGATGCTCCAGGTCTACGGCACCACCCTGAAGGCCCTGGTCCACGAGCAGTTCGGCGACGGCATCATCAGCGCCATCAACTTCCGGCTGGACGTCAAGAAGGTCGCCGACCCCGAGGGCGGCGAGCGCGCCGTGATCACCCTCGACGGCAAGTACCTGCCGACCAAGCCCTTCTGAGGCGGACCCGAACCAAGTGAGGCTCTGAGAACCCGCGGCGGTGCAAGCGTCGTAGGTGGCTATGTGCCTGCGGCGCATGCGGCATCCCACCGTCGTGCGGCTTTGCGACCCGCGACTGCGGGCCGACCAGGATGAAAAACGCTCAGTGCAACCGGAGGAAGGAATTCCGTGGACTTCGCACAACGCACCATCGACCTCGCGCGGCAGAACGTCGCCGAGGGCGGCCGCCCGTTCGCGACGGTGATCGTCAAGGACGGCCGGATCGTCGCGGAAAGCCCCAACAAGGTGGCCCAGACCGGCGACCCCACCGCCCACGCCGAGATCCTCGCCATCCGCGAGGCCTGCACGAAGCTCGGCACCGAGCACCTCACCGGCGCCACCATCTACGTCCTGGCACACCCGTGCCCGATGTGCCTGGGCTCGCTGTACTACTGCAGCCCTGACGAGGTGGTCTTCCTCACCACCCGCGACGACTACGAGCCGCACTACGTGGACGACCGGAAGTACTTCGAACTCGCCACCTTCTACGGCGAGTTCGCCAGGGACTGGGACGAGCGCCGCCTGCCGATGACCTACGACCCCCGCGACGCCGCCGTCGACGTCTACCGGGAGTGGCAGGCCCGCAACGGCGGGGAGCGCCGCGTCGCCGGAGCCCCGACCGCGTGATCGCGTCGGCTCGGCCGGCCCGGCTCCGGGCCGGCAGAGCCGGTGTCCTGACCGGTCATCCGGCGGGTTCGCCGGAGATCGGGAGCTTGTTCCCGGTCACCGGGGAGGACAGCACGATCGAGGTGGTCGTCCGGCCCAGCGCGGTCATCGACCCGAGGATCGGCCGACATCCGGCACCGCCACCTTGAAGATCCAGCAGTCGTCGCCCGACCCCCGCCGGCGGCGACGGTGCTCTCGTCAGGGACGTCGCTGGCGGCGATCGGCCTCCTTCTCCTTGATGCGCGCCGTCTCCTTGCGGACGTCCGCCTGGATGGCGCGCTCCTGCTGGAGCCACTCGGGATCGTCCGCCTTCAACGCCTCGATCTGCTCCGTGGTGAGCGCCTCGGTGACCCCGCCGCGCGCGAGGCCGCCGATGGAGACGCCCAGCTTCGCCGCGACGACCTGCCGCGGGTGGGGGCCGTTGCGGCGCAGCTCGCGCAGCCACTCCGGCGGGCTGGTCTGCAGGGCGTTCAACTCGTCGCGCGAGACGACACCCTCCTGGAACTCCGCGGGGGTGGCCTGGAGGTACACGTTCAGCTTCTTCGCCGCGGTCGCGGGCTTCATCGTCTGGGGGGTCTTCTGCGACGTCATGCCCTCAAGGGTATCGACCGGGTGCGCACTACCTGCGATGACGCCCGGTAGCCTGGCCACGTGACAGGCTCGGACGGACAACCCTCGTTCACGCTCGCATACGTCCCGGGGGTGACGCCCGGCAAGTGGGCGCGGACCTGGCAGGAGCGGTCGCCCGAGGTCCCGCTGCACCTCGTGCAGGTGACCGCCGCCGAAGCCGCCGGCCTGGTGCGGGCCGGTGACGCCGACGCGGCCCTCCTCCGGTTGCCGACGGACCGGGAGGGCCTGCACGCGATCCCGCTCTACACCGAGACGACGGTGGTCGTGGTCCCGAAGGACCACGTCGTGACCACGGCCGAGGAGGTGTCCGTCGACGACCTCGCCGACGAGCTCGTGCTGCACCCGCTCGACGACACCCTCGACTGGGAGCGGCCGCCCGGCCGCCCGGCGATCGAGCGCCCGGCCACGACCGCGGACGCGATCCAGCTGGTGGCCGCCGGAGTGGGCCTGCTCGTCGTCCCGCAGTCGCTCGCCCGGCTGCACCACCGCCGGGACCTCACCTACCGGACGATCGTCGACGTGCCGCAGTCGCGGGTCGCGCTGTCGTGGCTGGAGGACGAGACCACCGACCTGATGGAGCAGTTCATCGGGATCGTCCGCGGGCGGACCGTCAACAGCACGCGCGGACGTCCACCGGCTCCGGCGCAGGCGAAGAGCAAGCGTCCCGCAGGCGACGGCAAGAAGGCCGCCGCCCGCAAGCCGGCCGGTGGCACCCGGCAGCCGCGTTCCGGCGTTCCCAAGGGCGGCAAGCGCGGGAAACCCCGCCGCCGTTCGTAAGCGCCTGCTCGATCCGCAATTTCCATTGAAATCGAAGGTTCGATTTCAATGGAAATTGCGGGACTCCGAGGGGGTGGAGATTCCGTCTACTGAGGACTCGGTAGGCGGGTCTGGGTGACCCGCCACAGCCTGCGGGGCAGTTCGCCCTCTTCGAACGCGTGGACCTCGTCGAGGCGCCAGCCGGCGGCGAGGTCGTCCACGAGAGCCCGGCCGAAGAAGTGCACCGCGAAACCGCCGTGCTCGTAGATGTCGTCGCCATGCGAGATTCCGGCGCCCCAGTGCGCGTCGCCGGTGTGGCGGACGGTGTAGACGAGCGTGCCGCCGGGCCGCAGGACCCGCCCGATCTCGCCGACGAGCGCGCGAATGTCCGCTGTGGACAAAGCCATGCACAGCAACATGTGCGCGAACACGGCGTCGACGCGGCCGTCGGCCAGCGAGAGCGGCTCGCGCGCATCGTGGACGGCGGTGGTGACCCGTTCGGCGAGCCCGTCCCGCTCGGCGTCCTGGGCCAGCTGCTGCAGGCCGACGGGGCTGAAGTCGGTGGCGTGCACGGTGAAACCGGCGCGGGCGAAGTGCATGGCGTCGCGCCCGTGACCGGCGCCGAGTTCGAGCACGGAACGCGCGCCGCGGGTGCGGAACAGCTCGGCGGCGTAGCGCGCGGGCTCCGAGGGCGCGTCTCCGTACATGTGGGGGTGGTCCCGGTAGACCGCTTGCCAGTGCTGCTGCTGGGACGATCCCAGGTTCGGGGACATCGCTGCTTCGCCTTCAGGGGTCGTTTCAGAATGGTGCGCGGGCACGTGTGCGACGTGGCCGCCTAAGGTGCGGGGCGTCGATTTCGCGCGAAATCAACGCCCGGCGCCAGGGCCTTCGGCTGAGCCGGGCGGAGCCATTCCGAAACGCCCTTGTGGCGACTACCGCTGCCCTCGGATTCTACGAGCCCCAGGAGTTCGCCGGACCCGCGGCGGGGCGGGGCAAAACCCCTGCCGCGGGTCCGGCGAGGCCGCCTCAGCGCGATGCCGGGAGGCGGCCGGCGATGGCGTCGTCGAGCAGCGCGTCGACCGTTTCCCGGGCGCACGTCCGGTTGGCGCCGATGCCGCCGGTGGGGCCGCGCTTGATCCAGCCCACGACGTAGGTCCCCGGCCGTCCGCCCACCCGGCCGTCCGCGTGCGGGACGGTGCCGGTGTCCTCGTCGAAGGGCAGGCCGGGCAGTTCCGTGCCCCGGTAACCGATCGCCCGCACCACCTGACCGGCGGTGACTTCCACTTCGCAGCCGCGACCGGTGACGCGGAGCGCGCGCACCTGCGTGTCGCCGCTGATCTCCACCGGTGCGGAGTGGAAGCGGAGCACGATGCGGCGGCGCCCGTGCCGGGGCGGCGCGGACCAGTCGACGGCCTCGCGTGGGAGGCCCCGGAGCAGGCTCGCCTTGCCACCGGAGGGTGCCGTCTCGATGGCCGCCTCGATCTGCGCGTCGTGGCCGTCCACGACGAGTTCGACGTCGTCGAGCTGGGTGAGCGCGAGCAGCTCCGGCGTCGTGTACGCGGCGGATTCGGGGCCGCGGCGGCCGAGGAGCACGACCTCGCGGACCTTGCTCGACCGGAGCCGCGCCAGCGCGGCGGGGGAGATGGTGGTGCCTTCCAAGGCCGCCGGATCCGCGGTCAAGATCCTGGCCACGTCGAGCGCGACGTTGCCGTTGCCCACCACGACCACCCGCTCCGCCGAGAGGTCGATCGCATCGGCCGGGACGTCCGGGTGCCCGTTGTACCAGCCCACGAGGGTGGTGGCGACGACGCTGCCGGGCAGGTCCTCGCCGGGAATGCCGAGCCGGCGCGCCGAAGAGGCGCCGACGGCGTAGATCACCGCGTCGTGCCGGGCGGCGAGCTCGTCGGCGGTGACGTCCCTGCCGACCTCGACGCCCAGCCGCAGCCGCAGCCGCGGGTGGGTGTGGAAGCGGCTGAAGGTCTCGCCGATCTTCTTCGTCGACGGGTGGTCGGGCGCGACGCCGTAGCGCACGAGCCCGCCCGCGACGGGCAGCCGGTCGATCAGCGTGACCCGGGAGTTGGTGCGCAGGAGCAGGTCCTCCACCGCGTACATGCCCGCGGGGCCGGTGCCCACGACCGCGACGTCCAGCGGCGCGAAGTCGCTGGGGATGGCGCGGCCGAACACCGGCGGCCCCCAGCGGTGGAAGTTCGGCGCCGGATCGGTCGTGTCCGCAGTGGGCTCCGCGCCCGCGTAGTAGGCGGCGTTGACCTCGGCGTAAGCCTGCAGCGGCGCGGTCAGGTGCTCCACCGGGAAGATCGCCTCGACCGGGCAGGCATCGGCGCAGGCGCCGCAGTCGATGCAGGAGGCCGGGTCGATGTAGAGCATCTCGGTGGTGCCGAAGTCCGGCTCGTCCGGCGTCGGGTGGATGCAGTTGACCGGGCAGACCTTCACGCAGGTCGCGTCGTTGCAGCAGGTCTGGGTGATCGCGTACGCCATGGGCTCAGATCAGGTTCGCGCGCTTGTAGAACCACTGCGACGCCTTGGTGAGCAGGCCGGCGGAGCTGAGGAACTCCATCAGGCCGGCGCAGCTGGAGCGCAGCATCGACTTGTGGTGCTCGTTCGCCTTCGCCTCGCGGATGGCCCGCTTCGGGTCGAGCCCGGCGTTCTCGTACACCTTGCGGTTCCACATGCTGGTGACGATGAAGTAGGACGCGCCGGCGACCACGACCGCGGTGATCTGCCGCCGCAGCCGGCCCGCGCCCTCCAGCCGGGTCTTGGTCTCCTCGCGGGCGAACTTCATGTGCCGCGATTCCTCGACGACGTGGATGTTGTTCACCGTCCGGACGAACGGCACGACCCGCTCGTCGCGCATCCAGTCGCGCTGCATGACGTCCAGGACCTCCTCGGCGACCAGGATCGCCGCGTAGGCGGCCTCGCCGAAGGCGACGGCCTTGAACACGCGGCCGAGCTCCACCACCAACCGCGTCGGCCGGTACGCCGGGGCGCGCAGCTTCGCGGCGCCGCGCGCGAACATGATCGAGTGCCGGCACTCGTCGGCGATCTCGGTCAGCGCCCACTGGAAGGCGGGATCGGTCGGGTCCTTCGCGTAGAAGTCCCGCAGCACCATCTGCTGCAGGATCATCTCGAACCAGATGCCGGTGCTCGCCACCGACGCGGCCTCCTGGCGCGTCAGCTCGCGCTGCTGCTCCGGCGTCATCTCCTTCCAGTAGGAGGTGCCGTACAGCGTGCTCCACTCGGGGCTCGTGCCGTGGTAGCTCGTGTCCAGCGGTGTTTCCCAGTCCACCTTCTGGACCGGGTCGTAGGAGAGGATCTCCGAGGAGCGCAGCAGCCGGTCCGCGAAATCGGCGCGGTCGGACTGCGGCGGCGTTCCGTGGTCCCGGGCGATGCTGCCGGTCATGGGCGCTCCCTGCGACGGTGACGGCGGTGTCTCGCGCTACCCGGCGATACCTGATACCGCGAGTAACAGGTATCAGGATCGATGACATCGACGACTGTGTCAATGGCTATTGCAATGATTCGGCGGCGCCGCCCGTCCCGGGCCCCGGTCGCGGCGGGCTGATTGGATGTTCCCGTGGACATCCTGTTGCTTCATTCCGCGTTCGGCCTGCGGCCCGCCGTGCAAGCCGCCGCCGAACGGTTGCGCGTGGCCGGTCACGAGGTGCACGTCCCCGACCTGTTCGACGGTCGGACCGCGGAGACGGTCGAGGACGGCATGCGCATCACGGAGGAGATCGGCCGGGACGAGCTGCTGCGCCGCGCCGTGCAGGCGGCGGCCCCGCACAGCGACAAGGGTCTGGTGTACGCCGGGTTGTCGTTGGGCGCGGCCATCGCGCAGAACCTCGCGCTGGCCGACGAGAAGGCCCGTGGCCTGCTGCTCCTGCACGGCACCTCGGACATCGCCGAGAACGCGGCCGTCGACGACCTGCCCGTGCAGCTGCACGTCGCCGACCCCGACCCGTTCGAGACGGCCGACTGGCTGAACTCCTGGTACCTGCAGATGCGGCGGGCCGGGGCGGACGTCGAGATCTTCCAGTACCCGGGCGCCGGGCACCTGTTCACCGATCCGGACCTGCCGGACTACGACGCGGAAGCCACCACGGAGGCGTGGTCGGTCGCGCTCGCGTTCCTCGAATCGCTCTGAGCCGGGCGGCTATGAGCCTGTTTGGGATGTGGTGGTGCGGGGTCGTGGTAGGGCGGCTTGTGCCTTCAATGCGGTGCAGCGAACGGCCTGTTCACCTCGTCTATCGGGACGAACGGGCCGTTCACCTCACACCAGCCAACGAGGAGCCACCACTACGCAAACGAGTTCTCAAACAGCTCCTATAACAAGCTCTAACCCCGGCCCCAGGCCTGGTTGACGGCGTCGACGATGTGCTGGTAGCCGGTGCAGCGGCAGATGTTCCCGGACAGCAGCTCTCGGATGGCCTCGTCGTCGGGGTGCTCGCCGGGATCGGCGACGGACAGCGTCGTGATGAACCCCGGCGTGCAGAAACCGCACTGGAGCCCGTGGCAGTCCTTGAACGACTGCTGCATCGGACTCAAACCGCCGTCGGGAGTGATGCCTTCCACCGTGGTCACCTCGGCGCCGTCGGCCTGCACGGTGAGCGTGATGCAGGAACGCGCGGGCTCGCCGTCGATGAGGACCGTGCACGCGCCGCAGACACCGTGCTCGCAGCCGGCGTGGGTGCCGGTGTGGCCGAGGTCGTCGCGCAGGAAGTCCACCAGCAGGCGGCGCACCGGCACGAGGCTGCGGACCTCGCGGCCGTTGACGGTGAGCGCGATCTCGCGGTTCGCGGCCGGGACGTCAGTCATGCGCCACCTGCTCCAGGGCTCGCTGTGCCGCCGCGCGCAGTGCGGCGCGGCGGGTTTCCGGATCGGCGTGGAGGTCGTCGGGCGGCGTGGCGGAGTCGGCGGCGGCGCCTGCCGCGGCACCGATCGCATCGGCGTCGAGCGCCCGCCCGAGCAGGACCTCTTCGGCCTCGGGCAGGCGCCGCACCGTGCCGCCGATGCCGAGGCCGGCCAGTCGCGCGCGGGTCACGGTGCCGCCGTCGAACTCCAGTGCCGCGGCCACGCCGGCGATGGCGAAATCCCCGGCCCGGCGGGCGATCTCGGCGAAGCCGTGGCGGGCGTCGTGGATCGGCAGCCGCACCTCGGTGAGGATCTCGTCGGCGGCCAGCGAGGTCTGGTAGGGCGCGACGAACAGCTCGGCGGCGGGCACGATGCGCCGGCCGCCGGTGCCCGTCACCACGACCTCGGCGTCCAGGGCGCAGGCGGCCGCGCACAGCTCTGCCGCCGGGTCCGCGTGCGCCAGGGAGCCGCCGATGGTGCCGCGCGAGCGGATCTGGTTGTGGCCGACGTGGCGCAGCGCCTGCCCGAGCAGCGGGCAGGCCTGCCGCACCAGCGGCGAGGTTTCGGCGGCCCGCTGTCGCACGCCCGCCCCGATGACCAGGACGCCGTCGTCGCGGCGCAGTTCGGTCAGCTCGGGCAGGCGGCCGATGTCGACCAGGACGCTCGGGCGGGCGAGCCGGAAGTTCATCATCGGCAGCAGGCTCTGCCCGCCGGCGAGGGCCTTCGCGTCCTCGTCGGCGGCGAGCAGCCGCACCGCTTCGCCGAGGCTGCCGGGGCGGACGTAGTCGAACGGCGGCGGCTTCACGACGCGGCCTCCTCGATCAGCCGCCGCACCACCGATGGCGTCAGCGGCGTGGTGTCGATGTCGGCCACCCCGAGCGGTTCCAGGGCGTGCTCGACGGCGCGCACGATCGCGGCCGGCGGGCCGATGATGCCCGCCTCGCCGACGCCCTTGATCCCGAACGGGGTTTCGGGTGCCGGGCTGCACAGCTCCTCGGTCGCGATGTCCGGGATCTCGCAGGCGGTGGGCAGCAGGTACTCCATGAACGTGGTGGCCAGCGGCTGGCCGTCCTCGTAGGGCAGCTGCTCGTAGAGCGTGCCGCCGATGCCCTGCGCGACGCCGCCGTGGATCTGGCCGGCGACGGTCAGCGGGTTGATCACGCGCCCGCAGTCGTGCACGACCGCGTAGCGCACCACGCGCACCTCGCCGGTGGCGGGATCGACCGCGACGACCGCGGCGTGCGAGGCATTCGTGTAGGTGGTCGAGGCGTTCATCTTCCCGTCGGGACGCGGCACGTGGTCCATCCCGGGCGGCTCGTAGCTCGCGCGCGCGTCGAGCCCGGGCTCGACGCCCGGCGGCAGCTCGAAGGTGCGGGTCAGCGCCACCCGCGCCACCCGCTCCCAGGGCACCGAGCTGCCGGGGCTGCCGCGCACCTGGAATCCGCCGTCGGCGAGCTCCAGGTCTTCCGGCGCGGCTTCCAGCAGGTGCGCGGCGATCTCGGTTCCCTTGCGCCGCAACACCTCCGCCGCCTGCGCGATCGCGCCCCCGGCGACGACGGCACCGCGGCTGGCCCAGCTGCCCAGGCCGAACGGGGCGGTGTCGGTGTCGCCCATCACCACCCGCACCTGCTCGATCGGCAGGGCGAGCTCCTCGGCGACGAGGGTGGCCACCGTGGTGTGCGCGCCCTGGCCCATGGCCGAGACGCCCACCGCCGCGGTGACGCCGCCGTCGGCGTCGAAGCGCACGTCCGCGGAGTCCTGCCCGCTGAAGGTGCCGGTGATCGAGAACGCGCTGGCGGCAACGCCTTCGACGTAGGTGGCGTAGCCGACGCCGAGGTGTGTGCCGGGCTCGGCGCGTTCCCGTTCGGCTTCCAGCAGCCGCTCGCCGATCTCGACGGCGCGGTCGAAGGCCGCGCGGTGGCTGCCGGAGTCCAGCCGGGCACCGGCGGCGGTCTCGTAGGGGAGTTCGTGCGGATCGAGGATCATCCGGCGGCGCAGCTCGACCGGATCGATGCCCAGCTCGCGCCCGATCTTGTCGACCAGCCGCTCGATGGCGAAGGTGCCCTCCGGCATGCCGAAACCGCGGTAGGCGCCGAGCGGCGTCTTGTTGGTGACCACGCCCTGAACCGCCACGCACTGGTGCGGAATCCGGTACGGCCCGCACAGCGAACCGACGGCGACCAGGCTGGGGCCGAACCCGGCGGGGAACACCTCGCCGGAACCCAGATCGGTGCGGACCCGGCCGCGCAGCGCCGCGATGGTGCCGTCGTCGCGGACCGCGGCGGACAGCTCGATGCGCATGTCGCGGGCGTGGCAGGCGGTGATCAGGTGCTCGTGGCGGTCTTCGAGCCAGCGCACCGGGCGGCGCAGCCGCATCGCCAGCCACGGGATCACGTAGTCCTCGGGGTAGACCTCGTTCTTCTGCCCGAATCCGCCGCCGACGTCGGGCGTGATCACCCGGATGTCGCGTTCCGGCAGGCCCAGCACCTGCGAGAGCATCGACCGCACGATGAAGGCGGCCTGGGTGGAGGTCCACACCGTCAGCCGGTCGTCGCGGTACTCGGCGACGACGCCACGGGGTTCCATGGGCACGGCCGCGTGGCGGTGCGTGGTGTAGGTGCCGCTGATCGTGCGCAGCCGGTCGAACGCCTCGTCCACGGCGGGGTTCTCCGGGGCGGGGATCGACAGCAGGAGGTTGTCGCCCCATTCCGGGTAGAGCAGTGGTGCGTCCTCGGCGAGGGCGTCCTCGGCGGTGTCGATGGCGGGCAGCGGTTCGAGGTCGGCGTCGACGAGTTCGGCGGCGTCCTCGGCGAGGTAGCGGTCGTCGGCGACGACCACCGCCAGCGGGCAGCCGACGAAGCGCACCCGGTCGCGTGCCAGCGGGAAGTGCTGCACGCCGCGCACCCAGGGCATCAGGTCCGGAATAGCGCGAACGTCGAGGTCCGCGCCGGAAAACGCCGCGTGCACCCCAGGGGATTCCAGCGCGGCCGCCGTGTCGACACCGCGCACCCGCGCGTGCGGAATGTCGCTGCGGACGAACGCAGCCTCGACCATGCCTGGGAGGACAACGTCGGCGATGTACCGGCCGCGCCCGGTGACCAGGCGGTCGTCCTCGATGCGGGGCACCCGGACGCCGAGCAGCGTCGGCCGCATGCCCTGCTCTGGTTGCACCATCGGGCCTCCCGACCGCCTAGTGCGCCGCAGCCCGGCGCGGTGGCGGCGGCGATCCCCCGGGTAGCCTGCGGCAACCCTGGTTACCGCGCAATCCACCGGAAGGTGGCTTTGACGAGTCCGGGTTCCGCCGGGTGACGCTGGCGGCGTTTTCGCGCGAAACCGTCGCCCTCCAGGCGTGGCGAACGCCGTTTTCGCGCGAAAACGCCGCATCGCCGGTCCGCGGCCGACCGGCTAGGGGCCCCGCTGGTCACGGGGCCGTGAGTCTTTTGCGCTGCCATGGCGACCGAAAAGACTCACGGGCCCTGACCTGCCGATTCTGTGTGCCTAGCCCTTCAAGGTGCCGAGGAAGCGCGCGAAGGAGCCGGAGTCGAAGACGAGCACCGGGCCATCGGGATCCTTCGAGTCCCGAACACCGACAACACTCGGCTGAACAGCAACCTCGACACACACGCCGCCGTTACCCTGGCTGTAGCTGGACTTGCGCCAAGCGGCATTCTCGAGAGCTAAGGCAGACATCGTTTTTCCTCCCGGTGGTCACCGGTACTTCTTGAGCACGCGAGCAATGAGTTGTCGGGTCTTCGGGACAGGCAGTGCAGCGTTGCTCAGTCGCTCGAAGATGACGCTGTACCGAGTGTATTCCTCCGGCTCCCACAGATAGGTGGCACCGAAGAAGTCTTCCAGGTACACCGTCGAAAGTTGCTGGTCGGAGAGATGCATCAATGCTGCCGATGAAGTGACGGCGATGCGATTGGCGTCGAACGGCAGAACCTGGAGCCGGACGTTCGGCAGCTCTGAAACTTCAAGCAGGTGGCCGAGTTGTCGCGCCATCACGTCTTGGCTGCCCTGCGCGCGGTGCAATGCTGACTCGCTGAGCACGACATGCAGATCAAGCGCCGGGTCAGTCCGCGTGAGTACGGCCTGACGTTCCATCCGGGTCTTGACGTGGCTTTCCACGAGCCGTGGGTCGGCCGCAGGCTCCCATGCGAGCAGCGTGGCCCGGGCGTAGTCCTCGATCTGGAAGAGCCCGGTGATGATCTCTACTTCGTAGATCTTCATCTCGGTGGCTTCGGATTCCAGGGCGAAGAATCGTTGAACCCAGTCCGGCACGGCGTCGCGGTACATGGTTCGGCGACGGCTGCGTTTCGGGACCTGTGCCGCAAGGCTCACCAAGTATTTCCGGCGTTTCACCGGTGCGCCGTAGAGGTCGGCCAGCTTCTCGACTTCTTCTGGCGTGGCGGCCTGTTTGCCGTTCTCGATCTTGCTGATCTTGGGTACCGCGCCGCCCAGGGCCCCTGCTGCTTCGGCTGCTGTGTGACCTGCGTTCTCGCGCAAGCGGCGCAACTCGATCCCGATCTGGATCTTGAGCACCTTCGGGTCCGGGGACATCGCCATGCCGCTCATCTTGGCACCCCGCTGCACCCAAATCGGTTACCGGAAGATCGACCACCCGGATCAGCGACTGTTAACGAGCAAGTTTCTCGCTAACCTTCTTTCAGGTTGATCGGCAGATGGGAGTCGGGATGTTGGAGCGGCGTTTTTCGCTGGGCCCGTGGGGTGAGGACGAGCTTCCGGCGGTGCTGGAGGACTTGGCCGGGGCTTACCAGCCGAGGAAGTTCGCGTTGTGCGAAGTCGCGCGCGATGGTGATGGGGTCACCGACGCGCGGATCTACCTGTGGGGCCTGGACTTTCGCCGTGCTCCCGGCGCCGACGGTCCGGGCGCGGTGTTCGTCAGCCCGCACGGCTGGACCGGCAACTCCGACTCCGCCGAAGGCGCGCTGGAGTGCTTCTCGTTGATCCGCGACCTCCGCCTCGTCTGGCTCTGAAGGGGCGGGGGGGGGGGGGGGGGGGGGGGGGGGGGGGGGGGGGGGGGGGGGGGGGGGGGGGGGGGGGGGGGAGGGGCAAGTGAAGAACCAACTGTGTGACGGTGGGCTGAACCCGA